>JAGQPT010000153.1 GCA_020426575.1 Planctomycetales bacterium
TCAACGAGATGCTGACGTTGTTCGCAACGAAGTATTTCGGTTTCACGCGGCAGGAATTCCGCGAAGCTGGCTACACGATCCCGAACGAGTATTTCGCCGAGGTAGAAAACGGCGGCCGGTATCAGCCGTGGGACGTGGTGATGCCGGTCGAACAGTCGTCTGAGCGACCGCCGCAGCTTTGGTGGCCGACCGAAAACGACTTGTCGGCGATCAATGGTATCGCGATCACCGACGCTATCGCGTTCGCGGAGATTTGGCCCGAGAACCAGCCGCATGCCGAAGGCGACTGGGAGTCGACCGAGCCAGGCTATCGTGCCACGACAGGTGGCTATACCGGCAGCGGGACCACGCTCAGCGGTCGGCCGCTGTAAACAAGCAACCGCCCGCCATTTAATCATTCAGCGAAGCACCAAGAACCATGAACTTACCAGCCTACGGAGTTACCGCGCGTGTTTGGTTGGTCCGCGTTATTGACGCGGACACGATCATCGTGCGGCTCAATCCCACTGGCCGGAACGACCTGCCGCCGGTGCGGCTGTTGGATTGCTGGGCAGCGGAGATCGCCGGTCCTGAGAAGGTGCTTGGTGTGCCAGCCAAGCACTACGCCGAGTCGCTGGTCGAGGAAGCCGAACAACTGTCGCTGTTCATCCCCGACGAAGCACTGAGGGACGACGAGGGGTACGTCAACGTGTTTGGTGTCGTCGGCAAATTCCAACGCATTTACGGGCACGTGTTCATCGACAGCGAAACAACCTTGGCCGAGAAGCTAATCGAAGCTGGCCATGCGTTCGCCACCGAGCAAGAACTGGACGACTACTTGGTGTCACAGGGCATCAGGGTTTAGCCGGGTACTTTGGAGAAGCAATCAATGTCGTATCTCGCCACCATTGGTGCGTCGCGGGCGGGCGCTGTTGTTCCGGTTTCGCCACGGCTGCCTTACGTGATCGTCTGCGCCAAGCCGAACGTCACGACGGCCGGCGGTGACAACACGGGCAGCCGGGTAGTCGATCCGACTGCGGCCGGGTTTGCCGACCGCTGGTGCCACACTGACGTCGGCACGACGCTGGTGCTCCGGCTGTTTCACGATGACGACGGTTCAGCGGCCGGGCTGGTACTCAACGTGTTTACCCGCATGGAAAACTACCTCCTTGCGATGGCGGACGCGAACGGTGACTACAGCATCGCCCTGACAGCCAGCGACGCGAACGACTCGGCGCAAACTGGTGGCGGAAAGATATCCGAGGCCACCGCCAAGATCGACCTGGAGGGGAACGCGGACTTTTTGATTGCCGTTGAGACGCCACTGGCTGGCGGCACGATCGACGACGCCTACGTGCTGGGGACGATCATCTAGCTCATGCTCGCCTTGTTGCCCACCGCTGGACAGGTTCGCGACACGCTGGCCAAGTGGCTGCTGCGACGCCAGGTTGCTGCGCAGAACGTGCTGGCCTCGACGGCATGGTGGGCGCGATACGAAGCAGTGAATGCCGTACGAGTCAACCCCGGCGTCGACGACACGCTCACCGGCTGGCTCGACTCCAGCGGCAATGGCCGGCACCTGGGCGACTACGTACACGGTTCACCGCAATACATTGCCGACGCGGTCAATGGCTACCCCGCCGTCGACTTCGTGGCAGCGAGCGTCGAGGCGATTGGCTACAACCTTTCAACGGCCGAGCTTATCGCTCAGCAAACTTGGCCCGGCCTGACCGTTTTCGCAGTCATCAAGTGCGACGGCACGGCCGACTATGCGCCGTGGTCCTTCTTGAACAACAACGACCGCACCGAGAACATTTCCGGGCAATTCAATGGCACGAGTAACTGCATAGGTCATGTGTCACAGCATGGCGCGACTTACACCTACACCACTCAAACAACCCTGGCGACTCCGACAGCGGCCTACAAGGTTTGTGGCTGGCGATTCGACAACGCCACGGAGCAAGTGACCGGGTTCCTGTCGGGCACCAGCGAAGGACCAGATGCGCACAGTACATGGTTGTGGTTCAACGACTTTGGCGTAGTCACGGCCGGCGA
>JAGQPT010000154.1 GCA_020426575.1 Planctomycetales bacterium
CCCACACCGATCACTCATCGGCGGTGATCTGATCGTAGAACTTCAGGTAGTCGTCGCGATCCTCGCCGGCGCGGAATTGCATCGCCGAACGCGGATGCAGGTTCAGCGCACCGGTGATGTTGTACGGCACCAACGCCCCCCACTCGACCGTCTCACGCAACGGGTCGATGTGGTCCCGCAACAGTTGGATTACCGGCCGGAGCGAAAACTTCGGGTTGCGCAAGAAGCCCAGCAACAGTTCCATGGGGCAGTTGCCGGCACCGCGGCCCAGCCCCATCATCGTCGCGTCAACCCGATTGGCGCCCAGCACGATCGCTTCGAGCGTGTTGGCAAACGCCAACTGGAGGTTGTTGTGGGCGTGCATGCCGATTTCCTTGCCGGTCCCCTCCATCGCCGCGGCGTATTTGCGGTACAGCATGTCGATCTGCTCGCGGTAGAGGTGACCGAAGCTGTCAACGATCACCATCGTGCCAGCCGGCGTCGGCGCGATCGCCGACAGCACCGTGTCGATCTCGCGCTCCGTGATGTTCGAGACGGCCATCAGGTTCGCCATCGTCTCGTACCCCAACTCGTGGCAGTGCTCGATCATCTGCACCGCCTCGGACACCTGGTGGGCATAGAACGCCACGCGGATCATGTCCAACGGGCTTTGTTCGGCGGGCACGATCTGGTGCCGCCAGTCGCTCTTCTCCGCGTCGGCCATCGCCGAGAGCTTCAGCCCCGTCGCCTCGGCGTCGTGGTCGCCGACCACGCGCTGCATATCTTCTTCTTCGCAATGGCGCCACGGACCGTACTCGTCCTTGGCAAACAGCCGCGGCGAGTTCTTGTAGCCGATCTCCATGTAGTCGATGCCGGCCGCCACGCAGGTCTCGTACACCGCCCGCACCAACGCGTCGTCGAACAAGTGGTTGTTGATCAAACCCCCGTCGCGAATCGTGCAGTCGAGCACCTTCAACTCAGGCCGGTAAGTGATCCAGGGTGCTTTGTCGGGCATGGGCGGAGGTACTCGTTCGAGAGAGGCGGGCGGGCAAAACAAAACGGTGATGTATAGCCGGGGCGGCACCGCCGAGCAACGGTGTGGCCACGCAAAAACGCCGCGGCCTCATGCTGCTTTTCACGGCGCCCGCGGGCTATTCCAGCCTACCTTCCACCATCCGGTGGCGCCTGCGAGCCCGTGTCGCCTATTCCCAAAAAAGGCGCAAAAACCACGTGACACATGACATATACTTTTGTACACTTACCGGCAGCCGGCAGGCTCGTGTCTACAGACCCTCGACGGCGAGGTCGCCATGAATGCTACACCCGCGCCAGCCCTCAGCGGCGGCGATGCCCCGGCTCCGGAACTCCCCGAGCAGGCCGGTGAACTGCTCGGCAATGTCTTTGGCTTCGGCGAATTCCGCCCCGGCCAATCCGCCGTGATCGCGCGACTGCTGGGCGGGCGCTCGACGCTGGCGATCTTCCCCACCGGCGGCGGCAAGAGCCTCTGTTACCAACTCCCCGCCTTGGCGTTTGACGGCCTCACCGTGGTGATCTCGCCGCTGATCGCCCTGATGAAAGACCAGATCGACTTCCTCACGGCCAAGTCGATCCCGGCGGCGCGGCTCGACTCCAGCCTGGCGCGTGACGAGGCTGTCGCCGTCTACGACGACATCCGTTCTGGGCACACCAAGCTGCTCTATGTGTCGCCCGAACGGTTGGGCAACGAGCGCTTCCTCAGCCTGCTGTCACAGCGACGCGTCGACCTGTTCACCGTCGACGAGGCCCATTGCATCAGCGAGTGGGGCCACAATTTCCGCCCCGACTACCTCAAGATCGCCGCGCTCGCCCGCCGCTTGCAGGTCCCCCGCGTCCTGGCACTTACCGCCACAGCCACGCCGAGCGTCGCAGCGGACGTTGCTCGGGCCTTTGACATCGCCCCGAACGACGTCGTGCACACAGGTTTCTATCGCCCAAACCTGGAACTCTGCATCACGCCTTGTACGGCACACCAGCGCCGCGACTTGTTGCTTAACGAGCTACAGCGTCGTCCGCGCGGGCCCACGATCATCTATGTCACCCTGCAACGAACGGCCGAAGACCTGGCCGACTATCTCGGCAGCCACGGCTTCACGGCCCGTCCCTATCAC
>JAGQPT010000155.1 GCA_020426575.1 Planctomycetales bacterium
CGGCAAGACGTTCGCGGAGCAGGCTGCGGTTGTTGGTGAACGGCTGTTCGACGCGGGCCGACTCGGCGAAGCTGATCAGCATGGCCACGTCGCCCGAGTCCAACTGGTCGATCAGGTCGGCGACCTGTTCGCGGGCAGCGTCGAGACGCGTGGGTGAGACATCGGTGGCCTGCATGCTGGCCGAGTTGTCGACGATGAAAATGAAGCGATCGCCCGAGAGGGAGGACCCCTCCCAACTCGGCCCAGTGAGGGCGGCGATCACCAGCAGCACGGCGAGCAACTGCAGGAACAGCAGGATGCTGCGCCGCAGCCGCTGCCAGAGGCTGTTGACGTGGAGGTCTTCAATCGCTTTGTGCCAGAGGTAAGTGCTGGGAACGCTGACGGGCTGGCGTTTGAGCTTGAGGAAGTACAGCAGCAGGATCGCCGGCGGCACGGCGAGAATGGCGGCCCATTGCCACCAGGTGAGCAGGTTGGTCAGTTGCGGCAACATCAGCGCACGAGCCCCCGTTTGACCAGGTACTCGGTGATGAGTTGCTCGACGGGCACCTCGTTGTTGACGAGCATGTACGAAACGCCGCGGCGGTTGCAGAACTCGCGTGCCGAGCCGACGAAGGCGTTGAGCGTTTCGTGGTAGCGCTTCAGCAGCGGCGCGCTGATCGTGACCTCGGCGACGTCGTCGTCTTCGCTGTCGACGAGTTGGAGGTCGCCGGTGAGCGTGGGATCGAGTTCTTCCTTCGACATCAAGTGGATGACGAACACGTCCATTCGCTGGGCCACGAGCCGCCGCAGCGCCGACTCGTAGCCGTTCTTATCGAGCAGGTCGCTGATGAAGACGCAGATGCCGCGGCCGGAGTTACGCAGGCAGAAGTTGCGCACCCCCTGGTCGAGCGTAGCGGTTTCGTTGCCGGCGATGCCGTCGATGCGTTCGAGCAACCGCCACATGCTGCGCCGGCCGCGCAGGACGGGTGAGGGGTGATGCGCGGGCTGGCCGATCGTTTCGATTTTCACGCGATCCGAGCGGGTCAAGCCCACGAACCCCAACGCAGCGGCGAGTTGTTTGGCGTATTGCAGCTTCGACGGGTCGCCGAACGTCATCGACGCACTGGCGTCGAGCAGCGCATAGAAGTGCAGGTCTTCCTCTTCGAGAAATAGTTTCAAGAAGAGCCGATCGAGCCGGGCGTAGGTGTTCCAATCGATGAAGCGGAGGTCATCACCGGCAACATAATTGCGGAAGTCGGCGAACTCGACGCTCTGGCCACGCCGCGGGCTGCGCCGCTCGCCCTTCATGCGGCCGCGGAAGATCTTGCGGCTCACGAGTTCGAGCCGCTCGAGCCGCGCCATCAGGCTCGGAGGCAACAAGTCGGACTGCAGCGTGGAGGACATTGTTAGGGGTTTAGGTATGTAGGTATTTAGGGGTTTAGGTTGTTAGGGGGTCAGGTTTTTTTAGGCGGCTAGTTCTTCGGTCTTTTCGGGGACGGCTTCCAATAGATCAAGCAGCACCTGGTCGGGTTCGATCGCCTCGGCCTGGGCTTCGAAGTTCAACAACACGCGGTGACGCATCGCCGGCAGGAAGACGCGGCGGACGTCCTCGAAGCTGACGTTGTAACGGCCTTCGAGCAAGGCGCGCACCTTCGAGGCCAACACGATTGTCTGGGCACCGCGGGGACTCGAACCCCATCGCACGTACTTGTTGGTGACCGGCTTGGCGTAGGGGCCCTCGGGATGCGTCGAGAGCACCATCCGCACGATGTAGTCCTGCACGTGCGGGGCGAGAATCACCTCGCGGACCAGGTTCTGCCAGTCGATGATCTCGGCGCCCTCCATCACGGGTTCGATCTCGGCCCGTTGGTTGCGCGTGGTGCGATTGATGATCTCCGAGAGATCATCCTTGCCGGAATAACCGACGACGAGTTTGAAGAAGAAGCGATCCAACTGAGCCTCGGGGAGCGGATAGGTGCCTTCCTGTTCGATGGGGTTTTGCGTGGCCATCACGAAGAAGGGCTTTTCGAGTTCGTAGGTGTGACCGGCGGCGGTGACCGTGCCTTCCTGCATCGTTTCGAGCATGGCGGACTGGGTCTTGGGGGTGGCGCGGTTGATTTCGTCGGCCAGGCAGATCTGCGTGAAAATGGGCCCCTTCTGGAACTCGAAGTAGCGTTTGCCTTCGGCCGATTCGAGCACCATGTTCGTGCCGAGAATGTCGGCGGGCATCAGGTCGGGGGTGAACTGGATGCGGGAGAATTTCAGCCCAAGGGCCCGCGCCAGGGAGCGGACCAGCAACGTCTTACCGAGACCGGGCACACCTTCGAGCAGGCAGTGGCCGCCGACAAACAAGCAGGTGAGCACGCCGTGGATGACGTCGTCGTGACCGACGATGGCACGGCTGATTTGATCGTGTACGGCGCGGTAGCGTTCGGCGAAACGCTCGGCGCGCTGCTCCATCGTCTGGTTGTCGGTCATATCGTCTTCCTCGTAGTCGCGATGTGTGGTCGATTGTGTGAGCGGCGGCAAGCGGGGAGCTTGTGCCTGGTCGGGTTACTTTTTTTCGTCGAGGCCCTTGCGGACCTGACGTTTCGCCTTGAGCAGGCGGTCGGTGTACGACTCGACTTCGGCGTCGGCCTGCGGGGCCAGGCCGCTTGTCTTGCCGGGCGCCGGTCCGCCGGACGGCTTCTTGGCACTGCCCGACTCGATGGCGGCGGCGAGATCTTCGCTCTCGGCCTGCGGCGCGTCGGACGTGGGTTCGAATCGCGTGGCGGCGCGGCGTTCGTCGAGGCCCGCCGATACCTCACGCTTGCGGCTGCGGAGACGGTCGAGATATTCCTCGTCGGCGCGGCTTTCTTCGCGGCCCAACAATCGCGACCGCACGGTCCCCACGAGCGGCGCCACCCAGGCGAAGCTGACCGCCACGCGGCGGTTGAACACGTCGAAAAAGAACAGGCAGCCGGCGGCAAACAGCAGGTAATACCAGATGTCCTGGCTGCTGCGGGCACGCTCCAGGTCGCGGCGGAAGGGATTCACGTCGAGCAACTCTTTCAGGTCCGTTTCGTTGCTGTCGACTTCGACAAAGGTGCCGGGCTCGCCTCCTTTGGGCACCAGGCTGGCCATTGCCGAGAGCACACCGACGTCGGGCTGGCGATCGCGGAACTCGTCGGAATAGGGCACGTTCAGACCGGTGCGAATCGGCGGCAAGTTGCCACCGGGATTCACCATCACCAGGAAGTTGCCCGACTTCGTCGCGTCGAACGTGCCAACGTACCGCCCCGGCGCCGTTTGTGCGATGTCAATGTCGACGGCTTCCATGTCCGGGTCGACGACCATGCCGGTCATGTTCAACATGTCGATGAAGCGGTCGTCCTTGTCCAGCGCGGTGATGAAGACGCGCCCCTGTCCGTCGCTTTGATCGACGGCGACGGTGAAGTTGCCCTGATCGTCCATCGGGCGCATCGACCAGCGGATCATTTGCGTGAAGAACTTGTCGTACATTTCCGAGTTGGTCCAGAGGTCGGTCCAGCGGGCGCCGGCATCGGTCGTGAAGGCGATCGCGCGGCCTACGCCATATTGCCAGGTGGCCAGGATCGTGTTGTTCGCGCCGCTGTCTTCCGTGGCGGGTTCCGGCGAGAGGACGACCACTTCGACCAAGGGGTTATTCTTAACCGTAGTCATCACGTAGCCGCGCGTGGGCGGGAGCGGTGAGGCGATGCCGCTGACAATGGGATGCGCCGACGAGACCACCTGGGGCAAGAACGGCTGTTCGGGTTCGTAGATCAACGGCCGCGCCACCCGCCGGGCTTCCTTTTGAAAGATCTGCGGCAGGGCGCGGGCGTTGTTGACCGCGTAATACTTGCCTCCCGTGTCGGCAGCCAGGTCGCTGAGGACGCGGCTGTTCGCCGGCCCGTGGGCCCCGATGGCCACGGTGCTGACCGAGATGTTGCCGTCGACGAGCGCCTTGACGACGCCGGGCGACGGCGGCGAAGGATCGCCGTCGCTGATGATGATCATGTGTTTGACAGCAGCGTCCTTGACCTGGTTGAACGCGCGGACGGCCATCTGCATCGAGGGGTCGAAATCGGGCATGTCGCCGGGCGTCATCGTCGAAAGCCGCTTGAGCATCTTCGCCTTGTTCTCGCCAACTTCGACCAGGCCGTTCGGATGGTTCCAGAGCCACTGTTCGGTGCCGTTGAAGTAGACCAGACCGCAAAGGTCCTCGGGGCCGAGGGTCTTGATCGAGGCGGCGGCGGTCTGTATTTGCCAGTAGTTTCCCTGGGGGATTTCCGAGGCGTGCATCAGTAGGGCGAGCGCCCCTTTGGGCACGACCTTGGCGTTTTTGATCTCGAAGTCGACGGGCATCGCCTTTTCGAGTTCGGTGTTGCGCCAGCCGCCGGCGCCGAAGCTGCTGGGGCCGCCGAGCATGACCAGCCCCGCCCCGAGCTTTTGCGTGTTGGCCACCATCGCCTTGATCTGGACGGTGCTGAAATACTCCCGGGGAACATCGGCGAGGACGACGCTGTCGAACGGTTGCAGGCCACCCAGGTCGGTGAACAACTGGTTCGTCGGCATCACCTGCACTTCAATTTCGGCGGACCGCAATCGCTCGACGAGATAGTCGTGCTCGCCCGGATTTTCTTGGTCCTCGACCAGCAGGACGGTCCCCTTGCCGCGGATGTGCGTGAACGCCGAGGCAGCGTTGTTTTCGGGTGTGGCGTCGCTGGCGGGGTCGTCCGGAATGAACTGTGCGCCGAAGCGGTAGAAGTTCGACTGGTCGCGTTCGAGCGGCACGGTGAACACCTGCTTGCCCGGCTGGACCGTGACGGTTTGTTCGCTGAGCGTACGGGGCACGTCGTCGGTCTGTTCGGTGACACGGAGTCGGCCGGTGACGGCGCGGGCTTCGTTGTCGCCCGTGGCGGTGTTGTCGACAACAATGCGGAGGTCGAAGGGCTGGCCGCGGCGGACATTCGGCGGCACGGCCACCTTTTCGATGGCGATCTCGCTCTCGGCCTGGTAGACGATCGGCACGACGTCGATGCCGATGCCATGCGAAGTGACGCTGCGGGCCTGTTCGAGCACATTGCCGAGGTTTTCGTTGCCGTCGCTGATGATCACGATCCGCTTCGAGGCGTCGTGGGGAAACGCAGCCTCGGCCATGTTGATCGCGGCCGACAGGTTCGTGTAGTCGGGATCGAGCACGCTCTCGGTGTCTTCGGGGATTTCGATGTCGGCGGCGAAGGGGGGAAACTCGATGGCAGCATCGCGACCGAAGACGATCACGCCGACCTTGTCACCCTGCTGGCGATGGCGGAAAGCGTCTTCGCGGGCAAACCGCTTCATCGCCACGCGCTGCGACTCGGGGATGCTCTTGGACTGGTCGAGCAGGTAGAAGACGGTCACGTTGTCGCTAGTGCGGACAAACTGCGCTTCGGCCAGCGCCGCGATCAACAGCAGCATCACCACCGTGCGGAGCAGGATGGCCGTCCAGCGCCGCACACTCCCCAACCCGGAGAGCGACCGCAACGACACCCACCACATCACCGGCAGCAGTAGTGCCAGCAACAGCCAGGCGGGGTGTTCGAAGTCGAGCTGGTAACCGAACATCGTGTTGGTCTTCTCGCAGGCGGTCGTTGCTTTTTCAGGCGTTCATCATGGTTTCGGTATCACGCGGGCGCGTCGAAGGCGGAGCACTCACATCACAATGCGCTGCACGCGGTGGTTTTGCGTGTCGAGAACGTGGATGCGGCCCTGGGAGTCCATGACCAGAGCCCACGGTTGGCTAAGCTCGCCGGGGCGGCGTCCTTCATGTCCCCAAAGGCCGAGCGACTGACCGTCCGGGGTGAACTTCTGCACGCGGCAATTGCCGAACTCACTGATGTAAAGGTTCCCGGCGTCGTCGAACAGCAAGTCGTAAGGATAGTAAAGCTGGCCGGGAGCGTCACCTTTTTCACCCCAAATGCGCAGGAGCTTGCCCTCGGCGTCGAACTGTTGCACGCGGTGGTTGCAGGCGTCGACGACCCAAACGTTGTCATCGCTGTCGACGGCGAGATTCTGGGGCCGACGAAACTGTCCCGGCTCGAAGCCCTGGCTGCCCCATTGGGTGAGAAACTCGCCTTCGCGGTTGAACTTCTGGATGCGGTCATATTCGCCGTATTCGGCGACGTAATAGTTTCCTTGCGAATCCTGGACGGCATCGGTGACCAGTCCGAACTCGCCGGGACCGTGGCCGGGCGTGCCTTCGAGCCCACCGATCGTGTCGACCAACTCGCCCTCGGGCGAGTAGATGAGCACTTGGTAATAATGCGTGTTGGCCACGAGCAGTCGGCCTTCGCGGTCGAAACTCAGCCCCGTGGGACGGCCGAACTGGCTGTCGGGGGTCGTCCAGCCGCGGAGGAACTTGCCGTCGGGCGTGAAGACCTGGATACGAGCCGTGTAGTCGACGATGTAGATTTCGTCGTCGGCGCTGATCGCCATGGCGCGGGGTTTTTGCAACTGGCCATTGAGCAAGCCGTGCTGGGACCAAATCAGATCGGGTTGATCGGCCGCGGCGCCATCGAGATCCTCGTCGCAGCCGGCGACGATGCCGAGAAAGACGAGCCCGACAAGGAGCCCCGTTCCCAGCACGATGTTTCGCCGTAGCCCGTTCATGCCAGCCATTACGTTCCGATACGAGAAAGGGATCGCTCGACGGCGACAGCCACCGCAGGAATCGCAACTGGCCGCCCCCCTTTATCCTCGGAGATTTGCTGGCAATTGCAAGTATTGTTCGCCGGTCCGCTGTGGCGGCGTGGGCGAGCGGCGAGCCTGGGCGTTTGCCTACGATAGGTCGCGGGACCTTGACCATGCGGCAGAGCGGGTCATATAGTCGAAAGATGGGTAACCTTACCCGGGTCGTCGACGGTTGTAACATCTGGGCAGGAAATGGTTTCTGTCCCAGCACCTGTCGGCGGACTCCGAGCTCATCCATTTCGACGCCTAACTCAACTGGTACCCTATGCCACCGGCCGTGATTGATGTCCGCAAGGCCGACAATCCCCGCGACGTGGTGCACATCGCGGTCCAGGCGCTCGCCGAGGGGCAATTGGTCGTGTTCCCCACGGAGACGGTCTACGGACTGGCAGCCAGCGCGCTCGCCCCAGGTGCCACCGAAAGACTGCACGCCGTCAAAGGGGGGGACAAGCCGCGTCCCTACACGTTGGCCATCAAGAGCTCAGACGAGGCGGCCGATTATGTCCCGAACATGAGCGCGTTGGCGGAGCGGTTGGCGCGGCGCTGTTGGCCGGGTCCGATCACGCTGGTGCTCGATGCGACCGACGGCGACAGCCTGGTGGCGCGGCTCCCCGAAGAGTCGCAGCAGGCAGTGGCCCCGGACGGGACGGTCGGGCTGCGGGTGCCGGCGCATCCGTTGATTCACGACGTGCTGCAATTGCTGGCCGGTCCGTTGCTGTTGACCAGTGCCAACCGGGCCGGTCACCCCGAGGGCCTCTCGGCCGAGCAGATCGTCGCCGACCTTGGTGACGGTGCGGCGCTGGTGCTGGACGATGGTCGTTGTCGCTACGGCCAGGCGTCGACCGTGGTGCAGGTCGCAGGCGACGCGTACAAGGTGCTGCGACAGGGGGTGGTATCTGAACAGGCGCTCGAACGGCTGGCGAGTCGGCTGATCGTGTTTGTGTGCACGGGCAACACGTGTCGCAGTCCGATGGCCGAGTGGTTGTTTCGCCAGAAGCTGGCGAAGAAGCTGGGCTGTCTCCCCGAGGCCGTGGAGGACCGCGGCGTGATGGTGGGTTCGGCGGGGATCGCGGCGATGATGGGCGGGCGGGCAAGTCCCGAGGCGGTGGAGGTGATGCAGCGTCGCGAGTTGGACCTGGGCCAGCATCGCTCGCAACCGTTGACGCCGCAGGTAGTGCGTCAGGCGGACATGTTGCTTACAATGACGCGGTCTCACCGGGACGCGATCTTGACGGAGTGGCCCGACGCCGCTCCGCGCACGCGCACGCTTTGCCACGACGAGGCCGACGTATCGGACCCGATCGGCGGCACGCTTGAAGCCTATGAGCGGTGCGCGCAGCAGATCGAAAAAGAAATTGATCGGATCGTCGGCGAACTCGAATGCTGACGCCCCCGGGCAGCGGTCCGGCCGGTGCCTTTTCGACACGTGTTTCAAAATTCCAAGGTCCGAACGGCGGCGTTCTTGGCGGCGCGTTCACATTGAGATGCGGTGCCCGTTGCCGTCGTTTTCGGTGACCGGCGTCAGGGAGAGGAATGCTTCGATGCGAATAGCCCTGGGAAGCGATCATCGCGGCTTCGAGACCAAGACGAGGATCGCCGAGCGTCTGAGCCGCGCCGGTCACGAGGTGATCGACAAGGGCACGACGAGCGCTGAAAGCGTCGACTATCCCGACTATGCATCGGCGGTCGCCCATGCCGTTGCCAGCGGCGAGGCCGACCGCGGCATCTTGATCTGCGGCACGGGATTGGGCATGTGCATCGCCGCGAACAAGGTGGCGGGCGTGCGGGCCGCTCCCTGCCACGACGCGCTGACAGCCGAGTTGAGCCGGCGCCACAACGACGCCAACATCCTTTGCTTGTCGTCCGACATGTTGGGCGATCGGGTAATCGGGCACATGGTCGACATCTGGCTGGCGACCGACTTCGAGGGGGGGCGCCACGCCCGCCGCGTGGAAAAAATTAAGGCACTGGAACACGAGTGCGATTGAGCGCCGCGGCGGGCCCGTTCCCGCACAGTGTCGCAACCATACGCCGCTGGCGTTCTTGTCAATGTCATGCACCATTTGGCAATGGTGCGTTCTTTTGCATGGGGCTTGCGATGCCCCGCCACGGCTAGTTCGGCGGGGTGAACAATTGCAGGGCGAGTGTGGGGCGACCGGCCGGGCCGAAGTCGCCGCGCAGCGTGAGCCACTCCTCGGCCTTCGGGGCCGAAGCATCCCGAGCGGTGACGTGCACGCGGGCCGGTAGGCGCTGCCGTTGGTTGGGGGCGAGGTTCACCTGCCAACGCTGCGGCGTCAGGCGATAGTTCGGCGGCAGGTTCTCAATGACAATCGCACCGCTGACGTGCTCGTCGCTGAAGTTGTAGACGAACAGCGGCAGGTCGTGTTCGGCAGCTGCGGCGAGCCGGTGCTCGAACTCCCAGGCCCAGGGGATCGACTCATCACGGCCCGCCGTGTCGTGCGGCAGACAGCATTGCAGCACGACCGGCGAAGGCGCTGTGCCGTTCGGTGCGTCGGCAGGTTGGGCGCCGCGTGGAGGCGTGTTGAGGGCCAGTGCGCGGCTGGCACCGGCAGGCAACACCAGGAACGTTGGCGCCGACGTGAGTTTGCTCGGCACGGTGTCCGGCAACCGGCGGCCCAGGTAGTCGCAACTCCACTGGACCGGGAGCACGTCGGGAAGCGGCCAGTCGATCTGCCGATTGCCACGTTCGGACCAGTCGCCGGGGCGCTCGGCCCAGACGACCAGCACGTCGCGGCACGGGGCGTCCCCGTCGCCAGACGCGGCGTTGTTGCCAGGCGGGACGTTGTTGTCAGACGGGACGTTGGGCTGTGCTGAAAACGCGATGACAAACGCATCGGGCTGGCCCGCCACCACGTGGCGGCCAAGGCAGCGGGCACCCGACAACATGCGACCGACGGTCGCCAGCGCGACGTAGGCGGGCCGCGGCGTGAGGTCGCCGTGCAGCAGGCCGAATTGCACGTCGCGCTCGCCGTACTGGCCAAGTACGAAGTGGAAGTGGCGGGCGGCGCCGGCCTGAAGGCTGAGTGCGTACGACTGGGCAATGAACTCGGCCTTGAGACGTTCGCCACGCATGGTTGCCGCGCCCGCGGGACCGTCTGTCGGCTTCGCCATGCCGCGGTCGCTTTCGGTGATCCAAAGCGGCTTGCCGACGGCCGCCTGCCGGACAGGTCCCCAGAGCCGCTCATACGAGGTGGGCCAGTCGTACGAGTGGATATTGAACGTGTCGAAATACGGGGTGGTTTGGTTGCGAAGGACGCCGGCGGTCTGCCGGTCGGTGGGAACGCCGGTCGTGGCGTTCCAACATACGGTGACGTTAGGGTCTCCCGCCTTGAGTCCGAGGTAAGCCGCCTTCTGATAGGTACAGATTTCGTCGATCGTGTGGGCCCCAAAGTCGGCAACGTTCGCCTCGTTCCAGGGCTCCCAGGCCTCGACGCGTCCTGCGAAGCGCTGGGCCATCGCCCGGCAGAAGCGGTGCACGTGGCGCAGGTCGTCCGGGAAGCGGCCGCGGCGGCCGTCGGCGCCAACGGCCCAGGGGGGCGTGTCATGAAAAACCTGCAACACGTTGAGACCCTCCCGATGTTGTGCGTCCGCGGCGGTGTCGTAGGTCGTGACGTGCGTGGGCTCGGCAGCGAGTTGGTCGGCGGTCGGCTGCATGTCGCGCCAGCGGAGCCGATCGCGAATCCAAGCCACACCCGTCAGCGACGCCAAGTGGGCGAAGTCGATCTGGCGCCGAACGTCATCGCGGGCGAACCAGGCGATGGCGGCGTCGACCGCCACGGGCGAATCGGCGGGGGGCGGCCCTGCGAGGGGCACGAGCACGGCGGCGGTCGTTGTGCCGAGAACTTTTCCGGCGACGTCAAGCCAATCGACGCGATACCATCCCGGTCCGAGCGCGCTGAGCGCGACCGGCGACGGCTGCGAGTCGTCGCCGTCGGATAACGCCGCGGGAGGCACACTGCCGCTTGCGACCTCGGTACCGCGTTCGTCCGTGACGTGCCACGACCGCACCACACCGGCCATGTCCGCCGGCGGTATGACCGTGACCTGATCCCCCTGCAGAAAGACGTTGCCGACGTGCTCGCTGGCGACAACGTGACCGGCGGGGTTTGCGTCCGGCGCGGTGGTGGCAACCGGTGGGGCGGCCGCCGTCGGCATGGTGCCGGCGAGGATCAACAGCAGAACGCAGGTTGCGGGCAAAACAGCCGTCGGTGACGGACGTCGGACGCTACGGGGCATGGACGACTCGGTGAGCAAGGCGAACCGCGGAGGCATTGCGACCGCCGGGCCGAATTTCGCCGGGAAGCAAATCAGTTGCGGGCCGGTTCGAGCGGTGACATGCTGTACCGGTGATGCGCTTCGTCGGTCATGACGACACATTAGCCTACCACAACGGCGGTGTTCGATTCAGTTGTGTGGCGATCCAGCGGGACCCACCGCCCACTGGTCGAGCAGCGGCGCATGGAAGTTGCCTACCTGGACCGCGTGCGCGAATCGCTCACGGTCACGTGCCCCGTCGACGGGGTCGTCGACAGCGCAGCTCCGCCAGAAATTGGGCGACTACTTCGATGAAGGCAAGCTCATCTGCGAGGTCGAAGACGACGACGCCCTCGAGGTCGTGATCGCCTTGGACGAGCAGTTGGCCGCTCGCGTCGGAGCAGGGCAGCGGGTACGGCTCAAAAGCCGTTCGCTGCCATTCGACGTTTTCGACGTCGGCGTCCAACGCGTAGCCCCCCGCGCCGCCAAGGGCGACGTGCAGAGCAAGGTGAACGTCTACTGCCGGCTCGACGAAGCCGACGGCTGTTTGCGTTCGGGCATGACCGGCCTGGCCCGCCTCAAGTGTGGCCACGCACCGATCGACGTCGCGCTGGCGGAAACGTTGCTACGACTGGTGCGCGCCGAGTTCGGGTGGTGAGCGGCCGATTCACAAAACACCGTAACAACGGGGCAGCGCCGCGTCCGTGGCATCGTAGATGGGATCGACACGGCCGCGGCCGGTGACTTCCGCAAGAGAGGCGGCGGTTCGCGGCGCCGCACCTGCGACGGTCCGAGTGCCCCCGGACGTGCGGAGTTCCCGATTCGGACCAAGTTGAGAACAAGCACGCCCGGTAGGATTCGAACCTACAACCCTCGGTTCCGAAGACCGATGCGCTATCCAGTTGCGCCACGGGCGCGTGGTACTCGTTGTCGGCAGAATAGCATGGATCGTCCGGCGGCGGAAGTTCCGCCATTGGTGGCGACGACTTGCATGGCACAACGACGGGCGAAGGCAATACCGCAGCTTTTCGCAGTGCGCTGCGGCGCGTAGCTCCCGCGCACTGGTCGCGGGACTGCGTGCGCGTCCGACCGTCGAGCGGCGTCACTCGGTGGCGGCGCGGGTGGGACGTCCGGCCGTCTCGATCGGAGCGGCGAGGAATCGCAGATCTCGGATCATCCGGCCGTCGACATCGCCGAACTGCTCGGCCAATGATTGCTCGAACGTAAAGACCAGAGCTACCTGCCGGCCCGACGGTTCGGTCACCAGGTAGTAATTCCACTGAATGGGCAAGTCCGACGCCTTGCCGATCACCTGGACCCGGTAGACAAGATAACCGGTTTCGTTGGTTTCCTGGGCGGCGCGGACAAACTGGCCGAAGTTTTCGCCGAGGGCGTCCTGGATGTCTTCCTGGAACTGTGAGAGCGACACCTGTTTCGCGGCATCGATCTTCGGCAGCGCCGAAACATTACACTGGGCCACCAATTCGCCGCGGCTGACCATGCGGAGCACGGTGACGGCCTCGGTGTCGTTCATCACGTGCCAGTCGCGGCCGTAATAAAGACGAAACTGACCGCTGCCGGACTCGTAGACCAGTTGTTCCAGGTTGTCACCGGCGGAGGATTCGAGTTGTTCGAGCCGGGCGTCGGAAAGTTCGGCCGGCGGCGAAGCGGGGCTGAGTTTCATTTGCAGACGGGCGACGACGTCCATGCCGGCAGTGACGTGTCCCACGCCGCGTTTCTCTTTGAGCAGCAGCGCCAACCAGGTGACCCGACCGGCGTGTCGATCGAACTTGTAACGCGCTTTGATCTCGATCTCGGTGGCGACACCGTCGGCGGCCCCGTGGACGAACCCGGAAATCTCGACCTTGGCCGCGTCGGCGTCGGCATCGGTGAGCACGCACTGCACGTCGGTGGCGCTCACTGCATCGAGTCCCAGGACGCCAGCCATGGCGTCGCTCGTGACTGTCCAGATGTCGCCCACCTCGACGGCGCCGCTGGGCAGCAACGACGACACCAACAAGCTGTTGCCGGGGACGGCGATCAGGTCGAGTTGGTCGCGCGTGAGCGCTCCTTCGGGCGAATAGAGTTTGACGGCGCCGGTAGTCGCGTCGGCAACGACGGTGCGGCGGTCAGGGGCCAATTGCGATTTGAGTCCGCCGTCGTCGATTTTGATGACGGCGTCGGCCTTTTCATAGTAGCGCACCGAACGCAGCGAGTTGGGGTCGGCGGGTTCACCGGTGAGCAGGCGTTCGTGATAGCGGAGCGTGCCGACGACACTCATCGGCACGGTCTCGGACTTTTCGCCGTCGACGACCGTGAGGTCGCCGCCGACCTCGAGCAGGGCTTCAATTCGAGTGCAGTCGCCCGGTTTTAACTTGCTTTGGAGCCGAATGGCGTCGCCGGCACGAACCGTTGGCAGTGGAGCGGCCAAGACGGTCGCCAGTCCGACGGTCAGCAGCGAAACCGCGCGGAGAAGTTGCAGCCGCCGATACGAGGCGGTGCGTGTGATCAGGTGGTGCCAAGGGGTCCGCGTGGCGGTCATGCCGTGCTACCTCGTTCGCAAAGCGTTGGGTCGGCCCAGCGGTCGGGCCGGCGAATGGTCAACTGTGCACCCGGGTCCGCAGGGGCCTTTTCGGGCCTGCAAGCGGCGAAACGCCGGCGGGACTGGTGGGATACATCACAGACGCCGCGCGATCCATGTGGGATGATCGACCTTGCGGGTCGCACGAGTTGAGCCGAAGTGTCGCATCAGGTCGACTTTGCGGGTCGTTCGGTTGGCATGAAAGATGCTTAAGGGAGGGACAGTGGTTGCCGCACCATAGGATTCGCGATGAACGAAGCTGCCGATTTGTGCGTAACCTTATTTACCGTAAGAGGATGTAGGTGAACAAGCAGCGACGGGAGTGCGGACCGGCACTGAGCAAAAAATGGCCGACCTGTCACGAACTTCGGCAGGGCTGCTGTCGGCGAGGTGTTACATCGAGCGCCGCACGACGTTGGTGAACCCGGCAGAACCGTTCGGCGTCGATGGCGAATGGGGCAATGGGTGCGAATGGAGCGGCGGGGCGCGAATGGAATGTGACCGCCCAAAATCGGTGCGGTGGCGTATTGAGACAGCAGAGAATTAGGAAACCAGGAAATGGACAACGCGACGAAATAACTCGGCCCCATTTTTGCCAGAAAAAGTTGTTTTAAATAGGTCGCGTTGATAAAGTGACTGTGCGGTGGTACTTGCTCAGGATGTGGGACATTTGAAGTCCGCCCCGTCGAGCTCTGCCACTTGGCTTTAGGACCGAGAACTTCGGCACTACCCGATGCGCCGGGGGGTGCCGAACGAGGAGAAAGGGTGCCCAATGCACTCGGAATATCGCAATCCGGGCGTGAGGGAACTGCGAGACCAGCAGGTGCGGTTCGCCCCCCGCTCGAAGAAAGTCGAACAGGCCAATCGCGCCGAGAAGCTACTCGGTGAGTTGGACGACGAACGCGTTTACAGCTACGAGTATCTCTGCTATCGAATCACCGACTTCCGGCCGGAATCCTACCCGGACCTGAAGATCACCGGCAGCGAGGCCAAGCATGACCTGCGGCTGTTCGTCGAGGACGTTTCGGATTCAGCGGATGTCGACGCCGATGCCGCCGGCGAAACGGTGATGACCGTCGACGACGTGAGCGAGAAGTTCAACGTTTCCACGAAAACGGTTTCGCGGTGGCGCAAGCAGGGGCTCGTCAGCCGGCGGTTTGTCTTCGGCGGCCGCAAGCGCGTCGGTTTCCTCGAGAGTTCCGTGCGTCGATTCGTCGAGGAGAACGAGTCGCGGGTGAGCCGTGGCAGTCGCTTCAGCCAACTGACCGACGAGGAACGCGACTGGATCATCGAGCGCGCCCGGCGATTGGCGCGGT
This sequence comes from Planctomycetales bacterium, assembly GCA_020426575.1. GTDB lineage: Bacteria > Planctomycetota > Planctomycetia > Pirellulales > JAEUIK01 > JAGQPT01. Next base: position 14,884 of record JAGQPT010000155.1, read on the forward strand.
CGGGAGGCTGCCCGGCCGAGGTTGCCCGACGATTGGGCCAGCGGCTCGGTCGTAGCCCCGAAACGATCCGCTACACGCTCAAGCACCACGACACGGAGAACCCCGCGGCGGCGATTTTCCCGGAAACGACCGGTCCGCTCAGCGACGCGACGAAGCAAAAGGTGTTCCGCCAGTATCTGGGCGGCGCGACCGTGGCGGAGCTCGCCAAGCAGTATTGCCGTACGAAGGCGAGCATGTATCGCCTCGTGGGCGAGATGCGCGCCCGACGGGTGATGGATTTGCCGCTCGACTATATTCCCAGCGACGAATTCCCCCGCCGTTGGGCCGAGAGAACTATTCTAGGCGCGGCGCCTCCGGAGCCGGACAAACAGCGCAAGTCCAAGGTGCCCGCGGACTTGCCGCCATACCTTGCGAGTCTGTACGAGGTACCGCTGCTGAACCGTGAGCAGGAGCAGTATCTGTTCCGCAAGTACAACTACCTGAAGTACCGTGCCGCTAGGCTGCGCGACACGCTCGATCCCGCGCGACCAAAACGCACCGTAATGGACGAGGTGCAAAGGCTTTACGAGGAAGCCGTCGGCGTGAAAAACCTGATCATCCGCTCGAACCTGCGGCTGGTGGTCTCAATCGCCAAGCGGCACGTTTCGCCCGGCGAGAACTTCTTCGAACTGGTCAGCGACGGCAATATCTCGTTGATCCGTGCCGTCGAGAAATTCGACTACGCCCGGGGAAACAAGTTCAGCACGTATGCGACCTGGGCCATCATGAAGAACTTTGCCCGCAGCATTCCGGACGAACTTCGGCGGCGAGATCGCTTCCGCACCAGCTACGATGAGATGTTCACGGCAACCGAGGACAACCGCGGCAACGCCACGGTCGAAGAGGCCGAACAACTGCGGCGCGAGTTGGCGGTGGGCCAAATCCTGGAGAATCTCAGCGAACGCGAGCAGCAGATCATCATCAAGCGATTCGGCCTGAACCACGATGAAGAGCCGCTCACACTCAAGGAAGTGGGCCAGGACATCGGCGTGACCAAGGAGCGGGTCCGGCAGATCGAAGCCCGGGCGCTCTCGAAGCTTCGCCAGGCGGTCGCCGAGAACCCGGCCGCCGTCTCGGGTGTCTAGCAGGGGCGGACGCAACCCCGGGGTGGGTGCTCTTGGGGGGTTAACGCGGGTTTACCGGCGGAGCCAACTCGGTTCGGCGAACCGGGTTGGGTCGGGGCAAATTATGGCAAACCGTCTTGCGTACCCACCGACGTCCGTTATATTAACCTGTTTCCCCGGACGCGCTAGCGTAGCTCAATTGGCAGAGCAGCTGATTTGTAATCAGCAGGTTGTGGGTTCAAGTCCCTCCGCTAGCTCATCGAGCGGCTAGCGGCGACGGAGAACCGACGGCGCTGCCTCCGTGGCGTACGCCGACAAGCCGGGCGTGTTCCAGAGCCGACCGCGGAATTGCGGGCGATTCGCTGAAATCGGTTGGTTGTGGAGATGATGGTCAAGTTGCGTTGAGGTCCAAGGGAGTGGTTGCGCTGGGAAGTCGCCGGTTTTGTCGCCAAGCCAAAGCCGACCACGACTGAGTGCGGCTCATCGGGGGGTTTCCCGAGCGGTCAAAGGGGTCAGACTGTAAATCTGATGGCATTGCCTTCACAGGTTCGAATCCTGTACCCCCCATTATCGAGCGGCACGTTCCGCTTCCCGCCCGCACCAGGGCCTTAGTTACCCAGGACCACTAGCGCAGGGAATTGCAGTTTAGTTGCAGATTGTTGCACCGTCCGAGGGGGTCAGCGGAATGAGAATCAATCTGTGGAGAAAAGTTGCTGAGAGAAGATTTTTTGCAGCGGTTTCGGTGGCAGCGCCCCCTTATGTTGCGGGGACGATTTTGTAGAATGACGGGTCGCATCGAGCGCAGAGGGTCTGCGCCGTGGCGGTCGCGTCGGCCATCTTTCAGGGCTGATGTGCGCCGCTCCGGCTGACGGGCAATCCCGTCGATGCGGCACGAGACGGTGAGCGAGAGCAACGGTGGTCCCAAGGACGGTTGATCTGGGGACGCGATTGAGTCTGCGGCGCGAGTCTATTCAACAGGGTGTCAAAACGCACCGGGTGGATTGCCCGCTAGGACTCGGACAGGCTGCTGTAGCTCAGTTGGTAGAGCGCGTCCTTGGTAAGGACGAGGTTCATGGGTTCAAGTCCCATCAGCAGCTCTTGTGTATTGATGCATACAGAACAAGCTGGGCAGAGTGACACGCTGGGCAGAAAGACATTCGCAGGTGCAGCGGTTCGACTGGCTCGGCCAGCCTGGATCGTTGGCGGTGGGTGTCAACCAAGTGATGACGTGCAGGGGTGATTTGTTGCAGGTGAAGGTTAGTTGATTGGCACCGTCGATCCCCGCCGTGGATCGCGTGAGATGAACTAGACATCGTATTGAGTTGTGAGGCTGTTGGCGGACGCCGTGTGGCCCGCGCAGCACCATTTCCAAAAACTTCTGGCTTATTTGTCGAGAGAAAAGAGATAGGGAGAAAGAATGGCCAAGGACACTTTCGAGCGGACTAAGCCGCATGTCAACGTCGGTACGATCGGTCACATCGACCACGGCAAGACGACCTTGACCGGTGCGATCCTGGCCGTTCAATCAGCCAAGGGTCTTGCGAAACTCAAGTCGTACGCCGACATCGCCAAGGGTGGTACGGTCCGCGACCAGACGAAGACGGTGACGATCGCCGTGGCCCACGTGGAGTACGAGTCGAACGCCCGGCACTATGCCCACATCGACTGCCCGGGCCACGCCGACTTTATCAAGAACATGATCACGGGTGCCGCCCAGATGGACGGTGCGATCCTGGTCGTGTCGGCCGCCGACGGCCCGATGCCGCAGACGCGCGAGCACATCCTGCTGGCCCGCCAGGTGGGCGTGCCTTCGCTGGTCGTGTTCCTCAACAAGTGCGACCTGGTCGACGACGAAGAGTTGCTCGAACTGGTCGAACTGGAACTGCGTGAGATGCTCACGCACTACGGCTTCCCCGGGGACGACATCCCGTTCATCCGCGGTGCGGCCAAGCCGGCTTACGACAGCCCGGCCGACCCCGAGGCCTCGAAGTGCATCTCGGAGTTGATGGAGGCAATCGACTCGTACATCCCCGAGCCGACACGCGAGGTCGACAAGCCGTTCCTGATGGCGGTCGAAGACGTCTTCTCGATCGAAGGTCGCGGAACGGTCGCCACCGGGCGTATCGAGCGCGGCAAGATCACGGTCGGCGAAGAAGTCGAAATCGTGGGCCTGTCGGACAAGTCGTCCAAGACCACCTGCACGGGCGTCGAGATGTTCAACAAGACGCTCGACTCCGGACAGGCCGGCGACAACGTTGGCTGCCTGCTGCGTGGCGTGAAGCGCGATGAGATCGAGCGCGGCCAGGTGCTGGCCAAGCCGGGCAGCATCACGCCGCACAAGAAATTCGAGGCCGAGGTTTACGTGCTGTCGAAGGAAGAAGGTGGTCGCCACACGCCGTTCTTCAACGGCTATCGGCCGCAGTTCTACTTCCGCACGACCGACGTGACCGGTTCGGCCAACCTGCTCGGCGACGTCGAAATGTGCATGCCGGGTGACAACGCGAAGCTGAGCATCGAACTGATCACGCCGATCGCGATGGACGAAGGCGTGCGTTTCGCCATCCGTGAAGGTGGTAAGACCGTCGGTTCGGGCGTGGTGACGAAGATTCTGGAATAAAAACGATGTTGCCCGGGCGATTCCAGAATCGCCCGGGCAACATTTAAGAGTTAGCGGCGCGACGCGCGTGGCCGGCAAACGGCGACGCACGAACGTGAGGATCGATTAGCGCGAGGGACCCATAGAGGGGCGTAGCTCAATTGGCAGAGCGCTGGTCTCCAAAACCAGAGGTTGCGAGTTCGATTCCCGCCGCCCCTGCCACTATCGGTGTCGTCCAGTGCGACGGCCGTCCGGTGCGGACGGCCGTCGCTTGGACCCCGCTCGCGTGAATTCGGATGAGACGAGGCGAACGGTTGGAGTGACGGATCATGCTCGGTGAGGGCCGGTGCGTCGCAAAGCGATCATCGGCGACGCCGAAGAACAGGGTGACGGTCACCCGATTTCGACGCACTAGGACGTGAAATTCATGGCTCAGGACAGTTCCTCGGCAGTGGCGCCGTTCGTTCGCGAGATGTTCAGCTTGGGGGTGTACAAGCGGAACCAGGGACGGATTGCGCGACAGGTGACATTCGCGGCGTTGGCAATTGCCGTCTTGATTGGAAGCTGGCAACTCGGGCAGTTCGTCGCCGGCGAATTCCTCGATCTGGGGGGCAACGCCCAACCCAGCATGGCGGTGCTTTCCAAGCGTTTGGTCGTGCCGATTGTCAGCGCGTTGCTGGGATGGTGGATTTCGTTTCGGGTGGTCAACGTGCCGGTGTTTGCCGACTTTTTGATCGCCGTCGAAGCAGAGATGAACAAAGTGTCGTGGCCGACCCGGGCCGAGTTGGTCCGCGGCGTGATCGTGGTCATCGTGGTGATGTTCGTGCTCGCAGCGGTGCTGTTCGGTTACGACTTGGTTTGGCGCTGGATCTTGCATCAATTGGGGGTCGTTCCCTAATCGTCGACGACGAGTAAACGGTGACGAAACGCAGTGTTCGTTAATCGTCGCCGCCACGGCGTGCATGACGTGCCGCCCCGGAAACCAGGTGGAAATTCGGTGAGTAGCGACATCAACAATCAGGCGGACTCGACAGAACGCCGGGACCTCGATTCCGCCACACCTGCGGACGCGGCCCCCGTTATGTCCAGCCAGCCGACATCCACCGACGACGGGGCAGCGAACATCGCTCCAGCGTCCGAAGCGGACGACGCCGACACGATCGACGCCGACACGGCCAATACAGCGGCCGAGCGTGCCGGGAACTCGGTAGAAGGCGCGACGACGGACGACGTTGCGAGCGATACTGACGCGATCCAAGACGAAGTCGCTGATGGCGATGACGACATAGATGAAGATGACGATGCGGACGACGGCGACGTCGCGGATGAGGCCGACGACTCGCTGCCGGCCGGCGCCCTCGAGGCGGCACTGGCGGCGTCGACGGCTGAAGAAGTCGAAGAGACCGGCGACACCGAGAAGCACTGGTACATCCTCAAAGTGCAAAGCAATCGTGAAAACACGATTTGCGACGCACTGCGGCGTCGGGCCAAGATCGCCGACGTCGAACAGTACTTCGGCGAGATCATCGTGCCGACCGAGATGGTGACCGAATTCAAGGGGGGCAAGAAGCGCGTGGTGAAGCGAAAGCTTTATCCCGGCTACATCATCGTCAACATGCAAATCACCGACGAATCGTGGTTCCTGGTGCGCGAGACGCCCGGCATCGGCGACTTCACCGGTTCGGCCGGCCGGCCGGTGCCGATGGACGACGCCGAAATTGCCCGATTCCTCAACAAGCAGGAAGAAGACACCTCGGAGACGCCAAAGCTGAAAATCGCCTTCAGCATTGGCGACCGCGTGAAGATCAACGACGGCACGTTCGAAAACTTCGAGGGCGCCGTCGAGTCGATCGACGAAGCCAACGGGCGCGTTACGGTGATGACCAACATTTTCGGTCGGTCGACGCCGGTCGAACTCGAATACTGGCAGATCGAGGTCCTTTAGCGTGCCGGCTGGCAAGCCGGTAATGGCCCGCAAGCGACCCGACAAAGACAATCCCGCGAACACACAAAACACCGCGAAGTTTGGTTTGGACTAAGCAATGGCAAAACAGCTCACTGGCACGGTCAAGTTTCAGGTTCCTGGCGGTCAGGCGACACCCGCTCCGCCGGTCGGTACTTCGTTGGGCCGCTTCGGCATCAACCTGGGACAGTTCGTGCAACAGTTCAACGACCGCACGAAGGAAGCCGGCGGCATGCCGATTCCGGTCGTGGTCAACGTCTACAACGATCGCAGTTTCGACTTTGTCACCAAGAGTCCTCCGGCGGCAGCCTTGTTGAAGCAGGCGGCTGCCATCGCCAAGGGCTCGGGGGTGCCGAACCGCACCAAGGTTGGCACGGTCACCAACGCACAGCTCGAAGAGATCGTGAAGTTGAAGCTGGCCGACCTGAACGCCCGCGACGTGGACCACGCCAAACGAATGATCGCTGGCACGGCACGGAGTATGGGCCTGGTCGTGGAGGGCTAGTCCCGCCGAGGGCGAATCGGCAAACGCCGGCACCGCGGTAGCGCACAAGACCTTTCGCGGCAGCGGCGAGCAAACAACACAACGGACAGACAAATCCCAGGCAGCCAATCCCCAATCCCAGACCGTCAATCATGAGTTCGTTGGGCGCGGTCGAGTGGCGACCCGCCACGAACACGATACGCATAACCGAGTGACGCAAAAACCGAGTGACGCAAAAATGGTCAAGCAACCCAAACGTATGGCGAAAATGACGGCGAAGCTGGGCGACGGTACTCCGCAGCCGCTCGAACAGGCCGTCGAGACACTTAAGTCGTTCAACACGACGAAATTCGACCAGTCGGTGGAAGTCGCAATGCGGCTGGGCGTCGACGACAAGCAGGCCGATCAGATCGTGCGTGGTTCGGTCGTGTTGCCGCACGGCCTGGGAAAATCGCTGCGCGTGGTCGTGTTCGCCAAGGACGACCTGGCCAAGGCCGCCACGGCCGCCGGCGCCGACGAAGTGGGCGCCGAGAACCTGGCGGAAAAGATCAAAGGGGGTTGGACCGATTTCGACGTCTGCATCGCCGCGCCGAACATGATGGGCCTGGTCGGCCCTCTGGGCCGTGTGCTGGGCCCTCGCGGGTTGATGCCGTCGCCCCGCGCCGGCACCGTCACGCCCGAAATCGCAAAGACCGTCAAGGAATACAAGGCTGGTAAAGTCGAGTTCCGCAACGACAAGGGTGGCAACGTCCACGCCGTCGTCGGCAAGCTGAGCTTCTCGAGCGAACAGTTGGTCGACAACATCCGCGCGTTCGTCGACCACATCCACCACATCAAGCCCGCCGCCATCAAAGGGCAGTACGTGCGGGGACTGACGATCAGCGCCACGATGAGCCCCGGCGTCAGGGTCGTGACCAGTTGAAACGAGCCGCCGGTCGCGACCGGCCGAGACGAGAGAAACAGAAAAGCAGACCCGGACCCGCCGTACCAAACACTCCCGCGATCACGTAACACCCGCATACGATTGCCGAACCGATGAGTAAATACGTCAAGAACCTGCTCCGCGATGAATTCAGCCGCCGCCTCGACGGAGTTGGCGAAGCGCTGTTGGTCGACATCAGCCGGCTGGACGCCAACACGAACAACCGTCTGCGGCACCGCCTTCGCGAGAAGGACATATCGCTGATGGTGATCCGCAACAGCCTGGCGCGTCGTGCCACCGAAGGAACGTCGCTGGCCGCCGCGTTTGCCGAGCTATCGGGCCCGACGGCGATGGTCTGGGGGGGCACGGACATCGTCGCGTTGGCGAAAGAAATCACGGCGATCATCAAGGAAAAAGAGTACCAGAATTTCGAGGCGCGGGGCGGCGTGCTCGACGGTGAACCGCTCACGTCCGACGACGTGACAAAGATCAGCAAGTGGCCCAGCCGCGAGGAGCAACTGGGCATTCTGCTCGCACAGATCAATTCGCCGGGGGCCAAGCTCTCGGCACAACTGACGTCGGTCGGTGCCATGCTGGCCAGTCAGGTGAAAAAGATCGCCGACAAGGAAGGTGGCGACGGTGAAGACGGCGACGGTGGCGACACGGACGGCTGATGCGGACCGGGTGAGCCGCGCCCGATCGACCAAGCAAAACCCCTCCCAACAACAGAGCAAACTGGTTGCAGGCCCCCATTGAGGGCGAGAAAGGACGAGAAACGAGAAATGTCGACAGATACAGCGACCCGTGAGTTTTCGGACGTGACGAAGGATTTGGGTGACAAGATCGTCGCGCTGACGCTCAAAGAAGCGAAAGAGTTGAGTGACTATCTTGAGGAAGTGCACGGCATCGAGCCGGCCGCCGGCGGCGGGCCAGTGATGATTGCGCCGTCGGGCGACGGTGGCGGCGGTGCCGCGGCGGCCGAAGAGAAAACCGAGTTCGACGTCGTCCTCGAGTCGTTCGGCGACAAGAAGATCGGCGTGATCAAGGTTGTCCGTGGTGCGACCGGTCTGGGCCTGAAAGAGGCCAAGGACATGGTCGAAGGTGCGCCGGCCAAGGTCAAAGAAGGCATTTCCAAGGAAGACGCCGAGAAGCTCAAGGCCGAACTCGAAGAAGCCGGCGCCACCGTTTCGGTGAAATAAGCTCGGTGGAAACCGTCGATGTCCGCGGCGGTCGGTTTGCTCTGGTCCAGTCCGTCAGCGCTGCGTCACCGCCCGGTGGCGATAGCGCTTGCGGCCCGCTGGAACGGACGCGCGCCTGGTTTTCGCGGCTAAAATCGGGCGTTTCCTGAGGTTCCTGGAACGAATCAGAAGTAGGTGATACGTTGATGGCGGGAATACGGCCCTCTGGTCGCACGTTCGCCAGGCGTCGCCTGCTCAGCTTAGCCCACGGCTTTGGACAGTATTAGCTCGATCGATCCTGCCCCCATGAGTTTCCTCCCCACATGGGTCGCCCTGGCGGCCTCGCGGCGTGGCCGGTTTGCTGCTGCGCCGTTTGTGTGGCGTCGGGGCTGACTCGTGTCGGTGCGAACGAGATATCTCACGAGAGGAGAGAATCGCTGATGGCAACTCCCGCAAAGCGCCGTCTCGACCCCACCGGAATCCGCCGCTTCGGTAGTGGACGCGACACCGAGGCGATCCCCGATCTGACCATGATTCAGACCAAGGGGTACTGCGACTTCCTGCAGGCCTTCACCGACCCGGACAAGCGCAAAGATCAGGGGATCGAAGGTGTGCTGCGGGAGATTTTCCCGATCGAGAGCTACGATAAGAGTCTGCAGCTCGAGTACGTGCGCTATGAACTGGGCAAGCCGCGCTATCAACCCGACGAGTGTCGCCAGCTGCGCCTCACCTACGGCCGACCGTTCCGTGTCTGGCTGCGGTTGACCAAGGACGAACCGGTCGAGGAAGAGGTTTACCTCGGTGACATGCCGATCATGCTCGGCGGCGGTGAGTTCATCATCAACGGTGCCGAGCGCGTCGTCGTCAGCCAGTTGCACCGCAGCCCGGGTGTCGATTTCGTCGCGGAGATCGAAGGTGATCGCCGTCTGCACAGTTGCCGGATCATCCCCGAGCGCGGCAGTTGGATCGAACTGAACGTGACGAAAAAGGACAACCTCAGCGTCCGCATCGACCAGAGCGGCAAGTTCTCGGCGATGACGCTGTTGAGGGCGATGGATCCGAAGTACGGCACCGACAAGGCGCTGCTGAAAACGTTTTTCCCCGCGACGAAGGAGAAGATCGTCGACGGTCGCAGCGCCTCGAAGATCGAAGGTAAGGTGTCGGTCGATGACATCGTCTATCCTTCGACGAGCGAACGCGCCGGCGAGATCATCATTGAGGCGGGACACCGGATCACGAAAAACGTGGCCGAAGTGATCTGCACTTCGGGCGTCAAGAGCGTCGAGGTGGCCGAGGACATCCGCGATCCGTTGATCCTCAACAGCCTTGCCGACGACGCCACGAGCAGCCACGAAGAAGCATTGTTGAAGATTTACCAGCGTCTGCGTCCGGGCAATCCGCCGCAGCTAGAGAAGGCCCGTACGCTGTTTGCCGAAAAGTTCTACGACACGAACCGATATCGGCTCGGCCGCGTGGGGCGTTTCCGCATCAATCGCAAGCTCAAGCTCAACATCCCCGAGACGCAAATGACGCTGCGTCCGGAAGACCTGGTCAACGCGATCCAGTATCTGCTCGACCTGCGATCGGATACGGGCGAGGCCTACATCGACGACATCGACCACCTCGGCAATCGCCGATTGCGTACGATCGACGAATTGGCGTGCGAAGAACTTCGCAAGGGCTTTCTCAAGCTGCGTCGCACCGTGCAGGAACGGATGAGCCTGAAAGACGTGGCCGACATGACCCCGCGCAGCCTGGTCAATCCGAAGAGCATTTCGGCGGCGATCGAGTATTTCTTCGGCCGCGGCGAACTTTCGCAGGTGGTCGACCAGACCAACCCGCTGGCGATGCTCACACACGAACGTCGGCTCTCGGCGCTCGGTCCGGGCGGTTTGAACCGTAAACGGGCCGGCTTCGAAGTCCGCGACGTGCACATTTCGCACTATGGCCGGATTTGCCCGATCGAGACCCCGGAAGGTACGAACATCGGCTTGATTTCGAGCCTTGGTATCTATGCGTCGGTCGACGAATACGGCTTCCTCGTCACGCCGTACCGCAAGATTTCCAAGGGAAAGCTCACCGAGGAGGTGGTCTGGCTGCGTGCGGACGAGGAGAGCGAAGCCTTTGTGGCCCCGGCCGACGCGGCGGTGAAGGACGGCAAGATCGACGGCGAAAACATCATCGCTCGATACCGCGCCGACTTTTCGCTCGTGCCGGTCGATCGCATCCAGTACATGGACGTGGCCCCGGCCCAGATGGTGGGGGTCTCCGCCGGTTTGATTCCGTTCCTCGAACACGACGACGCCAACCGCGCGTTGATGGGTTCAAACATGCAGCGACAAGCCGTGCCGCTGCTCGTGGCTGAGCCGCCCATCGTGGCGACCGGCATGGAGCGTGACGTGGCGACGCACTCGGGCATGTTGATCCGCGCCCCAAAGCGCGGCACGGTGACCTATGCTGACGCCAACCGCATCGAAATCGGCGACGACCACTTCGAATTGCGAAAGTTTGTCGGCCTCAACGAGCGGACCTGCCAGAACCAGAAGCCGCTCGTGACGGTCGGCGACAAGGTCGAGAAAGGCCAGGTGATTGCCGACGGTGCCGCGACGCACAAAGGCGAGCTGGCGCTGGGTCGCAACGTGCTCGTCGGCTTCATGTCGTGGGACGGCTATAACTTCGAAGACGCCATCATCATCAGCGAAGAGCTGGTCAAGAGCGACACGTACACGTCGATCCACATCGAAGAGTTCGACGTGGAAATCCGCGAGACGAAGCTGGGCCGTGAAGAATTTACCCGGGACATTCCCAACGTCAGCGAGAAGGCACTGCGGAACCTCGACGACACGGGCATCGTGCAGGTGGGCACGTACGTGCGCCCCGGCGACGTGCTCGTCGGCAAGGTTTCGCCGAAGTCGAAGACCGAACTGACGCCGGAAGAAAAGCTGTTGCACGCGATTTTCGGCCGCGCCGGCGAAGACGTGAAGAACGACTCGCTGGAGGTTCCCTCGGGTATCGAGGGGATCGTGATCAACACGCAAAAGTTCGCCCGCCGCTTGAGTCTCTCCGAAGAAGAGCGCAAGGTCTTCGAGAAGGACCTCAAAGACGTGGAGACGACCGGCAACGACAAGATCGCCGAGGCCTTCGGGGTCCTGGTCCGGGAAGTCGAGTCGATTCTGCAGCGGCCTTTGACCGACGAAGACGGCAACCCGTTGGTCGGTTCGGGGGACAACAAGTTCATTTCTGAGCAGGCCCAGCGTTTCCGCGTCGACCACCTGGACATCCGCAGCGCTAGTCGCAAGACGGCGGCTGAAGAGGCGTACGCCCGGCTTTGGCCCGCAGTCGAAGCGGCCATTGACGAGCGCGACGGCACGCTCAACTCGATGAAGCGGGGCGACGAACTCCGCAGCGGCGTGCTCCAGATGGTGAAGGTCTACATCGCCACGAAGCGCGTGATCTCGGTCGGCGACAAGATGGCGGGGCGCCACGGCAACAAGGGTGTGATTTCGAAGATTTTGCCGGTCGAAGACATGCCGTTCCTCGAGGACGGCACGCCGATCCAGATCATGCTCAATCCGCTCGGGGTGCCCAGCCGTATGAACGTCGGTCAGATTCTGGAGACTCACCTGGGGTGGGCCGGTGCAAAACTCGGCTTCCAGGCAATCACGCCGGTGTTCGACGGTGCCTCGGAAGAAGATACCCAGGCGTGTCTGGAAGAGGCGGGGCTGCCAGGCCACGGCAAGGCCCGACTCCGCGACGGACGCACCGGCGAGTTGATGGAGCAGGAGACGACGGTCGGCTACATCTACATGCTCAAGCTGCACCACCTGGTCGACGACAAGGTCCACGCCCGCTCGACGGGACCGTACTCGCTGATCACGCAACAACCGCTTGGCGGCAAGGCGCGGTTCGGTGGCCAGCGGTTCGGGGAAATGGAAGTGTGGGCGCTGGAAGCATACGGGGCGGCATACATCCTCCAGGAGTTGCTCACCGTCAAGAGCGACGACGTGGAAGGACGCACGAAGATCTACGAAGCGATGGTGAAGGGCGAAAACACGCTCGAAGCCGGCACGCCCGCCAGCTTCGACGTTTTGACCAACGAAATCCGAGGTTTGGGATTGAACATGCAGCTTGAAAAACGGCACGTGTAACGCGCGATTCGGTTGACGACGTTCGCGCCGCCGGTTCGGCCCCGCCGGCTCGCGAACCCACACCACCAGGCATCACCCCCCAGATGCGATTCCCGCAAAGGAGCGAAACAGTGAGTGTTGGCGAAAGCTCATACGATCGGATCAACGATTACGCGTCGGTAAAAATCAGCCTTGCCCGTCCCCACGACATTCGCAGCTGGTCGTTCGGCGAAGTCAAGAAGCCCGAAACCATCAACTACCGCACCTACCGTCCCGAGAAGGACGGCCTGTTCTGCGAACGGATTTTCGGTCCCGAAAAGGACTGGGAATGCGCTTGCGGCAAGTACCGCGGCATGAAATACAAGGGAATGATCTGCGACCGCTGCGGTGTGAAGATCACCCACAGCCGGGTGCGCCGCAAGCGGATGGGCCACATCGAGCTGGCCGCGCCGGTGGTCCACATCTGGTTCTTCAAGGCGATGCCGAGCCGGTTGGGCAACCTGTTGGGCATGAAGACCAGCAGCCTGGAAAAGGTGGTCTACTTCCAGGACTACGTCGTCATCGATCCGGGCGATACGCCGCTGAAACCGCAGCAATTGCTCACCGAAGAAGAGTACCGCAAGGCCCGCGAGGAATACGGCGAAGGCTCGTTCGAGGCCGACATGGGTGCCGAAGCCGTGCGTCGGCTGTTGCTGGGAATGGACCTGATGTCGCTGTCGGTGCAGCTCCGCAAGGACCTCAAGGAAACCGGCTCGAAGCAGAAGCAGAAGGACTTCATCAAGCGGCTCAAGCTCGTCGAGGCATTGCGCGACAGCGAAAACCAGCCCGAGTGGATGGTGATGGACGTGATCCCCGTGATCCCGCCCGACCTGCGCCCGTTGGTGTTGTTGGACTCGGGCAACTTCGCCACGAGCGACCTGAACGACCTGTACCGCCGCATTATCAACCGCAACAATCGTTTGAAGAAGCTGGTTGACTTGAACGCGCCCGAGGTGATCATCCGCAACGAGAAGCGGATGTTGCAGCAGTCGGTCGACGCGTTGTTCGACAACAACCGCTGCAAACGCCCCGTGCTCGGTTCCAGCAACCGGCCGCTCAAGTCGCTCACCGACATGATCAAGGGCAAGCAGGGGCGCTTCCGCGAAAACTTGTTGGGAAAGCGCGTCGACTATTCGGCGCGGAGCGTGATCGTCGTTGGTCCCAGCCTGCGACTGCATCAGTGCGGTCTGCCCAAACGGATCGCGTTGGAACTGTACCAGCCGTTCATTATTCGCCGGCTCAAGGACCTCGGTCACGCCGACACGATCAAGAGCGCCCGCAAGATCCTGGAGCGCAAGGACGACGAGGTCTGGGACATCCTCGAGGAGGTGATCTGTAACCATCCGGTGTTGCTCAACCGTGCACCGACGCTGCACCGGATGGGCATCCAGGCGTTCGAACCGACGCTGGTCGAGGGCAACGCGATCAAGCTGCACCCGCTGGTCTGCAAGGGCTTCAACGCCGACTTCGACGGCGACCAGATGGCCGTGCACCTGCCGCTGTCGATCGAGGCACAGGTCGAGGCGCAGACGCTGTTGATGGCAACGAACAACATCTTCAGCCCGGCCAACGGCGCGCCCATCATCAGCCCTTCGCAAGACATCGTGATGGGTTGCTACTACCTGACGATGGGCATGCCGGAGTGCAAGGGCGACGGCATGGCCTTCGCTTCGACGGACGAAGTGCAACTCGCCTACTCGCTGGGCGTCGTGGGGACCCACGCCCGCATCCGAGTACGGCTGCCGCGCCATCGCGGCTTGAAACTCGACAACGACGCCGTGGGCAAACCGGGCGAGTTGATCGAAACAACCGTCGGTCGCGTACTCTTCAACGTGACGCTGCCCCAGCGGATGCCGTACTACAACCACCCGATGCGCTCGCGCGAGCTCTCCAAGGTGATCTCGGACTGCTACCAGTACGAGGGACGTCGGGCCACGATCGACCTGCTCGACAACCTCAACCAATTGGGCTTCCGCTCCAGTACCGCCAGCGGCCTCTCGTTCTCGACGAACGACCTGATCACGCCCGAAACGAAGGCGCAGATCGTCTCCGCCGCGGAAAAGGGCGTGCTGAAGATCATGAAGTTGTATCAGCGCGGCATCATCACCGAGGGTGAGCGTTACAACCAGGTGCTCGACGCCTGGACGCATGCCCGCGAACAGATCACCAGCGAAATGATGGTGGCATTGGAAAACGACTACCGCGAGCCGGGCTACGCCAATCCGATCTACCTGATGGCGCACTCTGGTGCCCGTGGCGGCGTCGAGCAGATTCGCCAGCTCTCGGGTATGCGTGGCCTGATGGCTAAGCCGTCGGGCCGCATCATCGAAACGCCGATTAAGGCGAACTTCCGCGAAGGACTCACGGTGCTCGAGTATTTCAGCTCGACGCACGGTGCCCGTAAAGGTTTGGCGGACACGGCCCTGAAGACGGCGGATTCGGGTTACCTGACCCGTAAGCTGGCCGACGTCGCTCAGAACGTCGTGATCACGATGGACGACTGCGGCACGACCCAGGGGATCACCAAGGGGGTGATTTACCGCGGTGAAAAGGTCGAAGTGCGGTTGGCCGACGCGATCCGTGGTCGCGTGAGCCGTCAGAACATCGTCAATCCGGTGACCGATGAAGTGATCGTGCACGAAAGTGAAATGATCTCGGCCGATACGGCGCGACGGATCGAAGAGCTTGGCCTGGAAAAGATCCAGGTACGCAGCCCGATGACGTGCGACGCGGCGCTGGGCGTCTGCCGAGCCTGCTATGGCATGGACCTGGCGACCAGTTCGCTGGTCGAAGAAGGCATGGCCGTCGGCATCATCGCGGCCCAGAGCATCGGCGAGCCGGGCACACAGTTGACGATGCGTACGTTCCACATCGGTGGTACGGCCGCCCGCGCCATCGAGGAGAGCGAGATTCGCGCGAAGAAGTCGGGTGTCGCCCGCTTCACCCGCCTCAAGGTGGTCCGCAACGAGGAAGGACGCAACGTCGTACTGACGCGCAACGGCGAGATTTCGATTCTCGACCCCAAGGGTCGCGAATTGGAGAAGTACGAGATTCCCGCCGGTGCGGTGCTCCACATCGAGGACAACCAGGAGGTCGAGGCCAACGCGATCGTCTGCCAGTGGGACCCCCACAGCATCCCGATTCTCGCCGAAGTCAGCGGCCGCGCCCGCTACGAGGACGTGATCGAAGGCGAGACGATGAGGATCGAGAAGGACACGACGGGCAACGTGCGCCGCTCGATCATGGAGCACAAGGGCGATCTGCACCCGCAGGTGGTGATCGAGGACAGCGACGGCAAGATTCTCGACTTCTACTATCTGCCGGAAAAGGCGTTCATCGAGGTGAGCGAAGGCAAGACGATCAGCGCCGGAACGCTGCTTGCCAAGACGCCGCGTGAAGCAGCCGGCACGCAGGACATCACCGGTGGTCTGCCGCGGGTGACGGAGATTTTCGAGGCCCGCCAGCCCAAGGAGCCCGCCGTCATTGCCGAGATCGACGGCATCGTCGAGTTGCTCGGTGAAAAGCGTCGTGGCAAGCGGACCATCATCGTCCGTAGCGAAAGCGGCATCGAACGCGAACACCTGGTCAGCCACGGCAAGCACCTTCGCGTGCACGCCGGCGACTTTGTGCGGGCGGGCGAGGCGCTGGTCGACGGACCATTGGTGCCGCACGACATTCTCCGCATCTCCGGCGAAGAGGCCGTGCAGCAGTATCTGGTCCGCGAAATCCAAAACGTGTATCGCAGCCAGCGCGTCGAAATCGACGACAAGCACATCGAGATCATCGTGGCCCGTATGCTGCGAAAGGTGCTGATCGAATCGGTGGGCGACACCGGGTTGCTGCCGGGCGCGATCATGGACAAGTTCGAGTTCCGCTCCGCCAACGAGCGGCTCAACAAGTGCGTGAAGATCACCGAGCAAGGCGACAGCGAGTTCGAAATCGACGCGATTGTGCCGCGCGACGCCCTGGAACAGGCAAACGCCCAAATCGAGGCGCTCGGCGGTGAACCGGCAAAATCGACGAAACCGAAGTACGCCACTGCGAGCACCCAGTTGCTGGGCATCACGAAGGCGTCGGTCCAAAGTGCCAGCTTCATCTCGGCAGCCAGTTTCCAGGAAACGACCAAGGTGCTCACCGAGGCCGCGCTCTCGTCGAAGGTCGACAACCTCGTCGGCCTGAAAGAGAACGTGATCCTGGGACACCTGGTGCCGGCCGGTACGGGCTTCCGCAGCTTCCAGGAGTCGGAAGTGCGGATTCGTCCCGAAGCGCTCGAAGCACTGGCAGCCCAAAAGGAACGGGTGCTCGAGCGTGCCTTCCCGCTGCTGGAACAAGCGACCGAGAAGGCCGACGCGGCGGCGGCCGAGTCGGGCGGTTCGACGGACGGCAACGGCGGTGCCAGCGGCGGCGGGGGAGCCCGCAGCCTGGAAGAGTTGATTGGCGAGTCGGACCCGACACAGGCCTCCGGAGACTGAGACGGGGGCTTCAGTCGACCGGCGTCGCTGGGGTCTCGGGGCGTGGCGCTATCGAGTGGCGATATCATGTGATGGACGACTCGACGGTGCCCATTCGCGGGTTGCCGACAGCGATTGATTGCCGACAGCAGCCGCCATTGCGGAAATTCAGTTCGCCGGGTGGCCCGTGCTTGACAGGGAGCAGGGTTCGGGTACGCTGAACCGCTTCGCATCGCCACAGGACCGGGCGCATTACAAACACTGGGCCGCCGTGAACACTGGGCCGCGGAGCGACGGCGACTGGACGGCCCAGCCTGCGGGAGCTCAACGCGGCGACGCGACCGATGCCTGGCGAATGCGCAGTCGTAGGACCAAGTGCTCTGGCAGGATGAAGTACAAGCACGACGACGTACAATCACGAGGAAGTGAAGACGCGTTGTCCACGAGGCCGAGCGCAACGAACGCAGCCCACGATCGAACATAGCCCACGTGAGAAAATAAGTAAGTAAGGACGTCATGCCGACGATCAACCAACTGGTTCGCCGCAAGCGGCGCAAGCCACGCAAATTCAGCAAGTCCCCGGTGTTGGACCAGTGCCCGCAGCGCCGCGGCGTCTGTCTGCAAGTGAAGACGATGACGCCGAAGAAGCCGAACTCGGCGCTGCGAAAGATCGCCAGAGTGCGGCTTTCCAACGGTAAGGAAGTGACGGTTTACATCCCGGGCGAAGGGCACAGCCTGCAGGAACACTCGATCGTGCTGGTGCGCGGTGGCCGGGTGCGTGACCTGCCGGGCGTGCGTTATCACGTGGCCCGCGGTACGCTCGACGCCCTGGGGGTCGAAGGGCGGAAGCAGTCGCGGAGCAAGTACGGCGCCAAGAAGTCATAGCACGGCGTCGGAAGGTCGGGGCCGACATTAATCAACCAAACACAACCGATAACTATCAGCAAGGGCGAGATTCACGATGGGTCGGATGACCTCGAGCCGCAGCCAATTGGCCCCGGATCCAAAACACGGATCGCTATTGGCGTCCAAGTTCGTCAATTGCCTGATGTGGGACGGCAAGAAGAGCACGGCCCTGCGCGTGTTCTACGACGCTCTGGAACTGATCCGTACGCGCGTCAACGATGTCGAGCCGATCGACGTCTTCACCACGGCCGTGGAAAACGTCAAACCCGACATCGAAGTGCGTTCTAAGCGCGTTGGCGGTGCGGCGTATCAGGTGCCGATGCAGGTGAGCCGCAGCCGGCAACAATCGCTGGCGATTCGCTGGCTGCTGATCGCCGTGCGAGAAAAGAAGGGGCGGCCGATGCACGAGAAGCTCGCCGACGAGTTGATTGCCGCGTACAACCGAGAAGGGGCGGCGATGGCCCGGCGCGAGAACGTGCACCGCATGGCCGATGCGAACAAGGCGTTTGCCCACTTCGCCTGGTAACAGAACGATTGTCAGCCTGAACGCCGCCGCCCAAATTCACGGCGGCGTTCTGCTTGCGCCCCCTGCCCGTTGGAACGCCGTCGTCGGCGCGAGTCGGGGGCAGTGCCATTTTCGCGTCTTTCTGGTCCGGCGCGCTCGGTTGCCGGTATCGACATGTCGACCGCCCAACGACCACTACGAAACATCGGCATCATCGCCCACATCGACGCCGGCAAGACGACGGTCACCGAGCGAATGCTCTACTATGCCGGTGAGACCCACAAAATGGGTGAAGTCGACAAGGGCACGACGATCACTGACTTCGACCCGGAAGAACAGCAGCGCGGCATCACGATCCTGGCCGCGAGCGTCTCGCTGAAGTGGCGGGGCACGGCGATCAACCTGATCGACACGCCCGGCCACGTCGATTTTACCGCCGAAGTCGAGCGCAGCCTGCGCGTGCTTGACGGCGGGGTGGTCGTCTTCAGTGCCCGCGAAGGGGTCGAGGCCCAGAGCGAAACCGTCTGGCACCAGGCGGACAAATACGGCGTGCCGCGGCTGGCGTTCATCAACAAGCTCGACCGCGAAGGGGCCGACTTCTTCCGCACGGTGGACGAAATCGAAAAGCGGTTGGCGGCCAAGCCCGTGGCGCTGCAGATTCCATACGGCATTGGCCCGGCGCACGTGGACAACCCGTTCCGGGGCGTGATCGACCTGGTGCGGATGCGGCTCTATTCGTTCATCGACGAGAGCCAGGGGGCCGAGGTCATCGAAGCGGACGTACCCGAGGAGATGCGCGACGAGGCCGAGCTCTACCGCGAGCGGATGCTCGAGCAGTTGTTCGACTACAGCAACGAGCTGGCCGAGTTGATGCTGTCCGAGGAAGAGATCCCCCCGGCCAAGATCGACGAAGTGGTGCGATCGGCGACGGTGCACGGGATGATCGTGCCGGTGCTGTGCGGTTCGGCGCTGCATTTCCGCGGGATTCAGCCACTGTTGGATGCCGTGGTGGCGTATTTGCCGGCGCCGGAGGACCGCCCCCCGATCGAAGGCACGAACCCCCACAAGAACGATGCCCGCGAGATCCGCAAGCCTTCACCGGACGAGCCATTCTGCGGCCTGGTATTCAAGGTTCAGAGCGCAAAGCACGGCGACCTGTTCTTCGTGCGGATCTACTCGGGGACCCTCAAGGCGGGAACCCGCGCCCTGAACAGTGACAAGGACAAGAAAGAGAACGTGGCCCAGTTGTGGCACGTGCAGGCGGACCACCGCACGCAGGTCGAGTCGGCCACGGCGGGAGATATCATCGGCATCATCGGCCTGCGGCATTCGATCACGGGCGACACGCTCTGTGACCCCCGGCATCCGATTCTGCTCGAATCGATCGTTTTCCCGGAAACGGTGATCTCGATGGCGATCGAGCCGGAGAGTTCGACCGAGCGGAAAAAGCTCGAAGACGCCGTGGCGATGATGACGCGGCAGGACCCGACGTTCCGCGCCGAAGAAAACGAGGAAACCGGTCAGACGCTGATCAGCGGAATGGGCGAATTGCACCTGGAAATCATCAAGAACCGGCTGCTACGGGACTTCAACCTCAACGTGCGGTTCCACCAGCCGAGGGTTAGCTATCGGGAGACGATCGGCAAGGCCGTGACGGTTCGTGGCGAGTGCCACCGCCAACTGGGCGGCCAGACCCACCAGGCGGCGGTCGAACTGCGTTTGGAGCCAATCGCCGAGGACGGCCCCAGCGAGGCGGTCAACGCGGTCGCGAACGAAGAAGTACCACAGGAATTCGTCAACGCGGCCATGGAGGTGCTGCAGTCGCTGTGCCAGGGGGCCGGCACGGTCGGCTTTCCGCTCTCGAAGATGCGCGTGAAACTGCTGTCACTCGAAGTGCACGAGACCGATTCGACGGAAGTGGCCTTCCGGCATGCGGCCGCCGACGCCTTCAACCGCGGGCTCGACCAGGCCGGTACGGTGATGCTCGAGCCGATCATGCGGCTGCAGGTGAGCACGCCCGAGGACCACATGGGGGACATTGTCGCCGACCTGCAGCAGCGGCGCGCGGTGATCCACTCGACGGACTCGCGGGGTACGATGACCGTGATCGGGGCCGAGGTCCCACTGGCCGAGCTTTTCGGCTACTCAAGTGCGATGCGGGGTCTGAGCCAGGGGCGGGCCAATTGCTCGATGGAGCCTTCGGCCTATGCGCCGGCGCCAGCGGAAGTGCGTAGCACATTCATCTGATGCGACGGCCATCTGATGCGACGGCGAAAGCGTTTTTTGCGGCGGTTTGTGCCCCGGCTGACTCGCCACGGCGAGGCAAAAAGCTGACGAAACTGCGGGGAGTTTTCCTCATGCGACGGTCGAGGGGCGGCGGACGCCAAGAAACTTGGCGAGACTTGAGGAATTTCCCCGCCACGGCCCGTTGACCTGTTGGCGAGAGCGTTTTACAATTCGCGGTTCGCCGTCTGTTGGAAGCTCGTAAGTGGTTTGGGCTTAGCGGCGTGGGAGACGTGCGGGTCTGGGGACCTGCTCCAGGTTAGGAGTGAGGCGTGGCTTCACAGTCAAAAGAGACAATACGCATCCGCATGGAGGCGTATGACCACTCGATCCTCGATCAAAGCGCGGCGGAAATCGTCGACACGGCCAAGCGTACCGGCTCGGTCGTGCACGGGCCGATTCCTTTGCCGACGCGGGTCGAACGATACACGGTGCTTTCCGGGCCGCACGTCGACAAGAAGGCGCGGCAACAGTTCGAGATCCGCACGCACAAGCGGCTGATCGACATTGTGCAGTCGACCGCCAAGACGATTGAGTCACTTAACAAGCTCAGTCTGCCGGCGGGTGTTGATATTCGCATCAAAGCGTCGAGCCGCTAAGTCGGCGACACGCAAGACGTAACATATTGCAAGCTCCTTCCTAAACCGAACACAGGGCGGTTTATGCCAAGGGATGTCGCCTGGGTAAGGCGCGGCCACGCTGCCGTGTGCTCCCGGGAGGCAAAGACCACGGGATCAAAGCCATGGCGATAGGATTACTCGGCCGCAAGGTCGGGATGACGCAATTGTTTGATGACACGGGTACGGTGATCCCGGTGACGGTGATCGAAGTAGGCCCCTGCCACGTGTTGCAGACTCGCACGGCAGAGCGCGACGGCTACGAGGCCGTGCAGCTCGGCTTTGTCGACCGTCCCCGTCGTCTGGCCAGTCGCAGTGAGCGAGGTCACGTGGCAAAGCTCGACAGCAAGCGTTCGCGGAAGCGAACGGCCGCCGGCGTTGAGGCTCTTCCCAAGCCGGACTGCGAGCCAAAGAAGTTCATCCGTGAAATCCGCGGGCCGGCCGCTGGCCGTGAGATCGGCGACGAGCTCCGCGTCGATGTTTTCGAGAACGTCAAGGCCGTCGACATCGTCGGCACGAGCAAGGGCCGCGGCACCGCCGGTGTGATGAAGCGGCACAACTTCAGCGGCCAACGGGCTTCGCACGGTGTGAAGAAAGTGCACCGTCACCCCGGTTCGATCGGCTGCAGTGCTTTCCCGAGTCGCGTGCCGAAGGGGCGCCGCATGGCGGGCCGCTACGGCAACGAGCGTTCGACGATGCGGAATCTCAAAGTCGTCAAGATCGACGTGGAGCAGAACCTCTTGATTGTCCGCGGCGCGGTGCCGGGCCCCAACGGTGGTTTTGTCGTCGTCAGTGAAACGAACAAGTATTAGTCGCACGCCCAGTTTCCACTGGCTGGCGAGCATGGGTGGGAGTAACGATGGCTAAGTTGCCCGTTTACAATTCGGCAGGTCAGGAAGTCGGCTCGTATGACGTCGACCCGGCCGAATTCGCCGATTCGATCAATAAAAAGCTGTTGCACGACGCGGTCGTGATGTACCGCGCCAACCAGCGACAAGGTACGTTCGGCAGCAAGAGCCGCGCGGACGTCGCCGGTTCGACGAAGAAGATGTATCGCCAGAAAGGGACAGGCAACGCCCGGGCCGGCTCGCGGCGCAGCGGCGTGCGGCGTGGCGGTGGACACATCTTCGCCAAGCGGCCCCGCAGCTTTTACTTCCGCCTCCCGCGCAAGGCCTTGCAACTGGCCACGCGGATGGCGATTGCCAGCAAGCTGCAGGACGACCAGGTTGTGGTGGTCGACAAGATTGAACTCGCAGCGCCGCAGACCCGACAGGTCGCCTCGCTGCTCAAAGCCATCGGCTGTGAAGGCAAGAGCGTGCTGCTGACGACCGAGACGTACGACGTGAACGTGTATAAGAGCACCCGTAACATCGACCGCGCTTCGGTGTTGCCGGCTGCCGAGTTGAACGCCTGGCGCGTGCTACTGCCCCAGCGGCTGGTCGTCACCAAGGCGGCCCTCGACGCACTGCGGGCTAACGCCAAGCCGGCCGCGGCGGTCGCCGGGTAGTAGATATCGCCCAGGGCAGTGCGGGCGTCACCACGTTTGAGCAAACCCAATCGATCAATAACGTTCCCATAGCAGCGATCGGCCCGATCGGTCGGTCGGCGCGACGAAGGAAGACGAGACGATGGATCCAGCGAACCCAACCAAAACGAAGATCAAGCTCGAGCCGCACCAGGTGGTGCTGCGACCGCTGGTCACGGAGAAGGGAATGCACCGCTCGACGCGGCACAACGCGTATGCCTTCGAGGTGTCGCTGCTGGCCACCAAGTCCGACATTCGCCACGCCGTGGAAACGCTGTTCGACGTCAAAGTCGTCCGCGTGAACACTCAAACGCGGCAAGGCAAGCGTCGCCGCACCCGGCAACGCATCGGCTTCACCAAGAGTTGGAAGAAAGCAATCGTCAAGCTCGATCCGGAGTATCGCATCGACTTCTTCTAGTCGGCTGCATTCCCCAATCGGTTATAGCATCTGGTCGGCTGAAGCAGGCCGAGCGATCGACGCGACGAGCCATCAACACGACGAGTAACATAAAAGGCGGTCATCATGGGAGTTCGACGATACAAACCGACCACGCCGGGACGGCGAGGTGCGTCGGTGAGCGACTTCGCCGAACTGACGCCCGGCGCCAAGCCGGTAAAAAGCCTGCTGCGGCCGAAGCGCAAGACGGGCGGTCGCAACAACCAGGGAAAAATCACCGCTCGACATCGCGGCGGTGGCCACAAACAGAAGTACCGCGTGATTGACTTCCATCGCGAGAAGGACGGTGTGCAGGCGCGGGTCAACTCAATTCAGTACGACCCGAATCGTAGTGCCCGCATCGCCCTGCTGCACTACGTCGACGGCGAGAAGCGTTACATCATCGCGCCCAACGGCCTGAAGCAGGGTGACAAGGTGGAGAGTGGTGCTGAAGCGCCGCCGAACGTGGGCAATTGTTTACCGCTGCGAAATATTCCGGTTGGCATGTCGGTTCACAACATCGAGTTGCAGCCGGGGCGTGGTGGCCAGATTTGCCGCTCGGCCGGAACGTCGGCCACGCTTGCCGCTCGCGAGGGGACTTGGGCGCAGATCGTGCTGCCCAGCGGTGAGATTCGCCGGATTCCCTCGGCGTGTCGGGCCACGATCGGCACGACCGGCAACAGCGACCACATGAACATCGTGCTGGGCAAGGCGGGGCGACGACGCTGGATGGGTCGCCGCCCGCACGTCCGCGGCACCGCGATGAACCCGATCGACCACCCGCACGGTGGTGGTGAAGGTCGCACCAAGGGTGGTCGTCACCCGGTGAGCCCGACGGGCAAGCCTGCCAAGGGTGGCTCGACCCGCAATCGCCGTAAGCCGTCGAACGCCTCGATCATACGTCGTCGCCGCTCGCGTCGTTACGGCCTGTTGAAACTTTACAAGTAACGCGCCGATCGGGCGCTGGGTGGTTGCCACGCCCGGCCACGTTATGCGGCACAGAAGACATCACGAAACTGATTCACCATAAAAACCACGCCCGGAAAAAGGCAACATGGGTAGATCACTCAAAAAAGGCCCCTTTGTGGACCCGAAGCTGTACGGCAAGGTCGAGAGGCTCGACGCCGACGGCGTGAAGGAACCGATCAAGACTTGGGCGCGGGCCTGCACGATCGTGCCGGAATTCGTCGGCCACACGTTCATGGTCCACAACGGCCGTCACCACATGAAGGTGCTGGTGACCGAGGACATGGTTGGTCACAAATTGGGCGAGTTTGCGCCGACGCGAACTTTTCGCGGTCACGGCGGCAAGGGTGGCAAGAAGTAGTACAGGCGAGAAGACTTCCGAGTTTCGCGTCGCCGGCGACGAGGCTGGCGGCGGCACCCGGGACGCGACTCAAAGGATCGCACAATGGCATACCGAGCAACATACCGATTCGCCCGCATCAGCCCTCGCAAGGTGCGCCCGCTGGCCGACCTGATTCGCGGCAAACATGCCGACGAAGCGCTCGACTTATTGCGTTTTCAAAAGCAACGTGGCGCGCGGATGCTCGAGAAGACGCTCAAGAGTGCGGTGGGGAACGCCGAGGACCAGCGAGCCGGCAACCTCGGCTCCCTGGTTGTCGTCGATGCCCGGGTTGACGGGGGTCCGATGATGAAACGCGTGCGGCCCCGCGGTCGCGGTATGGCACATCTACTGCACAAGCGGATGTCGCACATTCACGTGGCGGTCGATTCGCAGGCTTGACGTGACGGGCCTTAGCCGGGGCGCCCCAGACCAACCCGACAGCAATACAGAACAACCGCAGCCAATCAAACGAAAGTAGCCAGGCAATGGGACAAAAAGTCAATCCAGTTGGTTACCGTACCGGCGTGATGTGCGACTGGAAGAGTCGCTGGTTTGCCTCGAAGAAGGAATTCCCCAGCCTGCTGGTCGAAGACCAGAAGATCCGCAACTTCATCAAGACCAAGTATCGCTTTGCCGGCATCCCCAAGGTCGAAGTCGAACGTACCCGCGACGAAGTCAAGGTGGTGCTGTACACGGCACGGCCGGGCATCGTGATTGGCCGCAAGGGCCAGGAGATCGAACGGCTGCAGGACGAATTGCAGCAACTTACCGGTCGCCGCATCAACATCAAGATCGAAGAGATCAGTCGGCCCGAGATCGAAGCGCAACTCGTGGCCGAGGACATCGCTGAACAATTGAGCAAACGATCGAGTTTCCGCCGCACGATGAAACGGGCGTTGGAAAACACGATGGAAAACGGAGCCAAGGGCATCAAGATTCAACTGGCCGGTCGACTGGGTGGCGCGGAAATGGCGCGTCGCGAGAAACAGATTGCCGGCTCGATCCCGCTCTCGACGTTGCGAGCGAAGATCGACTACGGGTTCACTGAAGCCAAGACCGCACAGGGACACATCGGCGTCCAGGTGTGGATCAACCAAGGCATGTATTTCGAAGACGAGGAGTCAGGCCATGGCGCTGATGCCCAAGAGGGTCAAGCACCGAAAAAGCCAAAGAGGACGTATAAAAGGTAACGCGACTCGCGGCAACCGCGTCGTCTTCGGTGATTTCGGCCTGCAGACAACCGAAGCAGGCTGGATCAGCGCGCAGACGATCGAAGCCGGTCGTATCGCGGCCCAGCAGTACCTCCGCGAGGAAGGTCGGCTGTACATCCGTGTTTTCCCAGACAAGTCCGTCTCCTCGATTCCGTTGGAGACCCGGATGGGTAAGGGAAAAGGCGAGCCGGACTATTGGGCAGCGTCGGTCAAGCCGGGCACGGTGTTGTTCGAGATCGGCGGTACGACCGAAGAAGCGGCGCGGATTTGCTTCCGTCGTTTGGCGCACAAAATGCCCGTGGCAACACGGCTACTGCACCGTCGAGCGATTTAGTCAGACAGCGTCGCCACCAGCGGCCGACGGCTCGTCGGAACAACGCCTGGCGGATCGAGCTGAAACGGTTATTCAAAACGACACAAGCATGACCACTGCCGACCGGCAAACGAAACCATGAGCACGACAAGCGAACTGAGACAGATGAGTGACGAGCAGTTGGCGCTGACGTTGCAGGAGGCGGCCAACGACTTTTTTCGCTTGCGGCTGAAGGCGCAGACCGAACGGCTCGACGCGCCGAGCGAACTCCGCAAACACCGCCGCTTGATCGCCCGGGTGAAAACGATCCAGCGCGAGCGTGAGATGGCCGCGGCCAAGAAAGCGACCGCCGCCCCGGCATAGGCACGGTGTCCCTAGCCACCGGTTTACCGGCGACGCCCGTACGACGGCAGCAAACAGACCGCTCAGCGAACAGATCGCGACGACAATCGATCACAAGTCCACGAGAATCCAGCGATGCCCAAGAGAGTGTTTCAAGGCCTGGTGGCCAGCGACAAGTGCGACAAGACGCGTCGCGTCGAGATCCAGCGTCTGGAACGTCACCGCAAGTACGGCAAGTACATTCGCCGTCGCACGGTGTGCCATGTTCACGATGAAAACAACGAGTCGAACCGGGGCGACACGGTCGAGATTCGCGAGTGCCGTCCCTACTCCAAGACGAAGCGCTGGGAGTTGGTGCGCGTCGTGAGCCGAAATCAGGACGTCGACGTCGCCGCCTTGCGACAAGCCAGTGCCGCGAAGAAGGCGGAAAGCGAGTAACGTCGCTTTCCGCACGGGTTGCCGGGCCATCGTTGCGGCAGCGTAAAAGACCACAGTAGAAAAACATCCGTCAATCAGATCATGTGCCGCTGCGGGGGTGCCACGCGTTGCGTCGGCAGCCTGTCCCCGTGAAATGAAGCGGCCGAGCGAAGTCGGTGAGATACGATGATCCAAATGCAAACACGCCTGGCCGTCGCGGACAACACCGGCGCCAAAGAAGTGATGTGCTTCAAGGTGCTGGGAGGCACCCATCGTCGCACGGCTGGCCTGGGCGACATCATCATCTGTAGCGTGAAAAGCGCCATGGCGGGTAGCGACATCAAGAAGGGCTCGGTGGTGAAGGCCGTGATCGTTCGCACTCGCTCCGGCACGCGTCGGGCTGACGGTAGCTACGTCAAGTTCGACAGCAACGCGGTCGTGATCATCGACAACGATAAGAACCCCAAGGGCACGCGGATTTTTGGCGCCGTGGCCCGCGAACTGCGCGACCGCAGCTTCATGAAAATTGTCAGCCTCGCCAGTGAGGTGGTTTGATGCATATTCGAGTAGACGACATGGTGGAAGTGTTGACCGGCGACGACAGCGGTTCGCGCGGTCGGGTGCTCAAGGTCGACCGCGCCGCCGGCAAGGTGATCGTCGAGGGCTTCAACCGCGTGTACAAACACGTGCGTCGCAGCCAGCGCAATCCCCAGGGTGGTCGGCTGT
Organism: Planctomycetales bacterium; assembly: GCA_020426575.1. Classification (GTDB taxonomy): domain Bacteria; phylum Planctomycetota; class Planctomycetia; order Pirellulales; family JAEUIK01; genus JAGQPT01. Next base: position 42,376 of record JAGQPT010000155.1, read on the forward strand.
CGAAGGAAATGCCGATCCAGTTGTCCAACGTCCAGTTGGTCTGCCGCGAGTGCGGCAAGGCGACCCGTACCGGGGCGCGCTACCTGGCCGACGGCAGTAAGGAACGATACTGCAAGAAGTGCGGCAAGGGGAACGGGCAGTTGGCCCCGCCCAAGGCCCGCTACGCCCAGGCGTGACCCGGGGCGCGCGAACCGGGCAGTAACCTGAACCTGGCGCGTTGCAAAAGCGCGTGCCTCGTCAGACCCACACGAACCAATCAGACACAGCAGTCAAGCGATGGCCGAGAAAAAGATAGCCCCGCCGAGGCTCCTCGAGCGTTACGAAAAGGAGATCCGCCCCGCGCTGGCCAAGTCGTTGGGGCGTGACAACATCCATTCCCTGCCGGGACTGGAGAAGATCGTGGTCAACATGGGCGTTGGTTCGGCGATCACGGAGAAGAAACACTTAGAGGAAGCCACCGACGCGATTGCCACGATCTGTGGCCAAAAGGCCGCCACGAGCAAGGCCCGCAAGTCGGTCGCCAACTTCCGGCTGCGTGAAGGGAGCCCGATCGGCTGCCACGTCACGCTGCGTCGCAAGCGCATGTACGAGTTCCTCGATCGACTGATCTCGTTGGCGCTGCCGCGGGTTCGTGACTTTCGCGGACTCAACCCCAACGCCTTCGACGGCAACGGCAACTACAACCTGGGCCTGACCGAACAGTTGGTGTTTCCGGAGATCAACCCCGACAAGTTCGGCCGCGTTCAAGGGATGAACATCACGATCGTGACGACGACGCGGAGCAACGACGAAGCCCGCGAGTTGTTGCGGGCGTTCGGCATGCCGTTCAAGTCGGACGACAAATCGAAAGACAACAACTAAAACGCCGAAACGCGTCGAAGCAGGAACACGTCACAATATTATGCCGCCGGAATGCGGCGGTGCCTGAGAGCCGCAGCGACGTCAGACGGACATCGCATCGGACAGCCGGGCGCCAGCGAAACACACATTTACGTTACCCCGCGAATTCACTCCAGACAGATCGGTAGAGGACCGCATGGCCAGCAAGGCGAAGATCGAAAAGTCGCTTCGCACGCCCAAGTACTCTACGCGGCTGAATCGACGTTGCTCGTTGTGCGGGCGACCTCGGGCCGTGTACCGCAAGTTCGGCATCTGCCGAATTTGCTTTCGAAACTTGGCCGATCGAGGACTTATTCCAGGCGTAAAGAAGGCCAGTTGGTAAAGGAATCATACGCACCATGATGACCGACCCTATCGCCGACATGCTCACGCAAATCCGTAACGCGGTCCGCATCGAGCGGCAGTTCGTGGAACTGCCGGTCTCGAAGGTGAAGCGCGGTTTGGCGGAAGTGCTGAAGCGGGAAGGCTACATCTGGGACTGGGAAGAAATCGAAGGCCAGCCGGGTAACCTGCTCCGGCTTCACCTCAAGTACGGCCAGAACGGCGAGCGGTTGATCCGCAAGATTCGCCGCGTGAGCCGGCCAGGCCGACGCGTTTATTCCGTGGCCCGCAAAATGAAGCCGGTCCTCAACGGCCTGGGGATTTCGATCGTCAGCACGAGCCGCGGCGTGATCAGCGACCGCGAGGCGCGTCAGCAAAACATTGGCGGAGAAGTGCTCTGCGAAGTCTGGTGACCGCAGCTTCGTCACCGCGACGACGTGAAATCATTCCCCGCCGTAGTATTCGCAATCATCGAGCCAGCACACAGTTGCCGAGTCAGCCATGTCACGAATTGGATTTCAGCCGATCGCGGTTCCCAGCGGAGTGAAAGTCTCGATCGACGGCCGCACGGTCGCCATCGAAGGCAAGGTGGGCCGACTCGACTGGGAGCATCGCCCCGAGGTCGCGGTCAGCTATGACGACGACCAGAAGCAGATCACGGTCAGCCGCGCCAACGAAACGACGATGGCCAAGGCATTGCACGGCACGACGCGGGCGCTGATCCAAAACATGATCGTCGGCGTGTCCGAGGGTTACGAGAAACGCCTTGAAATCGTCGGCGTCGGTTACCTCGGCGCGGTTGCGGGAAACGAGTTGCAACTCCGCGTGGGTTTCGCCAACGAGATCCACAAGCAGATCCCCGAGGGACTCAACGTAACGTGCCCCGATCAGAACCACGTGGTGATCAAGGGTGCGGACAAGCAAAAGGTGGGGCAGTTTGCCGCCGAAGTGCGTGCCGTCCGCAAGCCCGAGCCGTACAAGGGCAAGGGCGTTCGCTACGAGGGCGAACAGGTCCGCCGCAAGGCCGGCAAGGCCATGACGAAATAACGCCGTCGTGGCGTGACCGCCCAGTGGCGTGACACGCGGTGGCACGGCGTATTAGACGAGTGAGACAGGAAGTGCCGAACTGAATGCATCGCACGAGCGGCGTCCCATGCCGGGCCTGCGATGCAGCAGAAGTCAGTTGGCCGATTGAACCAACCGATCGCCGCGCGCGGGCTGCAAAAACCAGTACCGTTCGCCGCTGTCGCCAGCGAGGTTTCGTCCCGTGAATCAAGAAAAGACAATCAATCGTCAACGCCGCCGCCGGCGGTTTCGTGTCCGCAACCGTGTGGTTCGCGATTCGACGCGGCCGCGGCTGAGCGTATACCGAAGTCACAAGAACATGTCGGCCCAGGTGATCGACGACGAAAAGGGCGTCACGCTGGTGTCGGCTAGCACGGCGGATGCCGCAATCAGCAAACAGCTCAAGTACGGCGGCAACGTCGAAGCGGCGGCAGCAGTTGGCAAGCTGCTCGCCCAGCGGGCGCTTGATGCCGGCATCAAGCAGGTCGCCTTCGACCGTCGCGATTATCGCTATCACGGACGGGTCGCGGCCCTGGCAGACGCCGCTCGTGAGTCCGGTCTCGAATTCTGATTGAACGCCATCTCCAGACGGGAGAACTTTCAACGTGTCTACTGATGTACAGCGCGGCGAGACGGTCGAGCGGGTCGTGAAGATTCGCCGTTGTGCCGCCGTGGTCAAAGGTGGTCGCCGCTTCAGCTTTTCCGCCATGGTGGTCGTCGGCGACGGCCAGGGCAAGGTCGGCTGGGGCTACGGCAAGGCCAACGAAGTGCCGCCGGCCGTTGAAAAGGCCGTCAAGGATGGTTGCCGCAAGATGGTGAAAGTCGTGCTCGACGGCACGACGATCCCTCACACCTCAATCGGCCGCTTCGGCGCCGCGAAGGTCGTGCTTGTTCCGGCCAGCCCCGGCACGGGCGTGATTGCCGGTGCGACGGTGCGGGCCGTGTGCGACGGCGCCGGCATCCACGACATCCTTACCAAGAGCTATGGTTCGTCGAATCCGGTGAACCTCGTCAAGGCGACGATCAACGCGCTGGAAAACCTCCGCTCGCACCAAGAGACTGAACACCTGCGAGGAGTCTCCCTGTCATGAACATCCACGACGTCGACATGGCCGTAAAGGCGAAACGGCGGCGACGGCGCATCGGCCGTGGCCCCGGTTCCGGTAGCGGTAAAACCAGTGGCCGCGGCCACAAGGGCCAGCGCAGCCGGTCGGGTGCCTCGTTCCGCGCCACCTTCGAGGGTGGCCAAATGCCCCTGGTGCGTCGCGTTCCCAAGCGCGGCTTCAACAACCGTTGGGGACTGACCGTGTATTCGATCAACGTCGGTCAGCTCGACGCGCTGTTCAGCGACGGTGACGAGGTCAACGTCGAGACGCTTCGCGAAAAGAATCGCGCCAAGGGCCGATTCGACGTGCTGAAGATCCTCGGTGACGGCGAACTGACGAAGAAGCTCAAAGTGTCGGCGCACCGCTTCAGCAACTCGGCCAGCGAGAAAATCGCCAAGGCGGGTGGCGAGGCCGTCGTCGTGGCGGGGAAACCATCCGCTGCAGCGACGAGGGACGCGGCGGCCGAAGTCGAGAAATAGCCCAGGATTGCGGCAAGGGTCGGCCGGCCTGCCCGCCGTGTTCGGAGCCGCTGTTACTGGGGCCGTCGACCGACCAGACGGGACGACGCCGATTTCGACCTCAACGCCTCGGCGGCTCGCGGTTATACTCGCTCGGCATCGAGGTTCAGGCGGTACCATCCGTAGCAGCAATTGTCCTGTGAGGCACGGCCTCTAGAATTGCCGGCAATTTCAGCGTCGACGGATCGGCGCCACGACGATTTCATCAGGCGTTTTCGGCGGACACGCGCATGTGGGAAAAAATTCGCACGATCTTCACCATCCCCGAACTGCGGCAAAAGATCTTTTTGACCGTCGGTTTGCTGGGGATCTATCGGCTCGGCTTCGGCATTCCGCTGTTCCTGGTCGATCCGAATAAGACGTCGAGCATGTTCGGTGGGGGCGAGGGCAACCTCGGCCAGATGCTCGAACAGGTCGCCATCTTCAGCGCCAGCTCGCTGAGCCAGGCGACGATCTTCGGCCTGGGGATCATGCCGTACATCTCGGCCTCGATCATCTTCCAGTTGCTTGGCAGCGTCTGGCCCAAGATCGCCGAGTTGCAGAAGGAAGGCGAGGCGGGGCGCAAGAAGATCAACGAATACACCCGTTATGCAACCGTGCTGATCTGTGTGATCCAGAGCTGGTTCTACGTGAAAATGATGGCCTCCGGGCAATCGGCGACGGTGATGGACAGGTTCCTCGATCCCAACACTGGTGCGATCCTGTTCGGTTGGCACGTGCTGGGCGTGGTGGCGATGACGGCTGGCACCGTGTTCCTGATGTGGGTCGGCGAACAGATCGACGAGTATGGCATCGGCAACGGTATCAGCCTGTTGATCATGGCCGGTATCCTTGCCGACATGCCGGGTGCCGCGACAACGCTGATCGGCCCGATGATCAAGCAAGGTGGCCTCGAATTGGGAGGTGACGCCGGCGTCGAGAAACTCATCGTGCTGGCCGCGCTGTTCGTAGCGGTCGTTGCCGGCACCGTCTTCATCATGCAAGGTCAACGACGCATTCCCACGCAGAGTGCCAAGCACGTGCGTGGCCGACGCGTCTTCGGCGGCACGCGGCAGTATCTGCCGCTGCGGGTGAATCAGGCCGGCGTGATGCCGATCATCTTCGCCAGCAGCTTGCTGATGTTCCCCTCGATCATGCTGGGCTACCTGGCCTCGTACCGCCCGGACTGGACATTCCTGCAGTACATTTCGAGCATGATCTCCGATCCGCGTTCATTTGTGCACACCGTGCTGTATATCGCGTTGATCTACTTCTTCTGCTTCTTCTGGACGGCCATCAGCTTCAACCCGAAGGACGTGGCCGACAACTTGAAGAACTTTGGCAGCTTCATTCCGGGCTACCGACCGGGGAAGCGGACGGCCGACTACCTGGAGAAGGTGATGGCGCGGATCACGTACGTTGGCGCGGGCTTTTTGGCCGTGATCGCCATTATTCCCACGCTGGTCTCCTCGCTCGTCGACATTGATCCGACCGTGGCACGGTTTTATGGTGGCACTGGCCTGCTGATTGCCGTGAGCGTCGCGTTCGACCTGGTCAACAAGATCGACAGCCACTTGGTGATGCGTAATTACCGTGGCTTGCTGGAAAAAGGTTAGCGCACTCGATGGTCCCGCAGCGCGTCAACGTCGGTACACCGCCACGGCGTGACCGCTAGGGAGAAACACATGCGGATCGTCTTCGTTGGACCACCTGGCGCGGGAAAAGGGACACAGTCGGCTCGGCTAGTGAGCCGGCTGGACGTGCCGCACCTCTCGACCGGTGACCTGCTGCGAGCAGCGGTGAATGAGCAGAGTCCCCTGGGGAAGATGGCCGACGAATACATGTCGGCCGGCCGACTCGTGCCCGATCACCTCATCCTCAAGTTGATCGGCGAGCGCGTGCTTCGCGACGACTGTGCCGACGGCTACCTGCTCGACGGCTTTCCCCGCACCCTGGTGCAGGCCCAGGCCTTCGACGACGTCCTTGCCGAGGTCGGCGAGTCGATCGACGCCGTGATCGAGCTGGTGGTCCGCCACGAAGTGCTCGTCAAACGCCTCGCCAAGCGTGGCCGCTCCGACGACACCCCCGAGGTTGTCAGCAAGCGGCTGCGAGGATACGAAGAACAGACCAGGGTCGTGACGGGCTACTACCAAGATCGCGGCATCGTCTTTCGCATCGACGGCGAAGGCACGCCCGACGAGGTGACCGCCCGGATCGAACGAGCCGTCGCCGAAGCCTCGGGCGGCCGACTGCGCAGACCGAACTGAGAGCGGATTGGCCTGGACCAGGACCGCCTCCCGGCCAACCGCCACAGGAGAGATGGAGTGCCTCCGCCTCAGCGCGAGCGTCCCTATCCCACGACGGGGACGCGGTGGGGAATCGGCAGGGACTCGATCGCCTGGGACCACGGGACCTGGCCGGCTCGCTGAACTTGGCCGGCTCGCTGAACTTGGCCGGCTCGCCAAAACGTCGGTCGGCGGCGCTGAAACGGCCCGCTGTCAGAACTCGAAATCTACGTCGCACAGGTCAATTGCTCGATGTCACCAAGTCACGGAATCCAGCTTCGCACGCCCCGGGAAATCGCCCTGCTGCAAAAGGCCGGTCAGGTCGTCGCCGAAGCGCACCGCGTCGCCAAAAAACTGGTCAAACCCGGCGCCACCACGGCCGAGATCGACGCGGCCGTTGAGCAGTTCTTTGAAAAGCAGGGGGCGATTCCGCTTTTCAAGGGCGTGCCCGGCAAGGTCCCGTTTCCCGCGGTCACCTGCATGTCCGTCAACGAGGAAGTCGTCCACGGCATCCCGGGGCCCCGGGTACTGGCCGAGGGAGACGTACTGAGCATCGATACCGGCTGCAAGCTGGAAGGTTGGTGCGGTGACGCGGCGTTGACGCACCCAGTGGGCAAGATCGACGCCGAGGTGCAGCGATTGTTGGATGTGACGAAGGGGACGCTTGACCTGGCGATCGAGCAGATGGGCGTCTGCTCGATGTGGAGCGAAGTGGCCGAGCAGATGGCCGACTACGTTCACGACGCGGGATTTGCGGTCGTGGAGATGTTCGTCGGCCACGGGATCGGCCGGGGGATGCACGAGGAGCCGCAGGTGCCGAACTTCTGCAGCGAGCATTTCCGCCGCAGCGGCGACTTCCGGCTCGAGCCGGGGCTGGTGATCGCCGTCGAGCCGATGGTGAACATGGGGACCAAACGGGTACGGGCGATGCCGGACCACTGGACGCAGTCGACCGCCGACGGCCAGCCGAGCGCCCATTTTGAGCACACCATCGCGATCACCAAGGACGGTCCGTTGGTGCTCACCGCCGGGACCGACGCCGAAGATTAGCAGTCACGGCCCCCGGGGGTGTGGGCCGGCCCATCGGCCAACGGGGCTAGCTGCCGCCGACGATACTTCTCGCGGCTCGGTTGTCGCGGCCTTGTCGAGTGCCGACGGCAACGATTGGGGTGGCGGCGGGGGCGGGCCGGCGAAATTTGGGCGGCGAAAGCCGCTTCCACCCGCTTGCGATCCCGACGCTAAAACGGCTATACTGCTCTGCTTCCGACCAGTGACAACCAGCCAATGTGTGGTCTGCGATGAAAGTTCGTGCAAGTGTGAAGCGAATTTGTGAGAAATGCAAGATCGTGCGACGTCAGGGGACGGTGTACGTGATTTGCTCGAACCCGCGCCATAAACAGCGGCAGGGCTAGGGAATACGAAGTGCCGTGCACCGCAGCGAGCGTCGCTCGGCCAACGGCGCGAGGATGAAAACAGGGCGGGTGAGTACGAAGCAGCGGTGAGCTTGAAGCAGTGGTGAGCACGGAGCAGCAATGAAACATGTCGAGGGTCCGGCTGGCCCTCGACGCCGCGCTCGCTGGGGAGCGACCGCTCGAGCCGGTTGGCTCGTGAAGAACCGTACCGGCCGGAAACGCCTGAACAGCGCGTTTTTCGTCCCGCGGAGCGAGTTGGCCAGCCCACCGAGTTTGTGACCGCATGAATGTGTGCCGCCGGCGTTGGGCCGGACGGCTAGTCAGCAGATAGACTGAACCAAGAGTGGATTTAAGATGCCGCGTATCCTTGGTGTCGATATTCCGAACGACCGCCCGACCGTCGTGGCGCTGACGTACCTTTACGGCGTCGGGCCGAAGACGGCTCGCGACCTTTGCCACGCCACGGGAGTGAATCCCCAACAACGTGCTCGCGACCTCAACGAAGACGAAGTGGCACGGATCGCGGCCGAGTTGGACAACAACTACACGGTCGAAGGCCAGTTGCGGCGCGAGGTGGAGCAGAACATCACGCGGCTGCGCGACATTGGCTCATACCGGGGGATCCGTCATCGCCGCGGCCTGCCCGTGCGTGGCCAGCGGACGCGGACCAATGCCCGCACACGCAAGGGTCCGAAGAAGACGGTTGCCGGTAAGAAGGGCGTGAAGGACCTCCGGTAGTCGCTGCTCCCGGGGCTTGAGTCAGAAACGCATACCCAAACGACGAGATAGGGAGTCACACTTCGGTGGCTAAGGCGAAACGACGAAAAGTACGACGCAACGTGAGCGCGGGCATCGCCCACATTCGTGCCACGTTCAACAATACGGCGGTGACGATTACCGACGTCAAGGGAAACACGCTGTGTTGGGCCAGCGCGGGCACAAGCGGTTTCAAAGGCAGCCGTAAGAGCACGCCGTTTGCCGGACAATGTGCGGCCCAGCAGGCCGCGGAGAAGGCCGCCAAGTTCGGCGTCAAGGAACTGGAAGTTCGCGTCAAAGGGCCGGGCAGCGGCCGCGAGAGCGCGATCACGGCCCTGCAAGCCGCGGGCATGAAAGTCAAATTGATCGAGGACGTCACACCGTTGCCGCACAACGGTTGTCGCCCTCCGAAGAAGCGTCGCGTCTGATATCCGTTTGGCGGCCGCGCCGAATCAACAAGCCAAGCCGGCGTCACGTGGCGACGCTCGCAGCGGATGCCGAGACTGGTTCTCCCGGCGACGCACCCAGGCACAAACACACGCAAGACAATCGACCCAGGACTGTTTGAAACACTGACATGGCACGAATCACGGGACCCGTTTGCCGCCTCTGTCGCCGAGAAGGAATGAAACTGTTCCTCAAGGGGAGTCGTTGCGACTCGCCGAAGTGCGCCTTTGAGCGTCGCGACACGCCGCCGGGTATGCAGTCGGGCCGGCGCGGCAAACCGACCGACTACGCGGTCCACCTCCGCGAAAAACAGAAGGTAAAGCACTACTATGGTGTGCTGGAACGTCAGTTCCGCACCTACTTCAAGACGGCGGCGCGGGCGCGTGGCAACACGGGCGACGTGCTGATGACGCTGCTCGAGCGGCGGCTCGACAACGTCGTGCACCGTCTCGGCTTTGCACAAAGTCGGGCCCAGGCGCGGCAGATGGTCGCGCACGGACACGTCACCGTGGGAGGACATCGCGTCGACCGGCCGAGCTACCTCGTCAGGCCGTCCGACGTGATCCGCATCAAGAACCGCACAAAGAGCCTGCAGTTGGTCCAGGCCAACTTGGCACAGCATCAGCGCGACGTCCCCGACTTCCTCTCGGTCGAAGCGGGGGCGATGCCCGAAGGAATTGTCACGCGACTGCCCGAGATGGCGGACGTTTCGATCCCGATCGAACCACAACTGATCATCGAGCTCTGCTCGAAGTAATGGCACACGTCCCGCCGATCGTCGCCTGCGTCCAGGCCGCCCCCGCGGCTGTGGTCGTGGGTGAGCCGCGACGAAGAGAAACGAACAAAACAGCAATCACACGACCCCGGTGTCGTTCGTAGCTACGGAGGCTTGCAATGCGAATTCGCTGGCGCGGTTTCGAGTTACCCAGTATCGTCGAGTGCGAGCAGGGGACGTTAACGTCAACCTACGGGAAGTTCGTGGCCGAGCCGTTCGAGCGCGGTTACGGAATGACGGTTGGCAACGGCCTGCGGCGCACGCTGCTTTCCAGCCTCGAAGGTAGTGCCATCACGCAGATCAAGGTGCAAAACGCCCAACACGAATTCACCACGCTGCCCGGCGTGATGGAAGACATGACCGACATCGTGTTGAACGTGAAGTCGCTGATCGTGAAAAACCACAGCGACAGCACCCGCGTGGCCCGCATCGAGAAGTCGGCAAAGGGCCCGGTGACCGGTGCCGACGTGATCACCGACGAGGCCGTCGAAGTGATCAACAAGGACCACGTGATCGCGAACTTGTCGGACGACGTGCCTTTCGTGATGGAGATGGTGATCGAAAACGGTCGTGGCTACGTTCCCTCGACTGAGCACAGTCCCAACGTGCAGGAGATCGGCATCATTCCGGTCGATGCCGTTTTCAGCCCGGTGACTCGCGTGCGGTACGACGTCGAAGAGACGCGCGTGGGCCAGAAAACGAACTACGACAAGGTGACGATTGAAATCTGGACCGACGGAACCGTGGGTCCGGAGATGGCGTTGGTCGAATCGGCCAAGATTTTCCGCAAACACCTCAACCCCTTCGTGCAGTACACGGAACTGGGCCCCCAGGTGCACGCGGCCGGCCAAATCATGGGAGGCGGCGCCGACGCGGCGCTCGAAGCCAAGTTGAACATGAGCCTCGCCGAGTTGGACCTGTCGGTGCGGGCGATGAACTGCCTGGAATCGGAAAACATCACGACGGTACGCGACCTGGTGACGCGCAGCGAAGACGAGTTGCTCGACGTGCGCAACTTCGGCGAGACGACTCTCTCGGAAGTGCACGACAAGCTCGAATCGCTCGGGCTGCACATGGGAATGCGTGTGCCACCGCGTGCCGCGTTCTAGTGTTGCCAAGTGAATCTGTTGAAACGAAACCAGTGTTGGTGCCGGGCGCCGGAGCCGGCGACGCACCGACTGTTTTGAATACATACCAGTCCCCCACCGTGCGGGGTCACAGCCAGAGAGAGTTGAAGCGAGTCGACCATGAGACACCGAAAGCGCGGACGCACGCTGGGCCGCAGCTCGAGCCACCGCAAGGCGATGATCCGCAACCTCGCCAGCAGCTTGTTCCTCACCGAGCGTGAGTATGAGCCGGAGGAGGACGGTGCGCCGAAGGTACCCGGGCGCGTCGTCACCACTCTGCAGAAGGCCAAAGAGGCCCGCTCGCTGGTGGAAAAGTGCATCACGCTCGCCCGGCATTCGATACCGGCTCAGGAAGAAGCGCGGAAGTTCGAAACCGACGCCGAGCGGAACACCGACCAATGGCGCAGTTGGCGCAAGAGCGAGCAGTGGCAGAAGTGGTGTGCTGCGATCGCCCCGGTGGTGACTGCCCGTCGCCGCGCCGTACAACTGCTGGGCGACAAGGAAGCGGTGCAGATTCTGTTTGACGAAATCGCGCCGCGGTTCGAGGATCGGCCGGGTGGGTATACTCGCGTGGTACGGTTGGCGACGCCGCGTTTGGGCGACGGCGGAACTCAGGCGATCTTCGAGTTCGTCGGAGTGCGTGACCGCGTCGTACAGCGCTCAGTGGCGCCGTCGTTCGAAGACGACGTCGTGAAGGCGCCGCGCAAGCCCGCCGCCGAGGAAACAGCGGAGCCTGGCGACGCTGAGAAGAAAGACGCGGAATAGGCCGCGTTCCAAGCGGGCTGCGGGGCCACGGCGACAGATGGGTTTTTCCGCCATGGATGAGCGGACAGCGCGACCCTTCGACTTCACGGCGCACGTCGAGCGCCTCGCTGCCGACGTCAGCCGGCGGGTGCCGGAGCTGGGCCACGTCGATGTAGCTCGCGTGGCGTTCAGTTGGAGCCAGACCCGCAAGGCAGTTCCCTACGGCATTTACGCGTCGCTCACGCCGCTACGCTTTCGCGGTGGAGCGTTGAGTGAACAGCGTGACGGTCAGACGTGGGTCACGCAGCGGATCGTGGACCGCGATGGTCGCGACTTTCTCTACCTGATGACGTTTTACCTGCCGCGCTTTCTCAACTGCCGGGCCGGGGAAAAGCTGGAAACGCTGGTGCACGAGATGTGGCACATCGGTCCCGCGTTTGACGGAGACCTGCGCCGTCACGCCGGCCGCTGCTATGCCCACGGGCCTTCGCAGGTGGCGTTCGACGCCAAGGTGTCGGCACTCACGCGGCAGTACCTCGATACGTCGCCAGCGGATGAGTTGCTGGCATTCTTGCGGCACAACCACCGTGGGCTGTGCCGTCGGTTCGGCGGCGTGGTCGGCCGCCGCATCCCCCGTCCCCGGCTGCTGCCGAAGACGGGGTGAGTACGCGGTCGAGTCAGGCCGACTGCTCGGCGAGCAGTGCCGAGCGTTTCACGTCGAGCGTTTTCATCAGGGCGTCGAAGGCGTCGGAGAATTTCCTCACACCGTCGATTTGCAGGTCGTCGGTCATCCGATCGAGGTCGATTCCAAAACTGCTGAGTTGGGCGAGGTCATTGCGGGCCTGTTCGACCCCTTGGCAGACGGTATCGCCGCGGACGACACCGTGGTCCCGAAACGCCTCGAGCGTGGCGGGCGGCATTGTGTTGACCGTGTCGGGGCCAATCAATTCTTCGACGTAGAGCACGTCGCTATAAGCGGGGCTCTTCGTGCTAGTGCTGGCCCAGAGCACGCGTTGCGGCCGCGCACCACGTTGACGCAACTCGGCAAACGCGTCGTCAGAGAAGATCTGCTGAAAGCGCTGATAGGCGACGCGAGCGTTGGCAATGGCCGTGCGTCCCTTGAGCGCCAGGGCGGCCTCGCTGCCATCGTCGTCCAGCGCGGCGTCGACTACGCCGTCGATGCGACTGACGAAGAAACTGGCCACTGAAGCGATGTCGTGCGGTTTTTTGACGCGCTGGAGCCCGCGGATGTAGGCTTCGGCAATGGCTGCGTAACCTTCGACGGAAAATAACAGCGTGCTGTTGATGTTGATGCCGTCGGCCGTGAGCGTTTCGATCGCCTCGACACCGGCGGTGGTCCCCGGGACCTTGATCATGACGTTGGGTCGGTCCACGGTGGCAAACAAGCGACGAGCTTCGTCGATCGATCCCGAGGCGTCGTCGGCCAGGTGGGGAGAGACTTCGAGGCTGACGTAACCGTCGTCGCCACCGCTAGCGTCGTAAACCGTGCGCAAGGCGTCAGCCGAGGCCTGGATGTCGGCCACGGCGAGTGCCTCGTACAGGTCGACGGTCTTGATGTCGGCGTTCGCCGCAATCAACTCGCTGATTTGCTCGTGATATTCATCGCTCTCACCAATGGCGCGGCGAAAGATGTCGGGATTGCTCGTCATGCCGCGGACGCCGTCCTCGGCGATGAGCCGGCTGAGTTCTCCGCTGGCGATCAACTGCCGGCGAATGTAATCGAGCCAGACCGACTGGCCATGCGGGTGCAGTTGTTGAAGCGGGTTCACGCGATTCCCTCCCTTGGACATGGTGATGAGCGATGGCGGCGCGGGCGACGCCCCCCGGCTATGCCCGACAGCGCCATGATTCAGCGCGACGGCTCCGTGGACGCCGTAACGTCCTGCGACCGTGCGTTGACGATACGTCTTGACGAAAATGGTACGTTGCGCTGACGTTCATTGTTTTCGCGTCGCTAAGCGTCGTGCAAGGGGGAAGCAATTTTCCCGTCCAAGGTGTCTGGCAAACAACTTGAACGGCCTGGCGAAAAACGTTGTGCGGGCGTGCACGGATGGCGGCCGGCCGGCGGACGACGTTTCGCGCATCGCTGTTTTTTAACTGTCCCTGATCCTTTTTCGCTTGCGACGGCCGCACCAGCCGTGGACGTTCGAGCAGAGAACGTTGACGATCGTTGCGCCAGCGGCGACCGACATGCTCGGCGAGCGACCGTCTCGAACGTCTTCGACTGGCCCCATCACGGCGAGTAGCGCGGCGATGTGCTCTGTGAGAATCCCTCGGCAAGGGTTCGGGCAAAGCCGACACTCCGGGAATGTCCACCCCACTTGAGGGGCGTTATGGGAAACAGGGTGGGGGCGTGGCGACGAGGCCAGTCCAACGTCGCGAACCGCCGTCAAACGGGTGGGCTCTCGGTGCCGATTGGGTGGCGCGGCAGACCGCGACGGGCCCCCATTGCCGACCGGCGGCGGCCCCCTCGGCATCAGCCGGTTTCCCGGCTGACCGGTTTGTGGAATACTTGTCGATGAAAGTCCACCGACCCGCACGGTATTCGTTCACCCCCCGGTCGCATCACGATGAAGTCGTCCCCATCCGAATTACCTTCTCCCGCTGTCCGCCGCGGCGGTCAGGAATCAAGTGACAATGATCTCCGCTGCGAGATTGCCTATTTGGGGGGCCTGCTCGGCGAAACCATCGAGTTGATCGCCGGGAGCGAGGGGTTGCGGCTCGTCGAAGAGTTGCGCCGACTCGCCTGGGAGCGTCGCCAAGCTCGACCCGGCGCTCAAGACGAGCTGAAGCAGTTTGTCGTCGGGCTCGACCACGACCAAATGCGGGTAGCGATCCGCGCTTTCACGATCTTCCTCGACCTGGCAAACGTTGCCGAGGACCGTAAACGTGTCAACGTGCTCAAGGCCCGCGAGGCGAAGGCGTATCCCGCGGCGCGGGCCGAGTCGGTGTACGACGCGATTTCGCGAATCTGCGCATCGGGAAAACCGGCCGGCGACGTGCAGCGAATGCTCGACCAATTGCACGTCGAGCTGGTGTTCACGGCCCATCCGACCGAGGCCAAGCGGCGGTCGGTCCGCCACAAATTGAGGACGATTCGCAAGCTACTGTACTCCAAGGACGAAGAGACGCTGCCGGCCGATTGTGATCGCACGGAGCGGCTCTTGCGGACCGAGCTGATCAAGTTGTGGCAGACCGACTTCATCCGCCCCTGGCGACCGTCGGTGCTGCAAGAAGTCGAGCGCGGCCTTTCGATCAAACCGGTACTTTGGGAAACGGTGCCGCACCTGTTGCGCGACATGCGCCGGGCGTTAGTGGACGTGTTTCCCGATAAGACGCCGCGGACGCGCCGCTGTGTGACGTTCGGGTCATGGATCGGCGGCGACCGCGATGGGCACCCGGGAGTGACGGCCGACGTCACGGAGCAGACGTTCGTGTGGCTGCGTAAGGCAGCGCTCGAGATGCAGATCGACAACTGCAACACGATCTTCGAGTCGCTGAGTCTATCGCAGCGGCAGTACAACTTCGGCGCGGCGCTGAACAGCGCGGTTTACGCCGCCTGCGAGTATTGGCCGCAACTTGAAGTGGAACTGGCCAACATTCCGCCGAACGAAGTGTGTCGTCGTTGGGTGGGAACGATCAATTGGCGGTTGCGGCAGACGCAGCACGTCACGCTCGACGGCGGCTACGCCGAAGGGGCGTATCGTTCACCGGTCGAGCTGGCACGCGACGTCTCGACGCTTTACGACGCGGTGGTGCAGTCACCGGCCGGCGAACTCTTGGGAGAAGAAGTGCAGACCTGGCTGGACCGGATCGAAACGTTTGGATTCCACCTGGCACGCCTCGACGTTCGCCAGGACGGCCGCCGCCATCGGGCCGTGATCGACGAGTTGCTCAAGGCGGCGAACCTCTGCAGCGATCCCGCTTCGCTTGACGAACCGGGTCGCCAGGCCGTGCTGGTCGACTCGCTCGACCGCAAGCTGCAATTGCCCGCCGGGCGCATCTCCGACGAGACGCGCGAAACGCTCAACTTGTTCCAACTGCTGCACCGCGTGGTGAGCGTGTTTGGCGAGCAGGCGATCGGTGGGCACGTCATCAGCATGACCCACGCGCCGAGCGACGTGATCAGCGTGCTCTGGCTGTGGCGTCAGACGGCGATCGATTCGATCGCCTACGAAGGCGAAGCCGACTTCGACCTGCCGATCATGCCGCTCTTCGAGACGATCGACGATTTGGTGCGGGGGCCGGAGATTTTGGCCGGCATGTTCACCGTCACCCCTTACCGAGAACAGGTCCGTCGCCAGCAGAACCAGCAGACGGTGATGCTCGGCTATTCCGACAGCACAAAGGACGGCGGTTATTTGTCGGCGTGCTGGTGGCTTTATAAGGCCCAGCAAGCGCTCTGCGGCGTTGCGGCTGAGCACGACGTCGAGTTGACCTTCTTCCACGGACGAGGTGGTTCGCTGGGACGCGGCGGTGGACCGACGGCACGCAGCATCCTTTCCCTCCCGGCCGGTGCCTTCCACGGCTCGTTGCGGCTGACCGAGCAAGGCGAAGTGCTGGCGGACCGCTACGACGATCCCCATATCGCCTATCGCCATCTCGAGCAGGTCGTCTGGTCGTCGTTGCTGGCCAGCAGCCGCGAGGCGGATCCGCAACACAAGGAGTGGGCCGAGTTGATGCAGAAGCTGGCCGACGAGTCGCTGCACAGTTACCGACACCTGGTCGAGCAGCCCGGCTTTGTCGACTTCTTTCGGCAGTCGACCCCCATCGGCGAAGTCGAGCAATTGCCGATTGGTTCGCGCCCCTCGCGGCGCAAGAGTGGTGGCAACCTCTCCGACCTGCGGGCGATCCCCTGGGTCTTCTCCTGGACACAGTGCCGCTGCTTGATCCCAGCATGGTATGGGCTAGGCAGCGCGTTGGCCAAGCTGCTCGGTGACGACGCGACCCGCGAGCGATTGCAGTCGATGTACCGAGAGTGGCCATATTTCCGAGCGACGATCGACAACGCCGAGCTCGCCCTGGCCAAGGCCGATCTCGGCATCGCCGAACAATACGCCCACCTGGCCGGTGCGGCCGAGACACTGGCGCGCGTCGGCGAACTGATCGTCGCCGAGTATCGCGCTTCGTGCGACGCCGTGCTCGCGCTCACCGGTTGTGCCGAGCTGCTCGACGGCACGGCCTGGCTCAAGGAGTCGATCCGCCTGCGCAACCGTTACATCGACCCACTCAACTTCATCCAGATCGAACTGTTGCGGAGACTACGGGCCACGTCGCCCCGTGACGTCGAAGTGATGGAAGAACTGCGGCACTTGACGCGGCTGACGATCAACGGCGTCGCCACCGGGATGCGTACGAGTGGTTAGGCAACGTCGCATTCCAATTGCCGGTCACAATTCACTAGTCGGCCAATTCACTTTCACTTCGCCGACGATTGCTGACCGACGGCTCACTTGTTGGCCGACGGCGGCTCGGCGGCGTCGCCGGAAAAGCGATCGCCTGGAGCTTTCTGCAGCTCGGCCTGTAACCAAATAAGATCGGAGTTCTCTGGATCGAGTTGCAGGCCGGCTTGGCAGTCTGCCAGGGCGCCGGCTTCGTCGCCCTGTTCCAACCGGATGCGGGCACGTTCGTTGTAGGCATAGAACGACGGCCGTTCGTCGAGCGCCTGCGTGAGCAGGTCAATCGCCTTTTGCAGCTCGCCCGCCGCCGCAGCGTCCTGGGCCTGCCGCACGAGATCGTCCGTTTTCACCTTCGCGTCACTGCCGCACCCGGCGGCCAAGTACAACAGGGCCAGGCACGTCAGGGCGCAGCATAGCAGGCGCGGGCGAGCGCTCCACGCCGAAACCGGCGCAGCGCCATACACGTCTGAGTCCGGATCATACAACGTTCGATTTAACACGTGTCGAAACCACCCATCGCAAGAGGACGTCACTGGTCAAACCCGCTGACGGGGTTTCCATCGGCCCGCGAGCCGAGATAGCTCCACGTCATCGTGTCGATGCCGTCGTTGATCATGTGCACGGAACCGTCGGTCAGCAGCATGTTGGCGCCGCCGGGATGGGCGCTGCCGTAGGCGAGTTCGTTGCTGCCGTTCATTGGCACGCCGGTCGAACCGCAGTGTTCGGAGCCGTCGTTGTCGACGTCGCAGTCGTCGCCACCAATGACCCAGTGATCCTTGGGGCCGGGCTTGCTACTGCCGAAGATACCACCGCCGCCGGTTGTTTCACGATCTTCGCGAATTTTGATATCGGGCAGGGCTTCGCCGACGATGACCGTGTTGCTCGTGCCGTCTTTGACCTGTCGCAACTCGACGGCACTGTCGCAGAAGATGATGCCGTCGAGGTTCAGTAGCGAGATATCGTTGTACGTGCCATCCTTGTTGAGCCCTTTTTCGTCGTTGGTCCAGACGCCCGAAGCGCAGCCGAGGTAAGTACCGGGAGCGCGGTTGGGAACGACCCAGTTGTCGGACGAGGTGTCCCAGACGTGTTCGGGACCTGGGCAGGAGGGGCAGCGAAACGTGGGAAAGAGCGTTTCGCAAGCGGAAATCTTGGCATTGCGAAGCGAGGGATTTGGCGGCTGGGAAAAGGCCCACTGCATGTCCCGGTCTCCGTCGCTCTTGTCAAAGACGATGTTGGCAAACGTACTGTTCTGCTCGACAAACGGAAGCAAGTACCCCGACCAGGCCGCGCCGCGGGCACGGCGCAAACCGATGGGGAACACCTTGTGGACGTCGTGGTAGTTGATCAGGCCGAGACCGATCTGCTTCATGTTATTCTGACAACTGGCACGCCGTCCCGCCTCGCGCGCGGCCTGGACGGCCGGCAGCAACAACGCGATCAAAATGCCGATGATGGCGATAACGACCAAAAGCTCGACTAGGGTGAAAGCGCGTCGCGGGACAATACGCCGCAGGTCTGACGGCTTCGTCTTCATGGCTGATTGCTCCAAATTAAACGGGCCACCGAGCAATGTGATGCGACCGCGAACGAGTGGTTCGACGTCAAAAGACTCGGTTTTTACGCTATCAAAATCCCCAGCGGCCGCGGAAGCCAACGTTGCGCACGCATTCTGTCAATTTGCGAAGTGTGGCGCGTCGTCGTGCGTCGGTGATTCAAGATTGTCGATCTCGGCAAGCTTTAACGGGAGCGCTGGCGTGTTTAAGTGAATCTATGAGTGTCCTCTCGGCGAGGCCGAGAACCGCTGGCGAAACTCCGACGGAGTCATGCCCACCTCGCGCCGAAACGTTCGCGACAACACTTCGGGACGTTCGAGACCGCACTCGGCGGCAATGCGATTCATTGTCCACGACGTGCTCACCAGAAGTTGCTTGGCGTTTTGCACGCGCTGACGGCGAATTTCTTCGGCGGGGGATCGGCCCAATTCGCGCCGGAACAACTGTTCGATGTGGCGACGACTCGTCGGCACTGCAACGAGTATGTCGCTCACGTTAATGCGGTCGTGCACGTGCTCGTGGATGAAGCGGAGCGCCGCAGCCACCTCTTTGTTTTCCGAGGCAATCGTGTCGGTGGAACGGCGCGTGATCACGCGGATCGGGGAGATCGACACCGGCGGCGGACGCAACGCCGGGTCGGCAAACATTGCCGACAGCATCCGCGCCGCTTCGTAGCCCACGCGTTCGGGCGAAAGGTCGACACTGGAAAGTTGAGGCTGAGAAATCCGGCTGCTGAGTTGATCGTGCTCACCTCCCAGGACGGCGACGTCTTCGGGCACGCGGACCCCCAATGTGGCGCACGCGTCGGTGACCTGGCGACCACGCACCGCGTCGAAGGCAAACAGCCCGATCGGCGTGGGGAGCGATCGCAACCAATTGGCCAGGTTCGCTATGGCGTCGACCGGCGGCGCCGAACCGCCATCGACGGGTCGCTCCTTCGCCGCGTAGACGTCACAACTGAATCCCTGCGACTTCAGCGTCGCCTGGTAGGCATCGAACAATCGGTCGACGTAGCGGGGGCGGTGACATGCCGCGCAGTAGGCAAAATGGCGATAGCCGCGGTCCATGAAGTATTCAGCCGCCAGGCGGCCCGCCGCGTCCTCGTCTGCCGTGCAGTGGGCGATCTGGTCGTCGCCGAGATGGAACCAGGAGACGTCGACGGCGGGTAGTCCGCTGCGAATGATCTGCCGGGAAAGCGCCTCGTGCGTGACCCGGGCGATGACGCCGTCGCCGTTCCACCGCTCGGGCAGCATCAATTCTTCGTATTTGCCGCGGGGTTCGACAAAGAGCGACCAATTGGCGTGCCGTTGGGCGAAATTGGCGACACCTTCGACGATGCCGGCACCCCAACTCGTGGCCGTCTCGGTCACGACGGCGACGCGGCGAGGTGTCTGTTCGGACGGTGAATTTGTGTCAGGTGCCGCGGCATTCATCGTGAATTGCGGTAGTGCTCTGGTGCTAAAAAACTTCGCTGCCCACTGAAACGCAAAACGGCAGGGGTGCCTCGGGTAGGTCGTTGCCCGAGGCACCCCGCGCCAAAAAACTACGCGAACCGAATCATTCAAACCCGCTCGGCAACACGGCGACGAACCGGCAGCACGGCCGTCGCAAGCGCCGCCAGCGAGACCAACATCGCGGCCGACGGCTCGGGAACGGCCGTGGCAGCGGAGTGCGAACCGAAGTTCGAGGCCCAGACCAGGTAGTCGAGCCCGTCCACGGCCGAGTCGCCGTTGAAGTTGCCGTCGGCGACCGCGGGGTCGGGGGGACCGACGGTGTCGAAGTTGGCGGCCCAGACGAGATAGTCGAGGCCGTCGACCCAACCGTCGCCGTTGGCGTCGCCCGCCAGCGCACCGGCCAGCAAGATGTCACCCTGGAAGATGCCGGCGACGCCAGCAACGGTGTAGGTGAACAGCAGGTCGGCCAGCGGATCGCCGGGGCCCGGCAGTCCAACGACGTCGCCCAGGTCGGTCGTGCCGGTGATTGCAGCGAAGGCAACGCCGATTTCGCCGTCCGCGTCGGTGCTAAAGGTACCGGCGGGCAACGAGGCGGAAGCGGCGGTGAACGCATCGCTCTGTGAAAGAATGCGGAAGCTCGACAGGGTGTTGCCGTCGGCGTCCAACGAGAGATTTCCGGTGAGGACGTCGTAGGTCAGCGTCGCCATGCCGATGGGCGTGGTGGGAGGCGTGAGTCCCTCGTAGGGGCCCGCGTTGTAAACGCCCGACCCCAGGGCAAGCTGGGCATCGGCCAGGTCGACCTGCTCGTCGTTGTTGAAGTCGCCTTGGCTGAACGTGGCACCAACGGGACCCGCGTTGAACTTGGCCGCCATGTTGTTGCGGTCGGTCGTGTCGAAGTCCTTGTCAAAGTCGGTATCACCCGCGGCGAACACGTAGTCGAGATTCACGTCGACCTTCTTGCCCGCGTTGTCATAGACGAGCGAATAGTCAATGCCCCATTCGGCGCGGGCTGCGACCTCCGTGAACTTGGCCGTACCGTCGCCAGTGCGGGTGCCGACATAGTTGACCAGCGTTTCAGTACCTTGGTTGGGCCCGAAATGAGGACGGAAGCCGTCGGCGACTTGGAGCGAGAACTCGCTGCCGTCGTTGATCACGAGGTCGCCGAAGAAAAAGCCGTCAGAGTTCGTGCCATTAACGCTGACCGGCGTGATCGGGTTCGCGTTCAGCCGAGCGACGAGCGAACCAGTGCCTAGCTGCGCGAACTGCGCCGCTCCGAAGCTGAGATCGCCGCCGACGTTGAAGCTAGGCGTGGGAACGGTGCCGCTGGAACCAGCGAGCACGAGTTGACCGGTCCCGCCGAAGCCGACGATGAAACCGCGATCGACGTTTACCGCGCCACCGGAGTGAGTGAAGCTACCCGTGTCGCCGACGTCGAAGCCGAGCACGACTTCGCCGCCGCCAAAGTCA
>JAGQPT010000156.1 GCA_020426575.1 Planctomycetales bacterium
CAGTTCGGATTGCAGGCTGCAACTCGCCTGCATGAAGCCGGAATCGCTAGTAATCGCGGGTCAGCATACCGCGGTGAATGTGTTCCTGAGCCTTGTACACACCGCCCGTCAAGCCACGAAAGTGGGGAGTATCCGAAGTCGCTGAGGTAACCGCAAGGAGCCAAGCGCCGAAGATAAGCCCCGCGATTGGGACTAAGTCGTAACAAGGTAGCCGTAGGGGAACCTGCGGCTGGATCACCTCCTTTCTAAGGAATGACAACCCAACCGGTTCTCACGGACCAGTTGGTGCCAATCGTCGGATGGCGACATCCGTCGGTAAAATTGTGGAGCCAGTTCTTATCTGACTCTGTTGAGCCGCCGATTCGCAAGACTCGGCAAACTGCCAAGTTGATCAACAAAAGACCCGTCGGAGGCCAAGCCAGGCTCCGACGGGTTTTTTTGTTGCGCTCAGCAGAACTTCTCGCGCTCTCTGCGCGCCCCTACGACTATAGAAACTACCACCGCCGACAACTTTCGACGGTATACGAGTAGCAACTTTGACCGGACACAGGCGTCGCTTCCACGTGTGCATTCCTCCCTTCGTTGCTAGCAGGATTGATCTTGGTTCGACTTTTCCGCTCGCTTCGCTTGGAGAAACTGCGGAGAGTTTGCCGATAACGCCGACGCGACCCGACTATTGTCGGGCGCTGGACGTCGTGTTGGCACCATCGGCGGCTACCCTTCCTGCCCTCTTTTCCTGGCTTGTCCGTGAAACGGCTGCTCATTGCCACCATTTGCCTGCTTGCTGCCGGCTGTCGGTTCATTCCCGACTTGTCGAACGAGCCGGTCGTGCGCAATCCGTTTCCGCAGCTATCACGTGTTGCTGTCGTGCCGTTTTTCAACCAGAGCACCGAGGCGAGCGTCGACGGCCGCGAAGTGGCGCTGGCCTACTACGATCAGCTTTCGCAGGTGCCGGGCTTCGAGGTCACACCGATCGGCGTGGTGGAAAACCTGATGGTGGACCGCCACCTGCAACTCACGAACGCGGACGACGCCCGCCGGCTGGCGCAGGTGTTGGCGACGGAGATGGGGGTCGACGCCGTGGTGATCGGGGCGATCACCGACTACGACCCGTATTATCCGCCGCGGATGGGCCTGCGGGTCGAGTGGTACGCGGCGAATCCGTATTATCACCCGATTCCACCCGGCTACGGCCTACCGTGGGGCACCCCGGCCGAGCGCAATATTCCTGAGTCGCTCGCCTACGAAGCCGAATTGGCGGTGGCGCGATCGCAGTTGGACGAAGTCACGCCGGCATACGAACCGTATGAAGCTCCGCCGACGCTGCCGCCGCCGGGCGCCATGCCGTCGGACGAGACCGACGCGACCGTCCCCGAGGATGGACCGCCAGAGTTTTTTCCTGAAGAGAACGCTGAACCGATGGCGGGGGGAGGACCGCGGCTGGTGGGACACGAGGCGCCGAGCGACGCACACATGCCAGGGGCGCCCGCAGCGCGTTATGACCGATACAAATTATTGGCAGGCGCCGCACAGCTTAACACACCGGTCGAACCGGTGCTGAAACATACGCGCGTGTACGACGGCAACGACGCCGATTTCACGACGGCGCTCTCGACTTACTACTATTTTCGCGACGACGCGCGGTTTGGTGGCTGGCAGGCCTATCTACAACGCAGCGACGACTTTATTCGTTTCTGCTGCTACAAGCACATTGCCGAGATGCTCACCGCCCGTGGCGGAGGTGGGGAATCGCGAGTGGTGTGGCGCTGGTCGGAACACCGATAAGAGACTTTGGCAGACGGTAGCACCAACGTGTCGGCCGGCTACTGATGATGCTGCGGAACAAACAAGGCGCAACGAGCGCGATTCCAAGGGAGGAAGTTCGAGGTGTCCCAAGATATCAACGTGTTGGCACTGGTCAAAGGCGAAGAGCGCTACGTATTTCTCTACGACGACGCCAGCCGCAGTGAGACGCTGCGGACCCTGGGACGCTATGCCTCGAATGCCGAGTTGAGCTTTACCTGGTACGACGCTGCCGTGCTCAGCCAGAAAGTTCGCCACCAGTCGCAACAAACCGAGCATCCCGCCCTGTCGCGTCGTTTCTCCGCACCACTGCCGACCGACAACGACGAAATCTGACGTGACGACGCCTGACACGACGTCATTGCCGTCGCTATCTCATTGCCGACAGTGTCGGCGATGGGACGACACGTTCCGGGAGCACTGACCACGCCCACGGGGCCCGCGCGGTTCTGCCATGCACGACGAGATCGAGCGATTCCTGCGGCACCTGGAAGTTGAACGCAACGTCTCGCCGCTGACGCTCAAGAGCTACCGGGAAGATCTGCTGGATCTCGAGGCGGACCTGGCCGAAGCTGCCGGCGGTCAGCCGCCGGCTGTGGCACAAATCACGACGCGCGATCTGCGCGGTTGGGCCGCCCGACTCACCGAGGCGGGCTACGCCAAGAGCACGATCGCTCGCCGCATGGCCAGCCTGCGCAGCTTCTTCCGCTTCGGGCAGCGCGAGGGTTGGGTGGAAACGAACCCGGCCAAGCCGCTGCGCAATCCGCGACAAAGTCGTACCCTGCCCCACTTCCTCAGCTCGGCCGAACTCGGCAAGCTGTTGGAAGCGCCGCCGGCCAATTCAGCCCTCGGACTGCGCGACCGCGCGATGCTGGAGACGATGTATTCGGCCGGCCTGCGGGTCAGCGAACTGGTGGCGCTCTCGGATGGCGACTTGCAACTCGACACGGGGCTGCTGCGCGTGATGGGAAAAGGGCGCAAGGAGCGGATCGCGCCCGTCGGTTCGTTCGCGGTCAAGGCCCTGCGCCGCTGGCTCGAAGTTCGCCAACTCAACGATCGCGAACCGCGCGGCCCTTCGGCCCCCGTGTTTGTCAATCGCTTTGGCCGCCGGTTGACCACGCGCAGCGTGGCGCGGCTGTTGGAGAAGTACATTCATGCCGCGTCGCTCGACGGTCGCACGACGCCGCACACGCTGCGGCACAGCTTTGCCACGCACCTGTTGGACGGCGGCGCCGACATCCGCAGCGTCCAGGAACTGCTGGGCCACAAGAGCCTGACGACGACGCAAATCTACACGCACGTGACCACGGCCGGGCTACGGCGGGCCTACGAGGCGGCCCATCCCCGCGCCCACGCGTAATGAAGCGCCGTTGGCGATTTCGGGGGATACATGAGGGGGCAAGAGTGCCCGCTATTCGCTGGCCCGATCGTCGGCGCCACCTGCGGCGGCCTCACGGTGCTTCTCCATTTCGACGCAGTTACCGCACTCGTTGTACTCGACGCGGTTCATGAAATTCCGCATCAGCATGATGCCGCGACCGCTCGGTGTCTCCAGGCGATCGGGCTCGGTGCAGTCGGGGACGTCTTCAGGATCGAATCCGCACCCCTCGTCCTGGATGCGCACCCAGAACCGGCTCGGCGAGAGCTTACACCGGACATGAACGCACTTTTTGTGGTCCGAGTCGTTGCCGTGGCGAATGGCGTTGACGAGTGCTTCTTCCACGGCCAGGTGGACGCCGAACACCTGTTGCTCGTCCCACCCTTCACCACGAAGTCGCTCGAGCATTTCGCTGAGCAATTGCGTACCGGCACCGGTGGCGCTGGGAAACACGCGGTCAAGAGTCCAGGTCCAACCGTTGTCAGCCATCGGCACAAACTGGGTACGACTTGACGAGATGAGAAAACGTCGGCCCCGTGGCCCGGGTTGTGGCACGTCCGTCGTCGCCCACCGCGATGAGGCGGCGGCGTCGCGTTCTTAAAACGCTTCGAGGGCAGCCGCTTCGTCATCCTTAATGTCGAACAACTTGTTCAACTTTGTGATGGCGAAGACTTCGTATATTTCCGGGCGAATGTTGCTCAGTTGCAACCGCCCGCCGTTGACCTTCACTTTTTTGTCCATCGTGATCAGCTTGCCCAACGCCGCACTGGAAAGGAACTCAACGTTGGAAAAGTTGAGCAGCAATTGTTTGCGGCCCTCTTTTTCCACCAAGTGATAGAGTTCCTGTCCGAGTTCCTGGATGTTGGCCTCGTCGAGAATCTTCCGATCGACGAAGCGGACCACTGTCACGTCGCCGACCTCGGAAACCTCTAACCGACGATGTACTACCATGAAGGACTACTCCTTGTGCGTTACGCCGACTTGTCGATCGCTACGGGTGCGTCGTCGCACCGGTCCGGCCGGCAAGACGGCGGACTCGGGAGACAACGGGGCGAACTGAACCCGCGGGCGGGACAGGGGCCGGGCCGCTCACATACATATTAAGCTGGTTGGCTCGATCCGGCCAATCGAGCCGCTCCAGACCGGTCCGGGCGGGATGCACCAGCCCCCATGCTGGACGACGTCCGCCGTCGACGCAAACTCGCGGCAGCCAACGACCTGGACCGAATCAATACATCGCCAATATCAGGGGGGGGCAGCGGGCTGTCAAGCACGCACGGCCGATCGCCCCGGGCCCGGCAGCTCGCAGCGCGACGTGACCGCGCGATCACAGGCTTGCCGCCGCCTCGCCGGATCCCGCAATCGAGCCCCGCTGCCGCACCACCGCGCGGTCGAGTAAGAGATAGTTGGCACCGCGATATTCGGTGACACGGCCCGACACGCTCCACACAGCCGGCTCGGCACTTTCGCCCAGGACACGGCTGACGCGATCGAGCACCAAATTCTCCAGCACTACCAGTTGCGCGGTCGTGCCGGCAGGCGTGAAAGCCCAACGCTCGCCGACTGACGTGAACGTTCCCGACTGTTCGTCGAACCGTGTCCCTTCACGAACGCGCAATGCGGTCTCACCACTCGGCAAACCGTCCGACAAAGTGTCGACGGCGGCCGCACCCCCGGGGGTGGACTGCGCCCGCGACCAACTCGTCGTCGACGTGCTGACGACGCCGACGACCATCGTCAGCAGCAACCCGAGCGAAGCGATCAATGTCGTCGGCGGATTGCGACGCTTCGTCCGCACGGTGGTCAACTGGGGCGTCGGACGCTTGGGCCGTTCGTCGGCTACGGAATTCAGCACGTGGGAGTCCATGCTCTCGATCATGCGGGGTTTAATACAGGGGACGTGCGATCGCTTCGGCGCACGTCCAGAGGGGCTCGCGCGGTCGGGCTATTTCGGGCGGTACCTAACCGCCCGGTCGCTTCATGGCCAGGCTGTGAAGTATCAGCACGGCGCCAAACGACAACATGGCCCAGCCAACCCACTCCGGTGGAGTGACGCGCTTCTTAACTCCAGGGCCGTTGGCCGGCAGCACGGCGCTTGCGCCGTCGCCCTGGTCGAAGCGTTCGGCCAAGAAACTGGTCGTCTTTTCATTCAGCACGTAGCTGCTCAGGTAGCGCAGCTGAATGCCGAACATCAGCACGACGAGCCCCATCATGAAATACTGGTTGCGGTTGATTTCCACCGAAGCACGTCCTCGCCCCGTCCAGCCGGTTGGTGCCATCGCCTGGCGCGCGCCGCGACTTGGGCGGGCCGCTGCCAAACGTTCCCCCTCTGACATCGGGACAGTGGACCGCCCGGCTTTGATGTCCGGACGATGTTAGCGGTCGTTCCGGCGCGTCGGGATGTGAGGCCGGCCCAGCTCACAGAGGGGATGAATTCCGGCGTAGTGCGGCTCGTGGCCGTCGTAACGGACAGTCCGAATATGAGGACCCGCCGCAAGACGATTCGATCACGCGATGCCGACTCCGCAGGGTCGCATCGACCAGGGATTTACGGTGCGCTAGACGCAGCGCGGCCGCAATCGCCAACACAGCATCGCACGCTGCGTCGCCGTGCGTGCGTTTGTTCAGCGTGCTTCTGTCGTATCGTGGCGGCCGAGCAAGATGTTTTCAAAGCCGTCGAGCACGCCCTGCGCTCCGGCGTCCTGGAGCACGTCCGACTTTCCCGATGCCACGAGCGCGGCGGCTACGAGTTTGTGATCGTTCCATTCGTCGATGCCGAACTTGCGGACGTCGACGTAAGTGTCAGCCAGCGTGCTGGACACCTTGGGCACGAACTGGACACCGTCGCCGGTGCGCAGCACGTGGTAACGGGGTGCAAAGAACGTGACCACGCCGCCCACGATTGCCCCCAAAACGAACCCACGCAAAGTTCTCATCGCTGTCATGTCCCGTTTCATACGCCTTTAGGAACGAGCCCCGCATGCAGCCGGCTCGACACGAGGCGGGAAATGTACCTCGCTCGCGGAAAACGAGACAAGACGAGTTACCCGGCGTCTGGTGATGGCAGGGCAGCCCAAACCGCCCCGCTTGCCCGGGCAAGGCGACGCGATCTCTCGGCGGTATGTATCTTCCCCGACTGACGAGCGGCCGGCAGCAACTCGCGTTGACCCGTCCTTGGTGGCAGGATTAGAGTTTTGCCCCACAACATTCCAACCTTTTCCCATGCCGCACGACGCCACCGATCGACTCACCCATCGGGGTGGGATGCCCCCGCCATGTCACAGCCCGCCATATTCTCTCTCGGTTGGCGACTCGAACACGAGGCGATCGACGTGATCGAACTGTCCGAGGTAACTCGGCTGGCACACGGCGACGCACTTTTTTTGGCGGTCGGATGTGTTGCCCAGCTTTGGCGACGTGCCATCGGTCATCCCGTCCGCGGCTTTCGCTCCTCGGCCCATGAACAGCAGTGCTGGCAGGCGCTGGCGGCGCTCGACCAACAGTTGCGGCGGTTGCTGCGGCGCGGCGGCGTGATCGTCCTCCGGCTTGACCGTCCCGAAGACTCCTGCCGAATGAACTGTCGACCCGACGATCCGCGGCTACCGGTTGGCAGCCCGATCGACGTGTACGACGCGCTGGCCTCGACGTCGCCGGTGCTGGCAACGTTGGCGCGGCGACGGTACCTGTTAGACGAAGAACCGCGCGGACCGTGGCAATCGACCGACGACGGCCGCCTGCGGGACCTGTTCGCGCCGTACCTGGCCGAGGCCCGGCGATTCGCGTTCCCCTGCCTGGCCTTTGAAGTGGACGAATGGCTAGCGGCGCCGCTGCTGACGACACCGGCTGGCGCCTGCGTGTCCGCGGCCAGCGACGGGGTCCTATTGCTGCCGCCCCTGGGAATGAGCGATCCGCGCCGAGAAGCCACATGCCTGCTCGCCACGCTGGACCGAGTGATGGCGGAGAGGCGCGGCGACGGCTGGCATAGGATTGTCGAGTGGAAGGCCCCCGCCTCAAATCCGCGCCGATTCGCCGCCGGAGAGAATCTCGCCGATGCGGTACTCTCTTCCGACGAACGTGCCGCGTTGTTGGGCCCCTGAATTTCAAGTCCGGTTTTCCGGAGGCCGTCCATCCCAAGTCGCCGCCCCACGCCAAGCGGTGCCGATCATTCGCGGATTCTCTTGCCCCAGAGTGACATTTCGCGGCAGAATCCGCCTACTAGCCATAGCCGAAGTTTTCTCGAGCACACGTTGAGCTCGAACACAATAGCGCGCCGCGACGCCACGTGCCCCCAACAACTCGGAACTTCGACATGCCGGACGGCCACGACGACGCCCCAACGACCCACGAGGCACCGGTCATCGCGGAATCGTCGGGTGTCCTGGGGCGCAGCTTCCTGGGGCTACTGGTCACCCAATTCCTAGGGGCGATGAACGACAACATCTTCCGCTGGCTGGTCGTTCCGATCGGCAAACATATTGCCGGCCCCGAACATGCGGCCACGGCACTGTCGGCCGGACTGGCGTGCCTGGTGCTGCCGTTCATCCTTTTTGCGTCACAGGCCGGTTACCTGGCGGACCGCTATAGCAAACGCAGGGTGATCGTGGGCTGCAAGGTGGCCGAGGTGGTCATCATGGCCTTGGGCGTGCTGGCCATCTGGCTCGGTAACGTCTACGTGCTCTACGGTGTGCTGTTCCTGATGGGCACCCAAAGCGCCATGTTCAGCCCGTCGAAGCTCGGTTCATTGCCGGAACTGGTTCGCAGCGATCGCCTGCAAACAGCCAATGGACTGATCGGGCTTTCCACGATCGCCGCGATCATGGCCGGTTCAGTGTTGGGCGGGTTCCTCTACGCCTGGACGGGGGACACGGGGCAAGGCCACCTCTGGATTTCCGCCGCGGCGCTGCTTGGCGTCGCCGGCGTGGGGTTGCTCACGAGCTTGATGATCCGACCGCTCGCCGTGGCCAACCCCGAACGCGTGTTCCCCAAACACCCTTTTCAACAAACGATGCGCGACCTGGGGATGATGTGGTCCGACGCGGGGCTCAAGTGGGTGGCGTTGGCAATCGCGTTTTTTTGGGGGGTGGGCTCGCTGTTTCAACTCAACGTCGACGCCTTCGCCACGTTGGAACTAGGCGTGCCGCAGGAAAGCGTCGGACCGCTGCTTGCGGCGCTCTGCCTGGGTATCGGCATCGGCAGCGCAGCGGCGGGGGCAATCTCGCGCGGGC
>JAGQPT010000157.1 GCA_020426575.1 Planctomycetales bacterium
CGGGTTTTGTTGCCGACCAGGACAACCAGGTCGTCGTGATCCGCGATACCGAGGGTCTAAACGTGGTGTTGCCGCGCGGCCAGATCGAAGAAATGGCGGCCAACCCTAAATCGGTCATGCCCGAGGGAATTCTCGACCCACTGACCGACCGCCAGATTCAGCACCTCTTCGCCTACCTCCGCAGCACGCAGCCATTGGCGAATTAGCCGGGAACGGCTTCGTCAACGCATTTCGGGCGACCGTCGGCGACGCCTGCCATGTTGCGATTTGGCGAATTTGTTTCGCCAAGCCAGCCGTGTTGGGTAAAATGTACGAGCACGCGCGTTTGTCGTCGAACGGGCGTTCCCTGGCCGTCCGTTCGGACGGGGCTGGTGCGCGGTGATCGAGACCACGACTTGACCCGGCGCGGCGGGCGAGGCTTTTCGGCAGCGGAGTGCGTCCCTGGGGATGCAGGCGGTGACGGACGCCGCCACACACGTGAAGAGGAACCGGTCCATGCGACCTGGTGGGACGAGGGCTCAGGCGATCGCGGGCAGCGTGGCATTGGCCATGGCGGTCGCGGTGTGTCTCGAATTGACATCGCCGGGCAGTTGGACCGCCAGCGCGGCGCGGGCCGATGTCGGTGACGCTGCCCTCTCGGTCGGTCTGACCGACGAGGAACAGGCGTGGCTCAAGGCGCATCCCACGATCCGTCTGGCGCCCGACCCGGACTTTCCCCCCAGTGAGTACTTCGACGAACAGGGGCAGTACCAAGGGATCACGTCGGAGTATGTCGCCCGGATCGAACAGCTGCTTGGCATCGAGTTTGAAATCGTGCATGCCAAGGACTGGGATGAAGTATTGGCAATGGCGCAGCGCCGCGAGATCGACGGCATCACCGCCGCCAGCCAGACGCCCAGCCGTAGTGAATACCTGCTCTTCACGAAACCGTACTTGATCTTTCCCGCCGTCATCGTCGTCCGCAACAACGTCGAGGGCGACCTCACGCCCGATGATCTGGCGACGATGAGCGTGGCGGTCGTATCGGGGTACTCGGGCCAAGAGTACATCGAACGCCAGTATCCCGACATCAGCCTCATCGCCGTACCGGACACATCGACCGGGCTGCGCAAGGTATCGTTCGGCTCGGTAGACGCGTTTATCACCGACACCGCCAGCGCGACGCACTTCATTGCACAGGAGCGGATCACGAACCTGCGGATCGCCGGGACGACGGGGTACAAACACCATCAAGGGTTCGCTTCCCGTAGCGATTGGCCCGAACTGAACGCCATCCTCGACAAGGCGCTGGCCCAGGTGACCCCCACCGAGCGTCGCGACATCTACAATCGTTGGATCAGTCTGCCCCAGATGTCGCTGCTTTCCAGCGGGAAGTTTTGGGCCACGATCGGAACCTTGCTCTCGATCGTGGTGATTGTCGTGACGGCGATTCTGTTCTGGAACCGCTCGTTGACCCAACAAGTGAGGCTTCGCACCGAGCAGGCGAAGCGCGAGTGGGAGGAACGTCGGCGGGCCGAGGCCGAGAAAGAGGCAATTGCTGCCGCCGACCGGGCCAAGAGCCAGTTTCTCGCCAACATGAGTCACGAAATCCGTACGCCGATGAACGCGATCATCGGCATGACAGAACTCGTGCTGGACACGAAACTCGACCCGTCGCAGCGCGACTACCTCGGTATGGTGCAGGACTCGGCCGAGTCGCTCTTGACGCTGCTCAACGACATCCTCGACTTTTCCAAGATCGAAGCGGGCAAGCTCGACCTCGAAGACGTGCAGTTCGACGTCCGCGAACGGATCGGCGACACGATAAAATCGGTTGCTTTTCGCGCTCACAGCAAGGGACTCGAGCTGGCGTGCCGCATCGATCCCGACGTGCCTGAATTCGTACGTGGTGACCCCTCGCGGCTGCGGCAAGTGATCGTCAATCTGCTCGGCAACGCTATCAAATTCACCGACGAAGGCGAGGTCGTCGTGCGCGTCGACCTCGACCGCCCTGCCCAGGCAAATGGCAAAGTCGAGTTGCAGTTTACGGTCACTGACACCGGGATCGGCATTCCCGATGCACAGTTGGCGGCCGTTTTTGAAGCCTTCCGGCAGGCGGACAGTTCGACGACGCGGCGCTTTGGTGGCACCGGCCTCGGCCTGGCGATTTCTTCGCGACTCGTCGAACTGATGGGTGGACGCATCTGGGCCGAAAGCAAGCTCGGCCAAGGTAGCGCGTTTCACTTCACGTCGCGGTTCGGTCGGGTCGACGGCCACGTCGCGGCGCCATCGATGCCCGAGTCGATCGAGCACGCCCCCGTGCTCATCGTCGACGACAATGCTACGAATCGTCTGATTCTGCAAGAAATGGTGAGCTGTTGGCGAATGTCGCCGTGGGCCGTGAGCAGCGTTGATGAAGCGCTTGAATCGCTGCGAGCTGCGGCGCGGCGCGGCGAGCCGTTTCGCCTCGTGCTCACCGACTGCAACATGCCGGCGCGGGACGGTTTCGACCTGGCCACGGCGATCCGGCGGGACGGCGTCCTGGCAGGCACGGCCGTCATCATGCTCACTTCGAGTGACCGGCCGGGCGACATCGCGCGTTGTGCCAAGCTGGGAATTTCCGCGCACCTAATCAAGCCGGCGAAGCAATCGGAGCTGCTCGGAGCGATCCTCGGCGCGCTGGTGGTCGCGGCCCCCCAACAAGGGGTCGACGACGGCGCGCCTGACAAAGAGGAAACGGCGGAAGACGACTCGGCCGTTGGTCCGTTCAACGTGCTGCTCGCCGAAGACGGCCTGGTGAATCAGCGGCTGGCCGTGGGGCTGCTCAAGAAGCATGGGCACAGCGTGACCGTTGTCGGCAACGGTCGCGAGGCGCTGGCCGCAGTGAGCCGCGAGCCGTATGACCTCGTGCTCATGGACGTGGAAATGCCCGAACTTGACGGGCTCGAGGCAACGCAACGGATCCGTCACACCGAGGTCGGCACCGACCGCCACGTGCCGATCATCGCGATGACCGCCCACGCGATGAAGGGGGATCGGGAACGCTGCCTCGCGGCGGGGATGGACGACTACCTCTCAAAACCGATCCGCGCCCGCGATCTCGTCGAAGTGATCGAGAACGTGATGCGAGGCCACGGTTTACCGCATTCGACGTCGTCCCTCGATTGAGTTCGCGAAACGAGCGACGTCGCGAGTTGGTTTGTCCCATCTGCGCATCGAATGTGCCTGCAACTCCCCTCTATGGAATCTTTCGCTTCGGCCGTTTACTCCGCCGCCTCGTCGAGCTTGCGGATGAAGGGGCCGAACATCTGCGAATAGTCGGCCCACATGCGCGCCGTCACCAGATTGCCGTCGACGACGCATGGTTGGTCGATGTATCGCCCGCCGAACTGCGTGATGTCGAGTGCGCACTTGGCCACGGTCGTAGCTGTGCGGTCCTTGAGGCAACCGGCGGCTGCGGCGATCTCGATGCCATGGCAGACAATGCCGACCGGTTTGTGCGCCTCGAAGAAGTGCCGGGTGATTCGCAGCAGGTCCTCGTCGTAGCGAAGGTACTCGGGCGCCCGGCCGCCGGAGAGAAACAAGCCGGCGAATTCGGTCGGGTCCACGTCGCGGAAGGCGACATCGGCACGGATGTGGTAAGAAGCCTGTTCTCGGGTGATGTCCCACGGCACCGTCGCGTCGGGCGGAATCTCATGCATCACGCCGTGGTAGAGCCGCGCTTCGGGCCCGGCCACCACGAGCTCGTATCCCGCCTCAGGCAGGCGGAAGTACGGATACCAGGTGTCCATCATCTCGGTGGCGTCGCCAATCGGCATCAATACCTTAGGCATGTCGATCAATTTCCCCTCGAATTGTGTGTGTTTCATGCGCCGCGGCGTGATCGCGACGCTTCATCAGGACGAGGCAACGTTCCGGCGCTCCCCGACGACGAAAAGTCGGAAGGCTGGATGTTGCGCCACGATAAAATGTCTCGGCACGAATACACCTTGGCGGGTTGTGCCAGCTTTGCCCGCGGAGGCGACGCTGTTTACTTGATGCCCGGGTCCCAGATCGTGGCGATGATCTGACGGTAAGGCGGATCGACCGGCTCGAAATAACTCAGGGTGACGACCTTGCCGTCCGGACGTTGCAGGCTGCGGGTGTAGCCCATGTCGCGTCCGCCACCCTCCCCCTTGAGCACGATGGGTGTGCCCCAGGTTTGACCATTGTCGTCGCTCAACTGAGCGCGAATCTCAAACGGCTCCTTGCGGTCACCGTAGGTGAGACAGAGGCGGCCGTCGGCCAACCGGATCAGCGAGGGCGGATTGCCTTCGCCGACGTCTTCGACCGCCGGGCCGACGAACTCCCAGCTCAGGCCGTTGTCGCTTGAGCGCCACGAATCGATCCAGCGGTGCTTGACTTCGTCAGCACCTTCGCGGCGGCGCGTCGTCATGAACAGCTCGGTCGGCGAGAGCCGCACGGTCGACGGCATGATCGAGAACCCATCGGGTTCGGGACCCACGAAGGAGAGGAACTTCCAGTTGACGCCACCGTCCGTTGTGCGCGCCGCGAACACGCGACCCTCCTCCGCGTTTTGTTTGGAACAGGTGAGGAAGACGTGGCAATCATGCGGGCCGTTCACGATGTAGTCCGAGCGAGCCATGATTCCCGGTTGGCCGAAGTCGGGGACGATAAACGGCCCCTCCCAATTGTGACCACGGTCATAGGAATAGTAGAGCCGTGAGTCGCCGTTGTTGATGTCGGCGAAGCGCATCGTCATGGCGAAGTCGGGATGAGTGAAGTCGATCGGCTTGGTAATGGCGACCGCCGCCGGTTCGCTGTACTTCGGGTCCGTTGTGCCGTGCCGCATTCCACCGGCGTTGATCAACATGCCACGTTCCTGGGGGAATTCGAGTGCCCAGGTCTCGCCGCCGTCGTGGCTGCGGGCCAACACGTGGTACTCGGGCTTCTCGCGGTCGATGTTATGACGCTCGCCGAGATTCTTGTGCGTGCCGATGCTGAAGCCGACGAGGATTTCGTCGTCCCACCTCCACATGCCGTGATTGGCAGGCCAACCACCGAATTTGCCCTCTTCGCCGAAGACGACAACGTTACTTACCACCGCGGGGTCTTCGGCACTGCCGCGCGCGGCAATGGCGCATACCAGCGTGGCGGCGCAGATCAGGGGAGATATTAGACGCATCACAGGGGCTCCCAGGCGTTTGGCCTTTGGTTCTTAAGCGGATGAGGCAAACCGTCAATTGTCGGTGGCGCCGCGCTCCGAGTCAACGCGCCGATGTTACTTCGCGCCAACGCGTCCCCCGGCCGGCCGGGCCGAACGCGATTTCCTGCGACAATCACTCAAGAACTTTCTACAATGAGGCCGTCGTGGCGGGGCCGCGTGGGGAGACTACCTTGGAGCCGCGGCACCGGCTCGTCACGTTCAATCGCCGTGTTGTCTACCGATTTATCCGGGGGCCGTCATGTCAAAACTAGCAACTACGTCCACCGCACCAGCTGTCGAACACGCCGCAGCCGACCACGCCTTCACGGCTCGATGGGTTCCCTGGTCGCACATCGGCTGCTCCGGAACGTTGCTGGCGGTTCTGTGGACCACTACCTTGTGGGCCACTACCTGTTGGGCGGACGTGCCTTTCCAGATCGGCGGGCCAGGCGTGAATCCCGCTCAGTTCGTGATGACGACGTTTGCCGATGACCTGAGTTTTCCACTCGGTATGGCGGCACTCGATGACGGTTCGCTCCTGGTAGGGGTCAGCGAGGGCAGCAATTTCTACGGCGCGACGACCGGACAGATCGTGCGATTGGTCGACGGCGACGGCGACGGCGTGGCCGAGTCGCGGAGCACGGTCGTGGCGGATGTGCCGGGGGGCAAGCTCACTTCGTTGCGGGTTTGGAACGACCTGGTGTTCGTCACGGGCCAAGCCAAGCCGATTTCGATTTACCGCATCGGTGAGAATCCTGCCGACGCGTACTCGCTCGTGGGTTCGATCAACATTGCCTACCCGTCGGGCGGCGGTTGGACGCACCGTCACTCGGCGTTGCAGGTCCGCGACACGCCGGGCACACCGGATAGCGTCGATCTGCTTTTCCAACTCGGCTCGGATTCGAATTATGGTGCAACGACGAGGACTGCGCAGCTGACAAGCAGCGCGAATCTCGGACTCAGCGCCACGCTGTCGGGCGAAGCGCTTCATATGCTCACAATTGCCGACGACGGCACTGAATTGTCGGGCGTCGGACACGTGCAATTGGCCAGCGGCGTGCGCAATGGTGCCGGTATGGCGTTTCATCCCGCGACGGGCGACCTCTGGTTCGACGACAACGGCATCGACGGCTTTGTCGATCCCAACGAGCCCACGAGCGCCGACGAACTCAACAGAATCGCCCTTGCCGACATCGGCGGCGCGATCGAGGACTTCGGCTTCTACCTCAACTACACGGAGTATCGCACCGGCGACGTTGTGGGCGGCGCCGGTGTCCAGCCTATCGTAGCCTTCCAACCATACGGCGATCCTTTCACGGGCGACGAGTCGGAGGGGGCCAATGACATTGCTTTTGCCCCGCCGGCTTTTCCCGAAGGGCTCAACGACGGCGTGTTCATCGGTTTCCACGGCCGCGCTTCGCTCGGCGGCGTGTCCAATGAAGAAAATCCGGTCGTGTTTTACGATCTGGCGACCGACAGCTATTTTCACTTCATCGGCGTCGATCAGGCGGCCATCGGTCACCTCGACGGCGTGATCAGCACTTACGATTCGCTGTTCCTGGCCGACATCGATCCGGACGGATCGCTCGTTGATGACAGCGCCGGAGTGATCTACAAGATTCGAGCCCGCACGCCTGGCGACGCCAACGACGACGGCCGGGTCGACGGACTCGACTATCTCGTTTGGGCGGAGTATTTCGGCGACGACCCCGCTGAGGATCCCCCCGGCGCACCGGCAAATGGTGATCTCAACTTCGACGGCGTCGTCGACGGCCTCGACTATCTGGAGTGGGCAAGCAATTTCGGTCAAGGACCGAACGATGCGCTTGCCGTCCCGGAGCCGGCCGCCGCGTTGTTCGCATGGGGGGGCCTGATGGTCGTCGTATTCTCGCGGGGCCGTCACCGGCACGGTTAACGGCGATGCAAAACGAAGCCGCGTATATCTGTGACAGTTGCGGTGAAGAAATCATCGTGCCGATCGATCTCTCGCAGGGGACCGATCAGACGTACGTCGAGGATTGTCCCGTCTGTTGTCGGCCGAACGTAATCCACGTGCTGGTCGACGACAGTGGGCAAGTGCACATTTGGGCCGAGGCCGAATGACGCCTTGCCGCGCGTCAGTTCGGTCAACGTGGTTGCAAATACAAAAACGTCGAAGTGACCGATGTTGCACCGGCGCGGGCGGAGCGTCAATTCGGTGGGGCCGGGAGTTGCGTCGCCGAACGTGGCGCCGTGCCTATTCGTTGCTCAACAGCATTTCGATCTGCACCGGACCACTGGCTTCCCATTCGTGGCTGCCGGCGTGGACACGCGTCTTGCCGTCGACAGTTTCAACGTTGGGGCGTTGGCATTTGACGAGGACTGTGCGCCCGTCACCAAGATCGATGCGATAGTTGGCTTCCGGTTCGCGCTGTGCACCGGCGAAGATGCCGACTGCACAACTCACGCCGACGAGGCCCAGGACGAGCCAGAGTGAACGACCAGCCGAGAGTAGAGAACCTGCTGACGAGTTCTTGGGGGACGTGGTTCCCATAACAGTAAGTCTCCTTTTTCCATGCAGCACGGCCTGGCGTCGTCGACGTGACGCACGTCATCCGCATTGCAACTGCGCTGTGCGAATTCCTTTTCTGGCCGCGTCGGCACGAAGCCCAAAGCGGCTCAGCACATGTCGGCAGACCCATACTGCAAATCAAGTGCCCAGTCGGCGCAGCAGGGGCAGTCGGTTCCCCCTCCGGCACATGGACCCACTTCGAGCCCGCGACGAAACCGTCTGTCAGCAAACCGGTTAGCCCTTGTCGGGCAACCGGGGAATTACCGGCGCACACGAATGCGTCTCGCGGCCCAGCCAACCACTCCTGCTGCGGGATTGCTCAATCCGCAGGCAGAACGGGGCAACCAACCGGGGCATTTTTTGAGACACTGTTCCGGACGCACATGTTCACGCGAAGTGGCAAACTTGAACGATTAGTTGCCTTGTCACGAGCCCGTCGGAGGTGACGGCGACGCCGCCGCGAAGCGTCAGATCGTGGCCCAGATGGTTCGAACGTGGGTGAGCGACGACACACCGATGCCGCACGAAGGAAGCGGCCCAAGTGGACATTACGCCAGTTGTCCTGGTGACGGCGACAGGCCGGTCGGCTCAACGTACGGCAATCGGATTACCCGGTGAACCGGTCGCCCCTTTGAGCTTTAGCGGCGCGAAAATGAAGGCAAACTCATCTACGCCGTCGGCGGCCAGTTGCTCCAAGTCAAGGTTTTCCAGAAAGTAGATACCGTTTTTCGTGATCATCCACTGATGTACCTCGATGGGGCGATTCGGATTTGGCGGCGGGTCGACCTCGATTCCCCAATTGTCCGCGCCGACCATGGCAACGTCGCGGTCGATCAACCAACGAGCCGCCTCCAGGCCGATACCCGGCTCCCCCGAGTTGTACGTCTCGTTGTCAACGATCCATAGTTTCGAGTGGCCCGTGCGAATCAATACCACGTCGCCGCGCCGGACCGTCAGATGCTGTAGTTTGAGGGCGCCCAGCAGATCTTCGAGTGTGATCTCGTAGCCGACCGGCAGACGCTCGACTTTGCGATACCCAACAACGTCGGCGAGCACGCCACGAGTGAAAAACACGCCCGCATTTTCGACCCCTAGTTTCTTCAGCCCATAGGGGTCTTCGATCTCCTCGGACGTCAGCCCATTGTAAAACGTCGCCCCGTCGGGCAGTCCCACGCCGACGTGCCCAAGGCCGTCCAACTGTGTGCCCATCTGGCCGATCTCGCCGACAAAGAACTCGTCACGGCCGAATTGTTGGTTCTCGCCACGAAAACTGCGAAACGCCGGTATCGTCAGGCGAAACGTCCGATGAGGAAACGTCGGCATGTCGCGCTCGTACACGCGGCCCAACTGATACACCTCGCCCCTCTTGATCAACTGCACGGCCTCGAGCACCTTGACCGGCGACATCAAGTTAGCCGCCCCGCGCTCGTCGTCGGCGCCCCACTTCGAAGGCCACCACTTTGCACCGATGGGTGTCTCCGCTTGCTCCGCTTCCTCGCCCCCGAAAGCGACACGATCGAGTATCCTCAAATGCGCACAAAGCACGACGGCCATTAAAACGACCGACAGTGAATGACGTATAGCATGGGATGCGTAAGGCGGCCGTGTCATGTTGTGTTCTCCTGCGCTTGGGGAATGCGGATACTCAGCTGGGGATTGTCTTGCCGGATGCGCTTGGCGATGGCACGCATTTGCTGCCACACCGTCGACGGCACATCGATGCCGCGCTCGCGTCGGATCAGTCGTTGCTCGTGTTCGTATTGGCCGGGAACGATCACGCGCTCAAATCCCTCGGCGGGCTCGGACGAAACGACGTAAGCAATTAATTCGGCAACGTGGGCGGCCAACTCATCCGCGGTCCCAAACCGCTCGCCACTGATCGCCATCATAAACAACCCGGAGCCGTGAAGCGGATCGAAGCCGCCTGCACGTGAACAACCCGCTCCAGACAGCGCGCCGGCCAAAATGTCAACCATCATCGCCAGACCGCAGCCCTTATGTCCCGCTGCGCCACCAAGTGGAAGTATCGCGCCGGCAGGTTCGGCGTACAGGTTGTTCGCGTCACGCGTCGCAGCGCCGGTCGCGTCCACGAGCCAGCCGTCCGGCAGCGCTGCGCCGCGCTGCGCGTAGTCACGAATCTTCCCTTCGGGTACGACACTCGTACTGATGTCCAACACAAACGGGAAATCGCCACCCGACGGTGCCCCGAAGGCGAGCGGATTCGTCGACAAGCGTCGCTCGCGGCCACCAAACGGCGCCACCCACTGCCCTGCGCCACCGGCGTTGCCCATAACGAGTCCGATCACACCAGCCGCTGCAGCCATTTCGGCGTAGGTACCAAGCCTCCCCGAGTGGTTGCAGTTGCGCAGCGTGACGGCTGCCAAGGATGCTTCGCTGGCGAGTTGTATCGCCATTTGCATCGCCTCGTGGCAAGCGACCTGGCCGAAAGCACCGCTGGCATCGACGACGGCGCCGTTGTCCCATTGCTCAAGTCGTCGCGCGGATTGATCGGGAACGATCTTGCCAGAACGGACTTCCTCGACGTACTGGACGATTCGCATCACACCGTGCGAGTCGTGCCCGGCGAGGTTGGCGTCAACGAGATGATTGGCGACGATGTCTGCGTCGCGCTGGTTGGCACCAACCGCGCGGCACACGTCGGCAATGAATTGCTGAAGCTCAGATGGTGAAAAGTTGGGCATGACGTTGGTCGTTAACCGCCTCCCATACGTTGAATCTCACTCGCGACGACGCACCCCGCGATCACTACGACCGATAGCACAAGTAGCGTTGCCGAGACCTTACCCATTCTGACGCGTTGATCAGTGCGAAAAGCCATCCAGACGATCGCGAACATCAACAGTGGTGTGCCGAACAGCCCCGAAACGTATTGCCCGAAAATGATGAGTTCCTCGGGATTCTTCCCGTAAAAGAGTGCGATCGCCAGGAATGCCACGAGGTAGATAGCCTGCACAGCGCGCAGGAGGCGGCGTTTGCCGACCTGGCTGTCGCGGGGCATTACGCCGAAGCTGATGATCATGTCGCACCACATCCGCGCAAACGCCGCCGTGCCAACGATCAACGTGGAAAACAACGTGCAAAACGCTCCCACTAAAAAAAGGCTGCGCGACCAGGCGCCGTACGTATTCGTGTACATGGCCGAGA
Organism: Planctomycetales bacterium; assembly: GCA_020426575.1. GTDB lineage: Bacteria > Planctomycetota > Planctomycetia > Pirellulales > JAEUIK01 > JAGQPT01. The sequence goes on from JAGQPT010000157.1 coordinate 10,902, forward strand.
GCCGATCGATGATGTCGTCGCCGGCAATCTCGTCGCCACTACCATAGAACACGGCGGCGCCGATGAGAAAGTAACCGAGTGTTGTCAACGTCGCCAACGCAGTGCAAACGAACACGTCGACCTGCAATACGCGCACCCAACCCCGCACGCGATCGAGCCAGCCGTCATCGTCGGGCGAACCGACGTACTGCCCGTAACCCTTCTCCAGAATCCAATACGGATACATGAACAGTTCATTACCCGTGGCACCGAGCGCGCCCAGCAGACTGACGACGGCGACTGCGGCGAGCTTGACGTCGTTCTCGCCCAACGAAAAGGTCAATCCCGAAAGAATTTGCTCAGCGCCGATGTGATATTCGCTCCCCTGTATCAGCACCAGCCCCACGATGACGCTGAGGCTGAAAACACCCACTAATAAGGTGATAAGCCGCTCGATGTGGTGGTACGACCCCCGCCACAACACGACGAACGAGACTAGAAAGACGACCAGGCACCAGGCGTTCACGGACGAGCCGTCGTTTGCACCAATTGGCACCACCGCGTGCAGTAGTCCCGCCGTAGCGCGGAGAATGCCCACCAGGCTCGCCGCAGTCAACACAGAACCAAGCACGAAGACCGGGCCAATCCACGACGTGCCCCATAACTTCGGCCCCGGCAGCGCGTTGAGTGCCTCGAACGGCGTGCGGTTGTGCACCAACGCGTGGCGCCCGATTTCGACCTGCAGGAAATACTTAATCACGCAGGAGATGATCACCACCCACAACAACACAAACCCAAACCGCGCGGCCTGCACGGGCGTGTTGATCAACTCGCCTGAGCCAATCACCGAACCAGTAACGACAATCCCGGGACCGATGGCCATCAACTGACCGATAAGCCGCGCAGGGGGGCGCTTGACGGGTGGCGGAATCTCGGTCATGCGGCGGGCTCGGTTGCGGTGGCGGAAATCAAACGTAGGGGCGGTTCGTGAAGAGCGCGACGTAAACTCAGTGTCGCGTTTCACTTGCCGAAGAGTGCGTCGAACTGGAATATCGAATGGATAGCTCGCGCAAGCGCTGTACCGCCTGAATCGAGGCCTGCTGCAGCAAGATTTCGTCCGTCGCGTACGACACGAATCGCATTCCGCGCGACATCCACTCGTCGACGACGTTCATGTCACCCGAAATGATACCCGGTGCGATACCAAAATCGTTGGCGACATCGATCAGCCGGCGAACCGCGCCGACGGCATTCGGATGCTCCAGTTGCCCGGGAATCCCCATGTCAACGGTCAGGTCCATAAATCCCAGGCAAGCAACGTCGAGGCCGTCCACGGCAAGAATGTCCTCGAGGTTCGCGATGGCCTCGCGCCGTTCGATCTGAATGATCAGTAGCGTATTGCGGTTCGCCGCAGCTACAAACTCCTCGGCCGATACGGCCTCCCCGTCGGTCTGGGCCGTATTGCAGGCAAACCCGCGAACACCTTCCGGCGGGTATCGTACCCAACTGGCGAGCTGCCGCGCCGTCTCGGCCGTATTGACCCGGGGTGCAATGATGCCCTGCGCGCCCGCGTCAAGGGCACGCGCAACGTATGCATATTCCGCCTGCGGCACGCGCACCAGCGGGACAATATTGGCCATTCGCGCCGCCTGGATCATGCCGGCGACGGTTTCCCAGCCAAAGCACGTGTGTTCCATGTCAATGAACACAAAATCGAAACCGGCCGTCGCGTAAATCCTCGCAATGTCGGCCGCCGGCAGCCGCGATATCTCACTGCCGACGACGGTTCGGCCCCTCTGCAATGCGGTTTTCACGGTGTTCTGCTTCATGGGATGACCTTCTCGTCGTGCTGTCGTGAGTGATCGATCATGCGTACAGCCCCGGCATCGCCATCCCGCCGCATGCCCGGAAGGCGCGTCCCTGCTGGTCGTGGATTTCGAAATCGCGCGGCACGCCAAGCAGGTGTAAAATTGTCTGCGTCAGGTCCGCTGGCGTGACCGGATCCGCTGTCGGCAGCGACGCGATTCGGTCCGACGCTCCGAACACGCTGCCACCGCTGATCCCCGCACCGGCCAACAGAATCGACTGCAAATGCGGCCAGTGATCTCGACCGGCGTCTTTATTGATTTGCGGCGTGCGGCCGAACTCGGACATCACGATCACCAGCGTGTCGTCGAGTAGCCCGCGCTCGTCGAGATCGACGAACAGCGCCGACAGAGCCTTGTCGGTCGGTGGCAGCAGCCGCTCGCGCATGTGATAGTAGATCCGGCCATGCGAGTCATACTCGCCTCCACCAAAACCCGCTGGCGTCGGATCGATCCAATACACCGTCGTGAGTGCTACGCCCGCCTCGACAAGTCGTCGGGCCAACAGCAACCCCTGGCCGAACAGATGTCGCCCGTAACGATCACGCACCGCCTCGGACTCGTGGTCGAGGTTGTATGCCTCGCGGACCTGCCCCGAGGCCAACAGCGAAAACGCCTGATCGTAGAACGTGTCGACGTCGCCACCACGTGCACGGTCTCGCACGGCTTCGTCGGCCCGATCATTCACTTGTGCCAACAATTCGCGCCGCTCCCCGAGTCGACCGGCACTTACGTTGCTGGGCAGCTCGAGCGCCGGTGCGATGAACTCGGCCGTCGCCTTGTCGCCGCGAATCACAAAGGGATCGTATCGCCGGCCCAGAAAACCGGCGTTTTGTCCTGCCCAAATCCCCTCGACGGGCGGCGCTTCGAACAGGGTCGGGAGCGTGACGAACGGCGGCAACTCATCTCTGCCGTCGCTGCGCCAACGGGCCACGATCGACCCCAAATGCGGATGATCCTCGGGAAGCGCACGTGTCTGGTCCACCTTCGGCGTCGTGTGCACGGTGCCGGTCAGCATCGTGTAGACGCCGGTCGTGTGCACCGAACAGGGATGGGTCACCGAGCGGACAATCTTGAACTTGTCGACCTGCTGCGATAAGAGCGGCATCAGTTCGCTGCACTGAATGCCGGGCACGTTTGTGGCGATTGGTTTGAGCTCACCGCGAACCTCGGCCGGCGCCTCGGGCTTCATGTCCCACGTGTCGAGTTGCGACGGCCCACCGTTCAGAAAAACCAGCAGACAGCGTTTGGCCCGGCCGAAGCTGGGATCGCCGTCCAAACCGTCTGCCTCACTGGCGCGCACCGCACCAGCCTGCATCAATGCCGGCAGCGACAACCCGGAGGCTCCCAGTGCACCGAGGCGCAGAAAGTCGCGCCTCAGCATCGGCTCGCGCCTGGCTTGTCGAATGTGATGCTGAAGGGTCAACACTGGTCGTCGTCCTCGCCCACCGGGTCATCTATTCGATCGCCACAAC
>JAGQPT010000158.1 GCA_020426575.1 Planctomycetales bacterium
CGGTCGGACCGCGTCGGCGGCCGCGCACCAGGTCGTAGAACCCCTGCTGACTGAAGAGCGAGTCACGTCGTGCCATCATGACCGGCCGGTTGGGCGATTGCGCCACCCGCTCCCGTGCGGAGAAGATCGGACTCGCGGGACAACGGTGGGTGCGAGCACCGACCCTACAACCTGAATGTTCACGCACGTTGATGGCATACGATCACGTCACTCTTCGCACGATCACATCGCGGCGCAGATGGCGTCGGCCATCTCCTGTGTGCCCACGGCGGTCGGATCGTCGCGGTCGGCCTTGAGGTCGTAGGTGACGTCCTTGCCCTCGGCGATCACCTTGGCGACGGCGCCTTCGAGCCGGTCGGCCGCCTCGGTTTCGCCCAGGTGCCGGAGCATCAACATGCCCGAGAGGATCAGGGCCGTGGGGTTCACCTTGTTGAGTCCCTTGTACTTCGGCGCACTGCCGTGCGTGGCCTCGAAGACGGCGCCTTCGGGACCGATGTTGGCCCCCGGCGCCACGCCAAGCCCACCGACGATGCCAGCCGCCAAGTCGCTGAGGATGTCACCGTAGAGGTTCGGCAAAACGAGGACGTCGTACAGTTCGGGCTTCTGCGCCAACTGCATGCACATGTTGTCGACAATGCGGTCCTCGAACTCGATGTCGGGGAACTCTGCGGCAACTTGCCGCGAGACTTCGAGGAACAGCCCGTCGCTGAACTTGAGGATGTTCGCCTTGTGGACCGACGTGACCTTCTTACGGCCATTGTCCCGAGCATATTCAAAGGCACAGCGGACGATCCGCTCGGTGCCGGTGCGGCTGATCGCCTTGATGCTGATGCCGGTTTCTTCCTTGCCGGTCTTCACCTTGTTCGACTTGGAGTGCGTGTCGATGAAGTCGATCAACTCTGCGGTTTCGGGGTGACCGGCCTCGAACTCGATACCGGCATAGAGGTCTTCAGTGTTCTCGCGGACGATGACGAGGTCGACCGGCAGGTGGCTGAAGAACGACCGCACACCTTCGTACTGTTTGCAGGGGCGGATGCAGGCGTAGAGCCCCAACGCCTGGCGAAGGTGGACGTTGATGCTGCGGAACCCGGTACCGACCGGCGTGGTGATCGGCGCCTTGAGAGCACAGCGGGTGCGGCGGACGCTCTCCATCACGCCGTCGGGCAGCGGCGTGCCGGTGCGTTCCATCACGTCGACGCCCGCCTCCTGCTCATCCCAGTTGATGGCCACGCCGGTGGCATCCACGCATTTTTTCGCCGAGGCGGCCAGTTCGGGGCCGGTGCCGTCGCCCGTGATCAAGGTAACTTCGTGTGCCATCGGAGAATGTCCCTATTGTGCGGGAAAACGAGCGGAAACAGGCGGGCGTGTACGGTGGCGAAGCTATCAAATGCCCGAGGGAGCGTCAACGCACAGGCGCGGCGGTGTGCACGACCAGGGCGCGGCAGGGACACGGACCGACCACGCAAACGGCGCCAGCGGCACTGTCGCGCAGGCACGGCACGTGTCGCGCCGATCGAGCCGCGATCGACACCTGATGCGGGGGCCCAACGGCCACCGGTCGCCGACGGTTTGTCCGGTTGATACATTGGGGCTAGCGGGTGGCGGTGCACGACGCGGGCTGGCAGGAGGTCAAACGAACCGAGTTCGCATACACGCGGTCGAGCCGATGCGTCGGAGTGAAAGAGGTTCAGCGGACGCCATGATCACCGACATCGAAGATTATTTTTCGAAGGGATGCGGACGCTGCGAACGTTTCGCCACCCCGGATTGTTCGACACGGCAATGGCACGCTGGCCTCACGCAGTTGCGCCTCATCTGCCTCGACGCGGGTCTCGTCGAAACGGTCAAATGGGGGCATCCGTGTTACATGCATGCCGATCGCAACATCGTGATCCTCGGTGCCTTTCGCGATGACTTCCGCATCAGTTTTTTTAACGCCGCGCTGATGAAGGACCCCGAGGGCATCCTGCAAAAGCAGGGACCCGGCGCAAGGCACGCCGGTACGATCCGTTTTTCCCAGAACACTCAGGTCGCGGAGAGTGAGTCGATCATCACGTCGTACCTAGCAGAGGCAATGGCGTATGCCGAGGACGGCATCAAACCGGCCAAAGAGCAACGCGAACTCGAACTGCCGGATGAGTTGGCCGAGGCATTGGAATCCGACGCCGAACTCGCCAATGCCTTTCACACGCTGACGCCGGGCCGGCAGAAGAGCTACGTGATCAACCTCAATGCGGCGAAGAAATCCGCAACGCGGATCGCCCGCATTGCCAAGTTCCGCAGCAAGATTCTCGCGGGCAAGGGCGCGATGGAGCGATGACCTGAGCCGTCCATGTCCCTCGTCGCTTCACAAGCACATCTTCACTACCGCAGTTGCACGGATGCACTGCAGAAAAAGAACGAAGCCGAATCAGCTCGTTCACCCGCGGTTCCCTCGCAGTTGCGTCAAGCGACGCCCGCCACGGGCATTTTCGCTTTCACTTCAGACTTGCCGACGGACTATCTTGGTATTCCAAAATATCACCGGGCTGGCATTCCAGCGCCAGGCAGATCGCTTCCAGGGTGGAAAAGCGAATGGCCTTTGCCTTGCCGTTTTTCAAGATGGACACGTTGGCCATCGTGATGCCGACTTTCTCGGCGAGTTCGGTGACGCTCATCTTCCGCTTCGCCAGCATGACGTCGATGTTGATGATGATGGCCATGCTCGAGTCGTCACACGGTTAAGTCGTTTTCGGATTTGATGTCGACGGCATTTTGCACAATCCGTTCAAACATCCCCGCCGTGGTGGCAACGACGATCGAAGGGAAAACAACGAGAAGTCCCAGAAAAATCGGGGCGCCTGGATTGTCTTCGTCGGGGCCGCTCATCACGAATATCCAGATTTCCTCGACGATGACGAAACCAATAATGGCCAGCGCGCAGTATTTGATGGTCCGCAGCGCTTTCACGACTTCCGGCGAGAAGACCTCGTTGCGTCCCACGTACCCCAACGCCTGGAGCGCTCGGTAGAGAGCGATGAAAAACGGAATCGAGCCCGCGTACACAAGCGCGAGAAAGGGATCCGTGAAATAGATCTCAAACTGCGTGGCGTTCTTGTTCACGCCCTCCACCTGGGGCTCCCAGAGCAGGAACGCCAGCGCGGCGACGCCGATGAGAATAACGACGAACTGAAGAAAGATGATTGAACTTCGTTTCATGGGTACCGCACTTTCAGTGACGTTCCAAGAATCAATAGTTCGTGCCGTCGGGCTCGACCGGGCAAACATCATGCGACGCGAACAACGACGGCTCCTTCCCCCCGGACAGGCACCACAAATAGCTCTTTCAGCTCACTGGTAGCCGTAGCGTACCCGATAGATTATCGTTAGTCAATATGTAATTATCGTTTTTCAATAAACACACCGCGCAATGGCGCCCCGCATGTGCTCTGGTCTTCCCGCACCGACGCAGCGCAAGCAAACGCCGTGGCTCAAACCGCCAGCCGCCACGCGGCTCACGTCCGGGCGAGAGCCGCAACGTCCTGTCGCGGAGGCGCACCGAACAGTCGACGATACTCGCGGCCAAACTGTGACGGGCTCTCGTACCCCACGGTGAACGCCGCCTCAGCGGCTTCCAACCCATCGTTGAACATCAGGCGTCGTGCCTCCTGCAATCGGAACCGCTTCTGGTATTGAAGCGGGCTCAGCCCCGTCATCGTCTTGAAGTGCTGGTGAAATGCAGATTGGCTCAGGCGGATCTGGCCGGCCAGGTCGTCGATGCGAATCGGCTCGGCGTAGTGATCCCGGATCCAGCGAATGGCAACGGCGATTCGTTGGGCCGGTGCACCAGGGGCAGCGATCTGCCGAAGGCGTGCTCCCTGCGGACCAATGAGAAGTCGGTACGTAATCTCACGCATGATCAAGGGGGACAGGGCGGCGATATCCTGGGTTGCGTCGAGCAGTGCCACGAGCCGAGTGATGGCGTCCAAGAGCGGTGGTTCGACGGGCGTGACGGCGACACCGCGCGATGGCACGCCGCGCGGCGCGCCGGAGTTGCCGTCCGCAAGCAGATCACCCACGTCGGCCGCGTCGATTTGCATCACGGCGACGAGACAGGGTACGTCCGCCGAGGCCTTGACGACGCGCGACGTGGCGGGTAGGTCGACCGACACGAGCAGCGAGTGGGACGGATCGTAGTGGTACGTCTCGCCCTCGACGGTCACCTCCTTGGCGCCCTGAACCACGACGCAAAGGCTCGGCACGTAGACGACGGCGTCGCTAAGCGTTTGCCGCGACGATCGGTAGAGCGAAAGCGGGGGAACCGGTGTTTCGCAGGCACCCTCGACGCGGGCGTGTCGACCAACCGCGTCGGCGAGCTGTTTCAGTGTGGCGCTGCTCATGCGGCGACTCCGGTTATGTCCCTCGAACGGCATTCGACATCGTCATTCTACGCACTTCCCGCTGTCCCGGGCAGGAGCGATTGCCAAAGTATTGGAGAAATAGGCTATTGCGAAGCAGGAATACGATATCTCCTAGGCGTGTTTCAGGCATATCATTCCACCAAAGGGGGCGGGGGCATGGCCCACGGCCGGACCGTGGCGGCCTCCCCCCTGACATGCTGACTACCTCAATTGCGGGAGAACTACCATGACTGAGAACCATAGATTCTCTGAAAACATTAAGGGCAAAGTGGTCGTCATCACTGGGGCCAGCAGCGGGCTCGGCGAGGCGACGGCGAAGCTGCTTTCGGCCAGTGGCGCAACCGTCGTACTGGCGGCGCGGCGAGCGGACCGCATCAAGGCCTTGGCGAACCAAATCGGCGACAACGCACTGGCGGTGGCCACCGACGTGACGGACCGCCGCCAGGTCAAACAGCTCGTTGACAAGGCGGTGGAAACTTTTGGCCGGATTGACGTCATGCTCAACAACGCCGGCTTGATGCCGCTGGCACCGCTCGAACAGCTCAAGACGGACGAGTGGGACCAGATGATTGACGTGAACTTCCGAGGCGTCCTCAATGGAATTGCCGCGGCACTGCCGTATATGAAGGCGCAGAAGAGTGGCCACTTCATCAACGTGTCATCGGTCTACGGCCACAAGCTTGGCCCAGCCGCCACGGTGTATTGCGCCACGAAGTTTGCCGTTCGCGCACTGTCCGAGGGGCTGCGCCAAGAAGTGAAGCCTTACAACATTCGCACCACTGTGATCTCACCGGGCGCCGTTGCGACCGAGTTGCTAGAGCACATCAGTGACAGCGACATTCAGTCGCAAACGAAGGACTTCGTGAGCCAAATCGCCGTGCCGGCCGAGACGTTCGCCCGCATGGTGGCGTTTGCCATCAACGAGCCAGACGATGTCGACGTGAACGAGATCCTGTTCCGTCCCACGGCCCAACCCCTTTGAAGGACCGCCGCTGCTTACGGACGAGTCTTGCCGAAGGCGGCCGGACGACGGAGAAACTCGAGCCCCCAACGATCGAGGGCACGAGAAACTTCCCATGACCGACTTGATGCCCCGACGCAGATTCCTCACGACTGGCGGCGCGATCATGGCTGCGATCACCATTTGCGGCACCGCGGCCGGTCCGACCCTTTCATCACCCCTGCAGGCTTCATCACCTTTTCGACACGAGGACACCAACATGCAGATCACACGCGCAGGTTCACAACCGTCTCAGACAGGCCCTGCCGAATGGTTCACCGGCCGGACTCGTGTTGACCCACTTTTTCAGGCGAGCGATCCGTCTCGTGCCACGGCGGCAAGCGTGGCGTTCGCCGCGGGGGCCCGTACCGCCTGGCACACGCACCCCCTGGGCCAGCACCTCTACGTCACGTCCGGCGTCGGCTGGGCTCAAGTGGAAGGAGGGCCGATCGAGGAAATCCGGGCCGGTGACGTGGTGTGGTTTCCGCCTGGCGTCAAACATTGGCACGGCGCCACCCCCAACGACGCGATGACGCACATCGCGATTCAAGACGCCAAGGATGGTAGCGTCGTCGAGTGGCTCGAACACGTCAGTGACGAACAGTACTCAAAGTGATGCCGTAGCGCGCATTGAACGGGTGACCCGCAAGCCTCAGGGGCGAAAGTGCGATGGCGTCAGTTCAGACGGCACCGGAAGCGACGCCGACCTTCTCGTCTCGGGCCACGCCAACGCGCATCGCCAGTGGACGGCCGAGATCGGACTTAGCGCTTGCAGGTGTTGTCGCGGGTGGGGGGATCTCCTCGCGGCGGATGGCCACTTCCGCCGGCGCCTCGATGCCGATCGAGACGCGCCCCTTGCGCACCTGGGTGATGGTGATGATGATGTCGTCGCCGACGCGTAGCTGTTGTCCCGGCTTGCGTGATAGTACCAACACGACAGTCTCCTCCACGAGGGGCGTCATCCCAAGGTTTCGGCCATGGTCAGGAATCGCAGCCGACAACGGCCGTCGCCGTCGAACCTGCCACTGTCGTCGAGCGCCGTCACCGACGGTGGGCCATCGTCAGCGGCCGGTTTACCAGCGCCGGGCATTCCTGATATGAAGGCGGATGCTAGCACACGCGTGTTATCAACTGGTTAAGATGGCGGCAATCGTGCGTTAAGCCGGGCGCTCGCCCGAACGGCCGCGGCCTGCTACGTTGTTGTGGCAACGGCCGTCGAGCGTCGTCGTGCACGTCGCCTCGCCTCGTCGGTCGTCGCGTCGGCCGCAGGGAAGCTGCTTCGGTGTCGAGAGATACGTCGAGATGTGGTCGTCGCGACTGTTCTGGAAATTGCTGGCCGCGTTTCTGGCGCTCAACCTCGGGCTGTTGCTGGTGGCGCTGCCGTTGCTGATCGCGGCGGAACGCGAACGGGCCGAGACGGCGTCGAGCGAGGAGCTTCGTAGCGCCGTCGCCGTCTTGCAGTCGCTGCTGCGCGAACACCCCAGGGCCACAGCCGACCAGTTGCAACGCGCCGTGCAGCGGATCGCCGACCGCACGCGTCTACGGGTGACGGTACTGGGCGGCGACGGGGCGGTGCTTGCCGTGGCACCAAGTGAAGGGGCCGACCGCCGATCTCAACTCGAACGTCCCGAGATCGTCGAAGCCGCCTCGAAGGGGCTGGGAACGTCGGTGCGCGTGCAACCCGTCTCCGGACAGAAGACGCTTTTCTATGCGGCGCGGGTCGACGGGCCCGACGAGTCGGCCCGGTTTGTGCGGGCTTCGTTGGCCTTGCCGGGTGGAGGCGGCGTGCTCGGCCGCTGGCGCTGGACCATATGGGGAGTCGTCGTCGGCATCGCCGCGTTGACAACCGGCGTCACCTACCTCGCGGCAGTTCGCATCCGCCGACCGCTCCGGACCATGACCGACGCCGCACTGGCGATCTCGGCCGGCGATTTCGATCAGCCGCTCGACATCACCGGCAACGACGAACTGGGCGAAATGGCCGAGGCGCTCAACCGGGTGCGTCGTGAGTTGGGCACTTCGATCGGGCGGCTGCGACAAAGCAGCGACCGGCTCGAAACGGTGTTGCGGGGGATGGCAGAAGGGGTGATCGCCGTCGACGCGCAGCAGCGCATTCTGCTGGTCAATGAGGCGGCCCGGCGTTTCCTGCGGCTCGATCCGACAAATCTGGTGGGCCGACCGCTGATCGAGGCGATCCGCAACAACACGCTTTACGAAGCGGCGCAGGCCGTGCTGCTAAGCGAAGTGACGAAAGAGGTCGAATTCAGCCTCGACGCAGAAACGGCGCGGCGCGTCACGGCGATCGCGACCAGGCTGCCCGGGGAACCCTGCCCCGGCGTGGTGCTGGTGCTGCGGGACATGACCCGCCTCAAGCAGTTGGAGAACATGCGGCGCGACTTCGTGGCAAACGTATCGCACGAACTGAAGACGCCGCTGGCAACGATCAAAGCACTCGCGGAAACGCTCACGCATGGTGCGATCAACGACACGGAGCACAACGTCACGTTCGTCCGCCGCATCGAGGAGCAGGCCGACCGACTCCACCAATTGATCCTCGATTTGTTGAGCCTGGCGCGCATCGAATCAGGGCGTTCCGCGTTCGACGTCGAGGACGTACCGATTTCGAGCGTGGTCGCCGACTGCCTGGCCGGGCGCAACCCGGCGGCGCAAGAAAAAAACGTCGTGCTGCGGGTGAGTGAATCGGACATAGCGCAGCGTGTCAGGGCCGACGCCGAAGCGCTGCGGCAGATTCTCGATAACCTGGTGAGCAACGCGATCAACTACACGCCGGCCGGCGGCTCGGTGACGATCGCCTGGCGGCAGCAGAACGGCCTCGTTGAATTGTCGGTGACCGACACCGGCATCGGTATCGATCCGAGCAACCACCAGCGGGTCTTCGAGCGTTTCTACCGGGTCGACGCGGCCCGGTCGCGGGAACTCGGCGGCACGGGGTTGGGGCTGGCGATCGTCAAACATCTGGCTGAGTCGTTCGGCGGCTCGGTGTCCGTGGAAAGCCAAATCGGAAGCGGTGCCACGTTCCGTGTCCGCCTGCCCCGAGCTTGAACAAACCCTTACGGGCACCCATGTCACATAACCCATTACATTTCAACATGTTGCGGCGCACACATATTTGCCGCCTCGGACGCAACGTTCTTCACGCGTTCTTCACAAGCGTCGGTTAGGTTGAGTGGGCAAATGCGTGCAGCGTCATCGAGTGGCCGACGTGGCAGAGTGCCACACGCCGTCGCGTGATCTAAGCCGCCGTCGGATCGTGGGCCATCGCCTCCGCTGCTGCGACGGCGCCGTCCCCTACCCGAGTCGGCCCGTCCGCCGAGAGAGCCCGACGAGATGAAATGCAAACTTGAGTTGCGGCAACAGGACGCGCGAGCGAGTCGCCGCGATGATCGGCCGCTGCGATACGGCCCGATTTGGCGGCGACGCTTCGCCAACTGCGGGCGTTTCTGGGCGGTGTTGGCTCATGGCGGTGTCGTTCTGTTGTTCGCGGTGCTGGTCGCAGGCTGCGGCAATCCGGCAGGCAGCCACTCGAACCTCTCTGTGCGCGTCGACGGCTCGAGCACGGTGTATCCGATTTCGGCGGCGGTGGCCGAAGCGTTCGACGACGAGCGCCGCGCGGCCGAGCTGCCACCGATTCGCGTGCCCAGCGGGTTCTCGGGAACGGGGGGTGGTTTCAAGCGTTTTGCCGCGGGCGAGATCGACATCTGCGACGCATCGCGCGAGATCAAACCGTCCGAGGCCGAGGCCTGCCGCAAGGCGGGCATCGAGTACGTCGTGTTTTCGATCGCCTACGACGGCATCGCGATTGTCGTGCATCCTGAATGCGACTGGACCGACCGTCTCACCGTGGCGCAGTTGAAAGAGTTGTGGCAACCGGACAGCGGCGTGCAACGTTGGAGCGACTTGGACCCGAGTTGGCCTGAGGAGAAGATTCAACTATTGGGGCCCGGCACCGATTCGGGAACGTTCGACTACTTCACCACGGCGATCAACGGCGAGGCGGGCAGTAGCCGCAGCGACTTCACGCCCAGCGAAGACGACAACGTGATTGTTCAGGGCGTTGCCGGCGACCGCTATGCATTGGGCTATTTCGGCTATGCCTACTACGCGGAGAACAAGGACCGCCTCAAGGTGCTGGCCGTCGACGATGGCGACGGCGCGGTGACGCCTTCGCCGGAAACGATTCGCAACGGCACGTACCACCCGCTGTCGCGTCCTCTGTACATCTACGTCAACCGGGCGGCACTGGCCCGCGCCGAAGTTGCGGACTTCGTGATGTTCTACTTGAGCCACGCGGCAGAATTGGCCGAGCAGGTCGGCTACGTGAGCGTTGACGAGGCCACGGCGGCGGAGAACCAGCGGCTGTTGACCGAGGCGACCAGGCCGGCGGCCGACAGCCCCGCCGAACCAACCGCCGCTCCCCCCGCCGGCGAAGCACCGGCCGAACAAGATGCGAACG
>JAGQPT010000159.1 GCA_020426575.1 Planctomycetales bacterium
AGCATCAAGTCGGTAAGCGACGGCCCTATTTTTTGCTCAAAGGAAGGTGCGACATTATGGACGCTGCAAATTCGCGCTATCGCGCTCTCCCATTTGCAACCGTAATACCGTTTCTGGTTTGGATTACCTGTCTGAGTATGCCAACATCGGCTGACGAAGGCGTCGCGCCACTCGGGACAAATGTATGTGCGGCATTTCAGGACATTGTCGACAAATACGACGCAGAATTGCGCCATGTCACACTAATTAGCGAGTCGGGCCCTGCGCTCCGGGAGCGAGCAAAGCTTGGACTCGCCGCAATGGAAAGGCGCGACGCGTCGTTGCGCGGTCTCCTGGACGAAGAATTGCGACGTGACGTACGCCGCGTGTCATTCGATGAGGCTATGGCGCTAGCAAGGGCTGCAGAACTTATTGCGGATTGGAGCCGTGCCGTGCGCTATGCGCAATCAGCCATCGAACAAAAGCCGGCAAGCATGGACGCCCAAATCCTTTTGGCCCGAAGTCTCGTAAATTCGGGGAAACTCGATGATGCCAACCGCTATATTCACGAGCACACTGCTAAGGATCCATCAGATCGGCGGTTTGGTCACCTTTACTATGCACTCTGCTCACGATATCGAATTGCTGGCGACACTCAATTGGCTTCTAAATGCTTAGATGACTACGTGCAATACCTTTGTGCTGAAATCGGAGATTCACCCTCCGCACACCAGTCGGTCTCCTTCTTCCTTGACGAGCAATTAACGTTGCAGAATGAGGCCCCAATGGACTTGAAGGAGTTTCAAGCGCGACGACAACGATACCTTGAGATTCTGGATCCACAACGTGAGTGGCACATTGACGGTGTATTGCTGGATTCGCGCTCTGCGGAATCGATTATTCGGAGAAGCGTCGTGCGCTATGCTCGTGTCGAAGTGGGGCGCCGTTTGAGCGACGCGCAGTGCGAGAAAGAGCTTTCACTTTGGATGAGGGAGCTTTTTCAGGAAAGGTCGGTGTGGAAGAACAATCCGAGTCTTTTTCAACACGTGATTGCGCTGATCGATCGAATAAATGCACTAAACTTTGCTGTGCGTGACGACACTCATTTCGATCGCCTGCTCGCGGAAATCGAAAGAGCTGTAGATGAACAAGGAATTCTTACGAATGCGAATTGTAGCGAGTCGGCGATGCTAGCGGAGTCGATGGAAATCGCGCATAACACAGCGGAAACACGGCGATGGCTTGGCCGTCTCGTTGGACAACGCTGGGCGCCTTGGACGGAAAACATCGTTGTATACGGCACAAACACTACGGGACCACTTCCACGCGTCTGGCATCTTACAACGATAGATTGGCTCACTAATACGCCGACCTTTCAACGCCGTCCCGGTAATCCGGACTTTCCGGCATTGGTAATCGTTGTTTCGGGAACCGTAGGTTCGTCGAATGGCTCCGGTCGAAATGAGAATGACCGACCAACAACAGGTGAGGTGCCATCGGCGGCCGAAACGATTGCAAGTCGACTGGGCGCGTCATGGCGCTTTGCGGTAGCTCCGGAGCAGAGTTCCCTAGCTGATATCTTTGCGCATGTTAAAGTTCCAGTCACGTTGTGTCTGGACGAACGCGATACTGTAGCAAGGCTTATCGTCGGTGCTTCGACGGAGGTTGGCGACTACATACGCGCGAGATTCTAGCGGGCTCGTAGGACTTTTGGTATTCATTCAGCTTGGGCGGGTCAAGGACCTAACCCGTAGTATTCGCGGTACCACTCGACGAACCGCGCGATGCCGACTTCGATCGGTGTGTCGGGACTGAAGCCGACCGCCTCGGCCAGGGCGCCGACGTCGGCGTAGGTCTCCGGCACGTCACCGGCCGCCATCGGCAACATGTTCTTCTCCGCCTCGCGGCCCAGTTCCCGCTCCAAGACTTGGATCATGTCGAGCAGCGCCACCGGCTGATGATTGCCAATGTTGTACACGCGGTGCGGCGCACCGTCGGGTTGCTCCGGCGCAGCGGGTCGATCCAAGACGCGCACCACGCCTTCGACGATGTCGTCGATGTAAGTGAAGTCGCGCTTCATCTGCCCGTGGTTGAACACGTCGATCGGTCGCCCCTGGACGATCGCGCGGGTGAAGAGCATCAGCGCCATGTCGGGCCGCCCCCAAGGACCGTACACCGTGAAGAACCGCAGGCCGGTCGCCGGGAAGCCGAAGAGGTGGCAGTAGGCGTGGGCCATCAGTTCGTTGGCCTTCTTCGTCGCGCCGTACAGGCTCACCGGTCGGTCCGTGCGGTCGGCCACCGAGAACGGCATCTGCGTGTTCGCGCCGTAGACCGAGCTGCTCGACGCATAGACGAGGTGCTGCACGTCGTGGTGCCGGCACCCCTCGAGGACGTTGAGAAACCCCGCCACGTTTGCCTCGGCATAGACGTGGGGATGGTCGAGCGAGTAGCGGACCCCCGCCTGGGCGGCCAGGTGAACGACCCGCTCGGGCCGTTGCTCGGCGAACAAGCGTTCGATTCCCTGGCGATCGGCCAGGTCGAGGCGTTGGAAGCTGAACCGGGGATGCTCGGCGATCTGGGCCAGTCGGGCCTCTTTGAGCGCGACGTCGTAGTAGTCGTTGAGATTGTCCAGCGCCACGACTTCGTCGCCGCGCTGGAGCAAGCGCTGCACAACGTGCATGCCGATAAAACCGGCTGCGCCGGTAACGAGGATTCTCATGCGTCGTGGTGTCCTGGGAGCAAAGGGTGCCCTGCGAAGCAGTTGCGCTCGGTGGCATCCTACCGCGCCGGTCGGCGCAACGGCGAGACCAACCGACGGCTCCGCTCATCGCCGATTGGCCGATTTTTGGCAAAGATGTCTTTCGTATTTGGGCAACGTGCGGTAGCCTTTTTTGAAGCGTACGTTATTGGATAGGCCCCCCCGGAGCCCGTCCCCACGAGGCGTGGGCCAACGAGGAGTTGCCGGTGAACCGAGCCGTCTGGTCCTTGGTGTTGGTGGCGAGTGCGATGCTCGCCGACACGACCGTCAGCGGATCCGGCGGTGGGGGCCAACTAGCAGAGGATGACACGGCGGTGGATGTGACCCGGCTGGCCGCGGATTTGAAATCCGACGATGTCGAAGTGCGGCGCAAGGCTGCAGAGCAACTCTCCCAACATGGAACCGACCTGGCGGCTGTTTCCATCGAACTCGTCGAAGCGTGCACCGACTCGGACGACGAAGTCCGTGAGTGGGTCGTCGCCGCGCTCGAAGGGCTGGACACCCCGGCCGAGTCCGACCTCAAGGACTTCGTCGAACTGCTCAACCACGAGTCGGACGACGTTGCCTACTGGGCGGCCACGCTGTTGGGCCGGCTGGGCAAGTCGGCCCTGCCCGCCGTGCCGGCGCTAGTCGCTGCGTTGGACTCCAAGGGAATCGCCACCCAACAACGCGCCGCCTGGGCGCTGGGCAAAGTCGGCCGCAAAGCCTCCGCCGCCCTGCCTGCCCTGGAGAAGGCCGCCGCCAGCAAAAACAGCCGTCTCAGCCGACTCGCCGCAGGGGCCATCGAAAGCATCCGCGGCTAAGCCAACCCACGGTTGAACCCCAGGTTGAACGGCGTGGGCGAATCTCGCGCCGCTGCCTCGTGTGCCGCGAGCAATTCACGCGTCTCGCCGCGCAATACGTTCCGTCGCGCCACACGTCGCGATGCGCAATTCGTCCCGCGTCATCGCGTGGCGAAGCCGCCGGGGGAGGTCCGTTCACGGCGCTTGCCCGCGCAGCGGTCACAGGCCCGTGCTTCAGCACGGAGAGCTTCATTGCGACGCGTTGTCCACACGACGCGTAATGGCCCGATGTGTGGCCACGCGCCCAGCCGTCGCACGCCGTGTTGCTGCACGTGATGTGCCCCACGTCCGGCAGCGTATTGCCATTCTCACCCCGCAATGAATCGCGGGGCTATTTTCGGCCGTCCGAAGTGGCGCGGCACCGTCTAATGGGTAGCGAGACAATAGCCCACGGTTTCAACCGTGGGGGGGTACGCGACGATTAGTTACTCAGATAGAGAGCTTGCGAGCTAGATAGGTCCTTCGCGATGCGGACGCCGATACATCCATTCCGTAGACGAGCAAACGACACGAAATAACAATCTTCAAATGGCGTAACACCAAGAATCAGTTCATGATCATCTCTCTTGTCCACAAAAACAGTCCTTACTTGAGACGACTCCTTCATAAGCTGTATTCCGCTGTTGGTCGCGATCAGCCATTCGTCAGCTTCAGCGTTGTGCGAAACCAAGTCACGGCAAAAACTGCCGCCCAAAACACTGTCCTCGTGTTTGAAGTCGCCTGATAGTTTCTGCCAGGGTTTAAACATACCCGAAGATACGTAGATACCATCGTGGAGGCTTGCGAGAAAACGGTCGCCGTGAGGTCTCACACGAGATGGCCCACGGAGTTCCGGCGGCGGCGGCGACTCGAAGCCATCTTCCCAGGACTTGATTTTGTTGGTTTTCAGATCGACGACGAAAACACTAAACGGGTTAGCCTCGACGATCAAGAAACGTTCATCGTGACCAGAAAAAAAGGCGCTGACGAATAAACCAGACGAAGTATCAGAATGGAATGTTTGGGCTACCGTGCCGTCTTCGTCATACACGGTAATCACTTCTGCTCCAATCGTTGCAATACGTCCAGTTGAGTCAGCACAAATATGGTAGAGATATTCGCTTTGGCCCTTTCCTGGTTTGATTTGAGTCCATGAATCTGAACCAACCCGTGTTCGCGAGACTCCACCCAGCGATGTAAGGGCGAAAATGCTCGACTCATTGCCAGCCAACGCGCACGTCTTGTGCGGCGCGCCGATCTTGTTCCAGTGTTCGGCCAAATCATTGGTAGCGTATACCGCTTGCTCCGATCCGTAGAAGGTTCCCTCTTCAATTGCGTATAAGTGATCGCTCGCTACGACGAAACGATAGGTGTGAGGCTCATCCACTTTACGGCACCCGATACAACACACACCGCACAGAAATAATGGGGCAAACTTTTGCATACGCCGCACAGCTTAACAGATTAACAAACCGCTACGTTGCCGCCCTAAACTCCACGATTTGGCGCTGGACCACGTCAACATAGACATTCTGTTGCGATCAAGTATTCCGTACAAGCAATTCCGAGCCAGATTTCAGCGGGTTGCCACGGCATAATGGGCGTTGCCGAGTTTGGCCGCGCACATATTCTGTTCGTCACTTTCCCGCGAACCGGGCCAGTGCGTCGCGGTCCAGTTCGATGCCGAGGCCGGCGCCAGCGGGGATCGTCAGCAGGCCTTCGTCGTCGAGTGTGAAGGGTTTGGCCAACAGGCTGTCGATGTACGGCGCCGGCGTGAGGTATTCGACGTACCGCGCGACCGGCAGGCTGGCCGCCAGCTGCAGGTCGGCGGCCAGGCCGACCGCCGTGTTCCAGCCGTGCGAGACGAAACCGACGTGGTGGTCCTCGGCCAATTGGGCAATCCGCCGCGCTTCGCCGATGCCGCCGCACTTGGTGGCGTCGGGCTGGATGACGTCGACGGCGTGGCCGGCCAGCCAGGGCAGGAACGACTGTCGCCGCGTCAGCACCTCGCCGCCGGCGATCGGCAGCGGCGCGTTTTCGGTGAGCCGGCGGTAGCCGTCGATGTCGTCGGGACAGAGCGGCTCTTCGAACCAGGTGACTTCGTAGGCGGCCAGCATGTGGGCCGTCGCCAGGGCCCACTTGTAGCGGTGTGGCCAGAACTCCTCGCTGCCGCCGGCGTCGACCATCAGTTCGACGTCGGGACCGACCGTGTCGCGCGCCGTGCGGACGAGCAGTTCGTCGTAGGCACTGTTAACGCGGCCGAAGGGGCGCCAACCCAACTTGATCGCGCGGAAGCCGCGGGCGACCGTGGCCTGCAGCTTTTCGCGGAGTCGGTCCGGTTCGTCGAACAGCAGCGAGGCGTACGGCTTGATGCGTCGCCGGTGCGCCCCGCCCCAGAGCCGCCAGACCGGCTGGCCGCAGGCCTTGCCCAGCAGGTCCCAGAGCGCGATGTCGATGCCGCTGACGACGTGTTCGAGTGTGCCGCCGCGGCCTTGCCAGAACGAGGCCTGGCGGAGGCGTTCGCAGGTCACGTCGGGCTCGAGTGCCGAGGCGCCGCGCCAGAGGTGTTCGAGCTGGGCGATACCGGCCGTGACGAGCGCGGAGCTGGTGAAGACGCTGCCCAGGCCAACGCTGCCGTCTTCGGCCACGACTTCGAGCAGGGTGTGCAGGTCGTCGTGTGGCTGATGGGCCCGCGACCAACCGCCGTCGACCGTGCCGCCAATGAGCCGGTGAGTGCGTATCTCGGTGATTTTCATGGACATATTCTAGTCGACGGTCAGGGAATATTCACCAGTGTGATGTACCACGCCGACACGGCGTCATCCACCATTTTGGAGGCGACGTGATTGTCGTGGCGGGTGGAGTTTTACCGGGCGGTTTGCTAGGCTGGCGGCCTGTTATCCGGCGTGTCGCCACTACCCGGGGCATTCAATTCGACGATTGCGACTTCCCATGAGCGAATTCGATCGACCGTTGGTCCGCCGCAAGGACCTCGAATCGGTGGAGAACCTGTGCGAGCACTGCACGGCGATGTGCTGTCGGTACTTCGCCCTGCCGTTGGACGAGCCCGAGGGCTTCGAGGAACTCGAATACCTGCGTTGGTACCTGCTGCACGATCGGGCCACGGTGTTCACCGAGGACGACACCTGGTACCTGCTCGTGCACACCGAGTGCAAGCACATCCAGGAAGACTACCGCTGCGGCATTTATGCGACGCGGCCGTTGATCTGCCGCGAGTACACGACCAAGGAGTGCGAGTACGACAACGACGCCTTGTACGACCGCTACTTCGAATCGCCCGAGCAGGTTTATGAATACGCCGAGGCGTTGTTTCAGCCGCCGTATCGCGAGGGCATCCGCAGCCCCAAGCCGGCGATGCTGCCGTTGGTGACCCTTTGATGAGCAAGGCCGAGGGAAAAGAGCAGTCGCGGGGCACGCTGATCCAGCCACGCACGCTCAAGGGATTTCGCGACTATCTGCCCGAGGCGATGATTCCCCGCGAGCAGTTGATCGACACCGCGCGGCGGGTGTATCGCTCGTACGGTTTCAGCCCGATCGACACGCCGGCGCTTGAGTACCTCGAGATCCTCGCCGGTAAGGGGGGCGCTGAGAGCGACAAACAGCTCTATCAGTTCGAGGACCACGGCAAGCGGCAGGTGGCGATGCGGTTCGACTTGACCGTGCCGCTGGCCCGCTTCGCCGCCCAGCACATCGGCCAGTTGGGCACGCCGCTGAAGCGTTATCACATCGCCACGGTTTGGCGCGGCGAGAACACCCAGCGCGGTCGCTACCGCGAGTTCATGCAGTGCGACTTTGACACGATCGGCACCGAGAGCATCGCCGCCGACATCGAGACCGCCCTGGTGATCCACGACCTGTTCGTCGCGATCGGCTTCGAGCGGTTCACGATCCGCATCAACAACCGCAAAGTGCTCAATGGACTGCTAGAGCGGCTCGACCTGGCTGGCGAGTCGGTGGCCGTGCTGCGTGCGCTGGACAAGCTGGCCAAGATTGGCCGCGAGCAGGTGGCCGCCGAGATGCAGGAGACGGCCGGCGTCTCCGCCGACCAGGCCGACGAGGTGCTCAAGCTGGCCGAGCTGTCGGGCACGAACGACGAGATGCTCGCCGCACTCGAACCGCTCGTCGCCGGCAGCGAGATTGGCGCCGAGGGAGTCGCGGGGCTGCGCGACGTGTTGGCCGGTGCGATGGCCGCCGGTGTGCCTGAAGAGCGGCTGCGGCTCGATGTCTCGATCGCGCGCGGGTTGGACTACTACACCGGCACGATTTACGAAACCTTTCTCGACGATCTGCCCGGCATCGGCAGCGTTTGTTCGGGCGGGCGGTATGACAACCTCGCCGAGTTATTCACCAAGCAGCGGCTGCCGGGCATCGGCGCCTCGCTGGGACTGGACCGTCTGCTGGCTGCGATGGAAGAGCTGGGCCTCGTGGAAAAGGTGGCGACGCCGGCGCCGGTGTTCATCCCGTTTTTTGAAAGCGATCGGCTGCACGATTACCTGCAACTGGCGGCGCGACTGCGCGCGGCGGGGCTGGGCGTGGAAGTCTATCCCGAGGCGAAAAAGCTCGGTCAGCAACTCAAGTACGCCGACAAGCGCGGCTTTCGCGTCGCCGTGATCGTCGGCGGCGACGAATTCGCTGCGGGCGAGTGCCAGCTCAAAGACCTCGCCAGCGGGGAGAGCCGCACACTGCCGCTGGATGACGCGGAGGCCTCGCTGGTCGGGGCGCTCCAAGAATTACTTGCCGCGGGCGAATGACCGTGTGTCACAAGGCTGCGACTGCGCAGCGCAGGCAGACGGCAAAGGGACAGCGCGCGTGCAGCATAAAATGGGAGCGATGCCGTGGCGATTTCCGTATTCGAGCCGATATCCCCGGCCATCAGCCGAACGCGGTGGATGCTGTTTTCGCCGTTCGACCTCAACAAGTGGTTGGTGTTGGGCTTCTGTGCGTTTCTTGCCGGGCTCGGCGAGGGCGGCGGTGGGAACGTCAACTTCCGTACGTCGTGGCCTGGTCATGACGTCGAACCGGCCGTCGACTGGGTTCGCGAGCACATCGGTGTGATAGTCGCGGTTGCCATCGGTGTGTATCTGCTGGGTTTTTTGATCTACCTCGTGATGGTCTGGTTGGGGAGCCGCGGCAAGTTCATGTTCATCGAAGGCGTCGTGCGCAACCGTGGTGCCGTCGCCGAGCCCTGGCGAGAGTTTCGCCCCCAGGGCAACTCGTTGTTCCGCTTTCGCCTCTGTATCGCCCTGATCGCCTTTGCGCTCGTGGCGCTGCTGTTGACCGCCTGCGGGTTACTCGCCTGGCACGATGTCCAGCGCAAGGAGTTCGGCGCGTCGGCGATAGCGGCCATCGTCGGTTTCTTCGTCGGGGCGCTGCCGATCTGGCTCGTCATGTGGGTGGTCCACCTGTTCGCGGCGGACTTTATTGTGCCGGTGATGTACCTGCGGCGAACGACGGTTACCGAGGCCTGGCGCATTTTTTATCGCGAGTTATTGCAGGGACGTGGCGGCACGTTTGCGCTCTACTTCGTGGCCCGCGCCGTGATTTCGCTCATTGTCATCGGGCTGGCCACGATGGTGGTTTGCATGACCTGTTGCTGCGCGGCGATTCCCTACGTCGGCTCGGTGATCCTGCTGCCGCTGACGGTGTTTGTCCGCAGCTATTCACTCTTCTACATCGAACA
>JAGQPT010000160.1 GCA_020426575.1 Planctomycetales bacterium
CGCGTCGCATGAGCCCCGCCGTGAGATGTACTTCGCGGCAATCATCGAGCAAGTGACCCACGCGCTCGGATATCAAGGACGGGCGATCCCAGAGCCCCATCGTCGCCGGCAGGACAACTCGAGCTGGGGACACCTGACGTCGCGCCCAACGTAACAAGTGATCGACGTAGACCTCGCGGCCGATCGTCCGGGCCGCCCTTGCGTCCGCCAACGATTCCTGGTCGGCCCGCACCTGTCGACGTAACAGCCAGAAGAACGGGTGCGGATAGAGCACGATGGCCAGGAGCCGCTCGAGTGCCAGGGTCCAGAGGTCGCCGTGACAAACATGTGCCCACTCGTGAGCGATCGCCACCAGCGCTTCCCGCCGATCATCTGCCGCACCGTTCGGCAGCACGATCGTCGGCCGCCAGGCGCATAACACGAGGGCGGACCGCACGGTCGGGTTCGTGACGAGCCGCGGCAAATGATCTTGTCGACCGGCGACGTCAGCCAACAGTTTTCGTATCGAGTTCGGCGCGTCCTTCGATCGGCGCAGCAACCACACTGCGTATCCGGCTCCGACCGCCAGCCAGCAGATCACGAAGCCGCTGCCGACGACATACGCCGCGCCGACCGCCGTCATCAGCGTGTCGTCCAAATTCGACGCGGCAAGGGGGGCATCCCCAACATGAGACACGATGGTTTCGCCGTCGTCACGCGCTGACGACGCCGCGGCAGCGGGCATGTCTTCGTCAGGTTCCGCCGTGACGCTTGGGAGCGTGGGTCCGTGAGTCGTCTCCGGCGATTCCGAGGACGAAACGACGGCGTCGCCGGGCGCGACACCGTCTGGCGACTCGGCGATCGACATGCTTATCGCCTCTTCGATGTGACGGATTGCCGCGGGTGCCCGAACTTCGACCGCGTTCGCGGCGGTGTCGTTTGCCGGGGGCAACGTCCCAAGGACAACGCGCGGCCAGTGGGGAAGCGCCACGAGCCCTCCCACCACGACGAGTCCCACGAGCGACGTCTTCGTGACGATCAGACGCACGAGCGGCTGTCGGATGAACCGACACGCGAGCAGAGTGATCCCCATCAACAGCGAGGTCACCAACCAATAGTCGATCAACCAGACGCGGAAGTACAGGCTCGGCGACTCGACGGCATTCATGTGCCCGCTCCCGTTACCTGAAAAAATCATACCGGGGGGTGTAACGCACCTTCGCCGGCGTCGTTGGTTGCCTGCGTCGCGTCGGGTGACTCGGCGCGCTGTGCCTTGGCCCTGGCGATCATCGATTCGAGCCGGGCCAACTCTTCGCCGTCGATCTGGCGCGAATCCAAGGCGTGAACCAGGTACTGGTCCACGGCACCGTCGAACACGCGTTCCAGAAATCCGCTGGCGAGGTGCCGAAACGTGCGGCCACGCTCCACCAAAGCAAAGTAGACATACGCCCGTCCCTTGCGACGGTGGGCGACCAAACCTTTCTGTTCCATCACCTGCAGCAGGCTCAGCACCGTCGTATAGGCCAAATCGGAACCTTCAGCCCGCATCGTGTCGCAGGTGTCGCGCACGGTGGCCTCACCCTTGTCCCAGAGCACCTTGAGGGCTTCCAGTTCGCGATCAGTCGGTGTGGTGTGGCTCACGGTTGCGTCCTGCAATGACGTTGGGATGGTACAGACGTGACCACCCTATCGTAGCGGCTCGCGCATTGCAAACTTGGCAATGCAAGTTTGCCAATCGAGCGAATTCTACTTCTCTCGCGGTGCCGGTCAAGAAACCATGAGCGCCTGCATTCGTCACCGCGCCCAGCGTGACCGACACCTCCACGTTTTCGTCAGAGTGACAGTGATAACCGCCCGGCACGACGGTACGCTTTCTCGGACTCCGTACCGTACGCGTACCGAACGACGGTACACATGGACGGCACGTTTCGGTGGCGCGACACACCGAGTGACTGTTTCTGGTAAGTTGATGCGGCTGGGGATTTCAATGGGGCATGGCCCCGACGGACCGCCCAGCGGGGCCGACCGATGGTCGACGGTGTGGACGACGCTGATGATCGAGATCGAACACCTGCGGATGGAGTACGGGTCGACCGTCGCGATCGACAACCTCGAGCTCAACATTCCCGAGGGCGAAGTGTTCGGGCTGATCGGCCCTAACGGTGCTGGCAAGACCACGTTGATCCGCGTGTTGGCCACGCTGCTCGAACCGACGTACGGAAGCGTTCGCGTCGGCGGCATCGACGTGTTGGCTCATCCGCTGCAGGTCCGGCCGCTCATCGGCTACATGTCCGACTTTTTCAGCCTGTACGAAAACATGCAGGCCTGGGAGTACCTCGACCACTTCGCCCGCTGTTACGACCTGCCGGCCGCCGAGCGCCAACGTCGGATCGACCAGGCGCTTGAATTGGTCAGCCTGGAAGTACGACGCGACGCCGAAGTTCGCGAACTTTCGCGGGGCATGCGGCAACGGCTCAGCTTCGCCAAGAGCCTGCTGCACGAGCCGCGGGTGCTGCTGCTCGACGAGCCAGCGTCGGGCCTTGACCCGGCCGGCCGCATCGAGTTTCGCGAACTCGTCAAACAGTTGCACGCGATGGGCCGCACGGTGCTCGTCTCCAGTCACATCCTCGCAGAGATGGCGGACTTCTGCACGTCGATCGGCATCATGGAACAGGGACGCTTGCTGCGGAGCGGACGCGTCGCGGACATCCTTGCCGAGTTGGCCTCGGCCCGCCGGCTCACGATCGACGTCGTCGGCGACGCCGCACCGCTCATTGCGCTGCTCTCCGGTGACGAACGAATCAGCGGCATCAAGCAGAACGGGACGCGCGTGACTTGCCAGTGGCACGCCAGCCGCGAGGCGCTCGTCGAGTTGCACCGTCGCGTCGTCGCCGCCGACGTTCCGCTGGTCTCGCTCGCCTGCCACGACGACAACCTGGAAGACATTTACATGCGAATCTCTGGGCACGAAACGGCTTGACCCATGCGATACGACTTTTGGAACAACCCGTTGGTCGTCAGCGCCGTGCGGTTGCGTTACCGCCGTAGCTCACCGGGCATGACGGCGGCACTCTACCTGACAGTGCTGCTCTGTGTGGGTGCCGGCTTGAGCTATTATCAGGACCACTACGCGTTTCCGTTCCCGGTGATGTACCTGGTCGTGATCCTGGGAGTGCAATTCGTGCTCTCGGCGGCGCTGGCGATGACGACCGTTGCCACGTCGATCAACGGCGAAGTGATACAGCGCACGTTGGACTTTCAGCGGATCGTTTCACTACCGCCCCGAGAAATCCTGCTCGGCAAGATGCTTGGCGAACCCGCTTCGAGCTACTTGTTGTCAATGGCGACACTGCCCCTGGCCGTGTTGTGTTGGCATTGGGGGGCCGCGTCGCTGGTGACGATCGGGCTCCTCTACGTGAACCTGGTGACCGCCACGCTGATGTGCGCGGCCATCGGGTTGCTCCACCCGCTCGTGCCACCGTCGGATAAGTCCGCCACGAATGCCAAGGGGAGCGGCAGCGCCGCACAAGTGCTCGTCGCCATGGCGTTTTTCTTCGGACTGCAGGCGATGATCGTGCAGGGGCGGGCGATCTTGGAAAACTCGCTGGCCGGCGCACTGCTCGGCGCGTTCACACCCGTGGCTGCCATGTGGGGGTTGCTGGAAGGATCGGCCTGGCAAGCCACGGTTCCGTTCTGGAGCGTCCATCTACCATCGTTGCTCGTGGCCCCCGTCCTGCAACTCGCAGTGACGGCCTGCATCGTCACGGGCATGTCGCGCAAGCTCAGCAATCCGTTGAATCCGCCGCTGACAAAACCGCTCGTCTACGCACTGACGGCGAGCATCGACCTGTTCGCTGCGGGCCTGCTCTACAGTTCCTGGAAAGAAGGGCTGGGCTTCTCGCGCGCCACGGCCGCCTTCTTTGCGGCGCACCTGGTGACGGCGCTGCTGCTGGCGTCGCTGGTCACGCCCAGTCGCGAGGTGCTGATGACCTGGTTGTGGCGGCTGCGCGGCCGTGCCGGCATGTTGCGCGACGGCGTGTGGCTGGATCGGTCGCCCAACTTGCTCGTGCTGGTCGTCCTGGCCGTGATTGGGCCGCTCGTTTATTTTGTCGGCTTCGTCGCCCCCGTCGTGGCCGCCGGTAGCGTGCAGCTGGACGGAGGTCCGCCGCGCGACATCGTTCCCCCATTGGCCACCGCAACGGTGTTGTTGCTTTCGCTGGGCACGCTGCTGCAGTGCGTCGCGGCACTCGTGCGACGGGGCGCCACGCTGGCATTCATTTGTCTGCTCGTGGTGCTCTTCTGCGCCCCGCCGATGGCTGCCGGCCTGATCGAAACCATGCAGCCGCTCGCCGATGTTGCGCAGCGGACTTCACTCGTCGAGTTGATCGTCGGCCTCACTCCGCCAGTGCACTTCGTCGGCTGGATTGCCGCGGTCGAGCACGTTCCCCTACTCCGGCTCGACGCGCTTGCCCGCACGCTGCCCGCCATGCTCGCCTGCTACGCCGCGCTGTTTGTGTTCTGTGTCTTCATACTCTCGCGCTGGCTCGCCGAGCGGCGCGCGGTCGTCGCCGGCAAGCTCGCACACATGAATGTGAGCGGCCGCCCGAACGACGCCAGCAAGACCAGTGCGCGGGCCACAGCGACCGAGCCAACCGGCGCCTAGTCGGCCGATGTCGCCGTCTCGTCACCGACCAGTGCACCCCACAGCGTCGGCACGGACACGTCTTCGCCGAGTGATTCGACGCGCGCATCGGGCATGGCACGGCGGACGTCGGCAATCGCCGCGGCGTCGATGTGGGTTCCGCCCAGTACGACGCGCTCGAGTTGCACAAGCCGCGGCAAAACTTCCAGCACGGCGGCCACGTCGTCGGGGGTGAGCTCGTCTTCCTCGGTCGGTGCGTAGACCAACTGCCGCAACTGCGGCACCTCAGCCAGCGACGCCACGGCCGCCGGGGAAAAATCCCCCACCAGCGCGATCCCCGCAAGTTTTTTGTCGGAGGCCAGGGGGGACAGGTCGTTGCCCTCGATCGGTGGTTGCCAAAGCACGAGTCCTTCGAGCAGGGGCGCGTGCCACAACACGAGGTGTTCGAGATTCTGCAGACTCGCGAGCGCCTCACGTGCCGCCTCGTCGACGGCAATGCGGTCGATACAAAGTTGCCGCACCTCCGGCATGTCGGTGAGGGTAAGAAGTTGCTCATTGCCGTAGCGCGAGCCAAAAAGTTGGACGCGACCGGCATATCCCTGTTGCGTCATATCGCGGATTTCATCGCGCCAGACGACCAGCGGGGCGACGCGGCAGTTCGGCAACAGGCGTTCGAAGCGCAGCATCGCAGTGGCCGAAACACGAGTCCCCGTGACATCGACGTCTTTCAGGCCGACTAGTGAAGCGAGATCGTCGAGCCCCACGTCGCCGACATCGGTGTTGCGCAGTTCGAGCTTGCGAAGATTGGCGAGCGACGTGAGGTTGGCCAGTGCGGCGTCGGTGATTCTGGTACGACTGAGATTCAATTCCTGTAAAGACGTGGCGCCTCGGAGATGTTTCGCCCCGGCATCGTCTACGTTCGTCCATGCCAGTGACAGCGAGGTGAGGTTGGAAAGGCTTTTCAGCCTGTCGAGCGTTGCGCCGGTCACTTGGTGACCACTGATCGCCAAGTGCTTCAGTCGCGTGAGCCCAGCCAAGTTCGCGACGCCTTCGTCGTCACTCGCAGCGCCACTGCCTCCCCATCCTCGATCTCCATCCGAAAGCGTCAAACGTTCGAGACGTCCCAGTTGCCCGATTGCGGCGAGCCCCTGATTGGGAACCTTCGTCGAAACGGTTAGCTCTCGCAACTCGGTGAATTCCCCCAGCAGAGCGAAGTCTTCGGCCGTGGGCACTGGTGGCGCCGACGATATCCGTCCCGTCACCATCAACGCGTAGGGCCCCTGCCAGTCAATCACGACGACCGGCGAAAAAAAATCATCGCCCAGCCAGCGGCGCGCCCAGTGCGGCGCGCGCTGAGAACCACCGACTGAGGTGTCGTAGCCAAACGTTACCGGCAGCTTGGCGTCCTTGAGCGCGGCGACGGCGGCGCCTTGGCGACGGGCACGCTGCATCCGCGGAGTGAACCAGGCGAAAAACAAGCCGGCCGCAAGCATCAGCACCAGCAGGGTGCGGAGACTGTAACGAACCCGTCGCGAGCCCAACTCGCCAGTCGCGGCCATTTTGATACCCCCTGTTTGCCACGACCGTTTGTTTGCTACGTCCGTTTTGCAAAGCGCCGCATGTGCCGACCGAGTGCGTCAGTATGCCCGATCTCGCCGGCGCCGGACCAGTCTCTTGTACCGTCGGGCCGTGCCGGTGACCTACGGGCTCGGCGCAGTGCCGCGACTGGCGATGGCGGCCGAAATTTGCTTGACAGCCGCAGGCCCATACTGTTATACAACTGTAGTCACTTGGCTTTTCACTGGCGGTTTATCGTGTTTCTCCGCATCGAAAAAGGCTCGGCCGTCCCCATCTCCCGGCAGATTGCCGGGCAGATTGCCACGCTCTGCGCCTCCGGGCGGCTGGCCGGCGGCGACCGGCTTCCCTCGGTCCGCGAACTCGCCCGACAACTCGCCGTCAACCAGAACACGGTGCTGCGGGTCTACGAACGGCTCACCGCCGAGGGCGTCCTTGAGATGCGTCACGGACAGGGGACGTTCGTCGCCGAGCGCAACACCGATGGCCAGAGCGCCGAGCTGGCGGCCGACCAGCGCCAGCGGATTGCACAGGAACTCCGTCAGGTGGTCGGCCAGGCGCTCGCGCTGGGGCTCACCGCCGACGAAATCCACCTGCTGCTCTCAGCCGCCATCGCAGACGTTTCTACCAACCCAGTTACCATCAGCACCAGCCATACCAGCGAGTAGCCGACATGCAGGAACACGCCATCTGCGTCGAGTCGGTCGACAAACATTTCGGCCGCAACCACGTGCTGCGAGACCTCTCATTCAAAGTCGCGACCGGCACGACCTTCGCGTTCTTGGGCCGTAACGGCACCGGCAAGACCACGACGATCCGCATGTTGTTGGGCATGCTCAAACCGGACAACGGCGTCGTCCGCGTGTTAGGGCTCGATCCCCAGCACGATCCGATCAAGTTGCGGGCCAGCATCGGCTACCTTGCCGAAGACCAGGCGATGTACGGCTGGATGCGGGCCGAAGAAATCGTCAGCTTCGTGGCGCCGTTCTATCCGACCTGGGACCACGAACTCGCCCAGCGTTATGCCCGACAGTTCGACGTACCGCTGAAGACCCAGATCAAGCACCTTTCC
>JAGQPT010000161.1 GCA_020426575.1 Planctomycetales bacterium
CTGGGCAATGCCGAACGGTACCCGCACCCGTGTACTGTCGACGACGTTTTTGAAGTTGACGAAGATGCCCTGGGCGGTTTCAGGCCGCAGAAAGGCCTCGGCCTCGGGTCCGCCCAGCGCGCCGACGTGCGTTTTGAACATCAGGTTGAACTCGCGCGGCTCGGTCAGCGTGCCCAGGCTCTTCGCCTCGGGGGCGAGCACCTCGGCGAAATCGTCGACCGTCGTGAGCGACTGCGGCTCGCCCTGCCACTCGAGACGCTCGGCGTCTTTGCCGCGCAACTTGAAAAACTTCAGCGCCCGGCGTTCGATCTCCTCGGACGCTTCGTCGCCAGCAGCGTTGGCCGTGACAAACGCCCGCTGACCCTGGTACGTGACCCACCGGCCCACGACCTGGTCGTGGCGATAACGCCGCTTCGACTCGCGGCAATCGACCATGAAGTCGTGGAACAGGTCGTAATGCCCCGAGCACTTCCAGACCTGCGGGTGCATGATGATCGTCGTATCGAGGCCGGTCATTTCGTAGGGGGCCGGCGCGCCGGGGGGCGCGTCGAGTTCATCGTGGCTCGTGACCATGTCGCGCCACCAACACTCCTTAACGTTGCGCTTGAGTTCCACGCCCATCGGCCCGTAGTCCCAGAAGCCGTTGAGCCCGCCGTAGATTTCGCTCGACTGAAAGAGAAACCCGCGTCGTTTGCAGAGCGAGACGATTTTTTCCATGTCCATCGTGGGCGACAGCTCCCCGGATCGAAAACGGCGGCGTGAAAACCGCCCAGTGTACCGCCCAGCCGCCCCGGGGGTCTATGGGCCGATACGTGGGATGCCACGGTCCGACACGTTGACGTAAACGAGAAGGGTGTCCCCGGCAAACGAAGATCACCCGCAACCCAGCGATGTTGTACAATCGAGGCGAGCGCCCCGCGTGGGTTCAATGGTCGAGCGCATCGCTGCGATCGATACGGGAAGTGATCTGACGGAGGGAGTCATGCCAGAAACCGTGCCTGTTGCACCGCCCGCTGAACCGGACGTGGAGCCCCAGACACCGGCACCGGCGCAGCCCACGCGTCAACCCGACCTCGACCCGTTCGCCCCCGACTGGCCCGACGGTCGCCCGGAACCGGCGCCTAAGGCGTGACGCAGCCGCCCGAACTCAGCGAGGAAAGGCACCCGGAGGATGGCGGACGAGTTTCTCGCGCTGGTCAACAAGCGGCTCACCCTCAACGTGTTGATCCAGGGAGCCGCGTCGCACAGCTATTTGACGCTGCACCATCTCGTCAAACCCGAACTCGACGCGATCGACCCCGCGCTGGTGCCGCTGTATGACAAGCTGGCCGTCAGTTTCGACCTCAACCAATGGTACGGCGACCTCGTGCCGTTGGTCGGCATGCCGCGACGGTTTTGGCGGCGGCTGCCCAAATCGGATCACCCCTTCCGTCGCCACCCGTTGCTGGCCACCCACGGTGCGGCACTGGCCGAAGCCTCGCGCCGCTACGCAACCGACCGTGCCCGGGTAAAGTCGGTCTGCTGGTTTCCGCTGATGCACTCGCCGCAAATGTACGCGCTGATCACGCGCGTGCTGCTACGTGAGCGACGCCACAAAACCCGCCTGGCCGACGTGGCCCGCACCGCGGCGTCGCTGTTGTGGGGCATCGACGAAGATCGGCTCGTGGCCGAACTGACCGGCGAAGTGGCGTTCGGCAACATCCCACCGCCACAGTCGTTTGTGGGAAAGTTGCTCAAGGTCGGGGCGGTCGGTTACAGCGGCGTGTCGCGGCGCGGCGGTCGGCTCGACGTCGTTGCCAAGGCCATCGTCTGGCCGCTGTTGGGACACGAACTCGTCAAGGGAACGGCCGAACTCGTCTGTCTGCACGGCCTCAACCGTTGGGACGAACAGACGTACCTCGACGTGCTGGAGACAACTGACCTGATCGAATACGAACCCTGGCACATGCAGGCGGGCGCCGAACTATGGCGACGGCTGTTGCGTCTGCTCGATCGCGAGCGGACGTTGCCCGAGCAACTGATGCACATCGCCCGACTCGAACCGGCCCCGCTCGAAGAACTGGTGCTGGCGATTGTCGAACAACCAGAGCGGGCACGGCAAATGATCGCCGAACTAAATTAGCGCCCCCGAACATATGGCCCCACTCCGGCGTCGACAGGAAAACCGCCCGCGACTGCCCCCCCTCGTCCAACCTATTTCATCACGCGATCGCATGCTTCGACATGCGACGCTGCGAAGCCAACCCGGTAGGGATCGACTCTATTCAGAGCGGCGCAACGATAGCCTGGCGTCGGAAGTCGACTGAGGAACGGCTCTCACGAGGTGGTCGAAATTCACGCGACCGTGTAAGGCGCATTGTTCCAGCTCGATAGCGGAAGATGAACCCAAACGCGTGGGGGACAATCACTATGCTGTCGTGCGTCAACGCGCTACCAGAAGAACCGGTGTATCACTGCCGTCCAAAAGGCGAACAGGGCGCCGAGAGCAGACATGTGCCATAGCATCGACGCGAGCGAAAACTGTGATGGTTCAATCTGCGCTCGGGCATGAAGCCAGCGGCCGTCCTCGGTTCGCCTCTGGTACCAGACCGTCGAGGCGAGCGTCCCCAGCCCACCGAATACAACTGCCGCCGTGACAACCAATACACTCGTATGGTCATCTCTCAACATTTCACTGGTGCTCACCGTTGCCAGCAGCCCGGCGAGGGAGCCAAAGAAGGAGTAGACAACGATGCTGCGTCGCGGGAGCCAAAGGGCCCAAACTACGACCGCTGACGTGATGTGGATGTGGATGGCCCAGACGCCAGCAATGAACGTCCCAATCACCAGGGCATAGGCCGCAACGATAACGAATTCAACCGGGTTCTTTCCGCCACGCGACCACGCTGAATCCAAGTAAAAAGCGCTGGCCCAAGATACGCCGAACAAGCCGCCCGCCAGCATCGTGCCAAGGTATGC
>JAGQPT010000162.1 GCA_020426575.1 Planctomycetales bacterium
CGAAGACGTCCAGCGCTACTTCGCCGCGGACGCCGGCGACTGGGCGTCGGCCGGCGTATGCGAAACAAAAATCCGCCGCAATATCCGGCTCGCCGAGGCGCCGAGTTTTGGGCAATCGATCTTCTGCTACGCGCCCGACTCGAACGGCGCCGAAGACTACGCCAGCTTGGCCATGGAAATCGACGCGGCCCGGCCCGCCACCGTCCCCCGAGCCGCCACGCACGCAGCCTAGTGATAAATTCAGAGTCGATGGCCGCCCACGAAACGGAGCGTCGGCCGCAGCGCAACGTTTGATTTTAAATCGTCTTACGTCGGTCAGCGCACGCGCTGCATGGTGTCGATGCAATGCTGGCAAACTTGCCGGATCGCGCCGCGAGAAGTAAAATTCAACGAAAATGTTCACATGTGGTTCGCCGCGGCCCGATTCTCGCTTTGGCGGTGATTCGGGCGAATGTTTCCCGACGGCGAGGTCTCGCGTGACGCCGCTTTAGTTGAAGCAGCTTTTTTTCTGACATCCGCCTGACGCCTCTTTTTACGATCATGCTCTCCCCCCGACTTTCGCAGTGGCGCCCGACGACTCGCGGTAGCGAGCTGTTGGTACGCTGCGCGGCGGCGGTGTTGGTAGCCGTGTTGGGAACGCTGTCACCGGCCGGCGGGGCGATCGAATGGCTGACCTCGTGCGAAACCAACGAACTCGGCGAAGAGTCGGCCGAATCGACGGAATTGGCGATGACCACCCGCCCCGTCTGTCCGATCGCCGAGTCGACGATTTGTGCACGCGCGGCGGCTGATGCGCCGAATCATCGCGGCAGTGATTCTCGGGCCTCAAAAACGGGTACGGCCTCCGGTCACCGGTTGGCAAACAACCTGCTGGCCCCTCTGCGCTGTTAGTACTCTCCTGCGCGGTCCGGTTGTCTCGGATCGACCTTCTTGCTAAGTGATATTCCGCGCCGGCGGTGCGCCGTTGTGGCCGTTTCAGGTCCCGCAGGCCCCCGCGGCTGGCGCCCTCCCATGCCCGGCGACACCGCGACGCGCCGGCACGGTTCGTTCCCCATCGAGGAGAGACACAGATGATGCAAAAACTTGTCGAAGGCATCCACCATTTTCAAAACGACATCTTCGGCTCACAGCAGTCGTTGTTCGAGCGTCTCGTCGACGGCCAGCATCCGCTGGCACTGTTCATCACCTGCTCGGATTCGCGCATTGACCCCTCGTTGCTCACGCAGACGAAGCCTGGTGAGCTGTTCATCATGCGTAACGCCGGCAACATTGTGCCGCCACATGGCACGGGCAACAGCGGCGAAGCGGCCACGATCGAGTTTGCCGTCAGAGCGTTGAAGGTGAAAGACATCGTGATTTGTGGCCATTCCCATTGCGGTGCCATGGGGGGGCTGCTCAACCCCGAATCGCTGGAGGACCTACCCGCGGTGCGCAACTGGCTGTCCTACGCCGAAGCGACCAAGCGCGTCATTCAAGACAAGTACAAGCACATCACCGATCCCAATAACCGTCTGACCGCGACCGTCGAAGAGAACGTCCTCATCCAGGTCGAGAATCTCCGCACGCACCCGGCGGTCGCTGCGGCCTTGGCACAGAAGCAATTGGGCATCCACGCTTGGGTCTACAAGTTCGAAACCGGCGGCGTGTTCGCCTACTCCCCGCAGTCCGGGCAGTACGAGCCGATCCAGCGCGTGGTCACGTCCCAAAATGGTGTACCCATCTCGACCATTTGAAATAGTTCGCACAGTGCGACCGCTGCAAGACTTCGGTGTGCAATTCGACGGCATCGGGACCAATCACGCGGCATCGCATTCGCGCATGAACCAGAACCACGGCGGAACCGACGCATGACCAAATCCGCGAAGATGCGCACCGCTGATAGGCCAACGGTCACCGGGGCGGCGCAGTCGATTGGGGGGCTTTTGTCCGCTCCCCGACAAGACCTGCTCGCCTCGATCGTCGTCTTTCTCGTCGCGCTGCCGCTGTGCATGGGCATCGCCATCGCGTCGGGCGTACCCGTCGCCGCCGGACTGGTGACAGGCATCGTTGGCGGCCTCGTCGTCGGTTGGCTCGCCGGTGCGCCGCTCCAGGTCAGCGGCCCCGCCGCCGGACTGACCGTGATCGTCTACGAACTCGTTCAACAACACGGTCTGGAGGTCCTTGGTCTTGCCGTGCTGGTGGGTGGCGTTCTGCAACTCGTTGCTGGCGTATTGCGCCTCGGCCAGTGGTTCCGCGCCGTGTCGCCAGCCGTGATTCATGGCATGTTGGCCGGCATCGGTGTGCTGATTTTCTCCAGCCAGTTCCACGTGATGGTCGACGACCAACCCAAAGGAAGTGGCATCGACAACCTAACCTCGATCCCTGCGGCCATTGCCAAGGGGATGCCCATCCCGGAACTCCGACCACCCGAGGCCCGCGCCGAACGCAAACGGTTGCTCATGCAGATTGGCGCGCTGCATGACGAGCAAGTGCAGCTGCGCGAACTCGCCGCCGAGCGTGTCCCGGCAACTCTGGAGCAAGGCGATCACACACAACTGGCCGGCATCACGCAACTCGTCGAACGGCAGCAGGCCCTCGTCGAACGCCTAATCGACTTTGTCGCCGAGACCGAGGAACATGTCGAATTGCAGGGAGGAGCCGAAATTCAGACCGCCGCAGTCCAGGCGCTTCAACAAAGCCAGATCGCCGTTGTCGAGTTGCAGCAGGGCGACGCTCCGCAAATTGCCGCGTCGCAGTCCGCAGCGCAGAGCAGCCTGGAAAGCGTTTTCAGCACGCTGAAGAACCACGATTGGGCCGCCAAGGTGGGGATACTCGCCATCCTCGTGCTTGTCGGTTGGAAGGTCTTGCCTTGGCAACGTCTGCGACGAATTCCCGCACCGCTGGTCGCGGTGGTCGCGGTCACCATCGTCGCCGCCCTGTTCGATCTACCGGTGCTCTACGTCGAGGTGCCGGATAACCTCTGGAGTGAGGTGCACTTCCCCACGTTTGTTGTACTGCAGTCGGCACCCCTCGGCGCCGTGGTTCAAGCCGGCGTCGTGCTGGCCGTCGTGGCAAGTGCCGAAACACTGCTCTGCGCCACGGCCGTGGAAAAGATGCGCCCCGGGCTCTCGACCAACTATGATCGCGAACTGGCCGCACAGGGAGTCGGCAATATCGTCTGCGGGCTGTTCGGTGCGCTGCCGATGACGGGTGTGATCGTCCGCAGCAGTGCCAACGTTGACTCGGGCGGTCAGACGCGACTCTCTGCCATCCTACACGGCCTCTGGCTGCTCGTCTTCGTCTCGCTCCTGGCTTACGTGATCCGCATGATCCCCACGGCCGGGCTGGCGGCGATCCTCGTCTACACCGGGTTCAAGCTCGTCAACGTTCGCGCGATTCGCGAACTGCGCCGCTACGGTCGCAGCGAAGTCGCGATTTGTCTCGCCACGATTGTGATGATTGTTGCCACCGACTTGCTCACCGGCGTACTTACCGGAATTGCGCTTTCGGCCGCCAAACTCCTGTACACGTTCTCGCACCTCGACACCGAACTCGATGTCGCCTCCACGGGACGCCGCGCCACGTTGCGGCTCGCCGGTGCGGCCACATTCATTCGACTCCCCAGGTTGGCAGCGTGCCTTGACCGTGTCCCGGACAACGTCCAGTTGCACGTCGACTTCGAACGGCTCAACTACATCGACCACGCCTGTCTCGATCTGCTGATGAACTGGGCCAAGGGGCACGAAGCGAGTGGCGGCTCACTGGTGATCGACTGGGATTCGCTCCATGCCAACTTCCACGGCGATGGCCCGCCACCAGCCACCAATGCTCGGGGCAACAAGACGCAGGGCTATGCGAGCCATTCAAAAGCCAAGCAACAGCGAGTCACTGGGTAGCATCGATCAAAATGGCAAAAGGACCGGGGGGCGATGAGACGCGGAGGCGAGCCCGTGGGATGAAGAGCCGGCGGCGGCACTCGCCGGCAACACCGACGCATCCCACACTTGGCTCCGCGTCTCACGGCCCCCCGTCCTGCCATCGCGGGCGCAGTGACCTCGCGGTCGGGCGCATCGCACGCAAGGGTCCCAGCACGCCGAGCAAAGTTGCCCGCACACCGGCAGATGTCGCGGGACCGTGGTTTCAGACGATGATTGTCAGCAGCGCCTGGAACTCGGGACGGTTCCGGATCGGGTCGAAATCGCTCTCGTCAGCGACCAACTCGCGGTAGTTGGGATCACGCTCGAACGCCCGACCCAGATAGTCCACGGCCTGTTCGACTTCTCCGGCGAGGCTCCAGTAACACGCCAGGTTGTAGAGGAGCAGGGCGTCGTCGGGATCGACGTCGCGGGCCTGTTCGAGCGCTTCGATCGCCCGGGGCAACTGGTTCGTGCGTTTGTAACACCAGGCCAGTGCCAGCCAGATATGCACGTTGCTCGGCGCCACGTCGGCCGCTGCCTCGAGCGGAACGAGCGCCTCGCCGTATCGGCCCAATGATCGCAGGGCCTCACCCTCGAGGTAGAGCGCATCGCTACGGCCGGAACTCTCACGATCCAGCCGAGAAAGTGCGGCCAGGGCGTGCTGGGGCATCCCCAGCTCGAGGTAACCCTCAGCTTCGCGGAGTATCCGCTTGCGTCGCACTCGTTGTTCGACAGCCATGGCTCTGGTTCCTGCCGCTGACGCGATCGGACGGCGGCCCGCGAAAAGTACCCACCGCCCGTTCGACACTTTCCGACACTTGCGGTGCTTCCACAATCCATTCTACTCTTCGACGCCGAAGAGCCCAAACGGTAAGTTATCCGCAGCGATGGTAACGTGGCCGGGGCAAGCAACTAACGCCCGAAACCCCGGAAAAACGCCAATCGCCAGACTCCGCCCAATCGATTTCTCCCGGATCCCGAAGCGGACACTTTGCCCAACCCCAGGCCATACGGGCAGGATGCAACGTTTCGTCGCGTGTGGGACAGCCACCCCCGACCTCGTGGATCTCGGAGTCACGCTTACCGCTTGTCGGCCATGGCGATGCGTTCGGCAATCGGAGGGTGGCTTTCGAACAACGCGACCGCGATCGGGTTCGGCTCCGGGTCGTCCTTGTTCAGCCTTGCCAGCTTGCCAAACGCCGAACGGTAGGCCGCCGCCATGCCGGTCCGCTCCAGCGCATAACGGTCACATTGTCGTTCGTAACCTCGGCTGATGAAATTCTGCAGCGGCTCGACGACCATGCCGAACAGCGTGAGCAGCAGCATCAACATCGGCAGCGCGTAGACCGGCAGCGCCGCCTCGCCCGGTCCGAACGCCGGCAGCCCCGTGTAACGCAGCAGCACGACGTTGCAGAGCCAGAAGCCGACGGCGCTATAGACCAAGCCGGCCAACATCATCTTGCGGATGTGGCCGAACACGTGGTGCCCCACCTCGTGGGCAAAGACCACCTCGATTTCGTCTGGTGTGAAGTGTTCCAACAGTGTGTCCCCCAACAGCACCCGGCGGGTGCGCCCCAACCCGGCCAGCGCGGCGTTCGCCTTGACCGTCTCCACGCTGAGGTCCATGCGGTACACACCTTCGATCGACAGTGTCGTGCCCTCGCACAACCGATCGAAACGCTCCTGGAGCGCCGTGTCATCCAGCCGTTCCACCTTGTAGAACAACGGCAGAATCAGCACCGGCGCCAATTGCCCCAAGATGACACTCACGGCAAAGAATGCTAGCGCCGCCACCAGCCACCACCACGGTCCCGTCCACCAGACGAGCCAGAACAGGGCGACGAACATCACCAGGCTGAACGCCAGGCTGAGCCCGTAGCGCTTGAAGTGCCGCACCAGCCACCCCCGCGCCGTCAGTCGACTGAGCCCGTAACGCCGCTCGAGCACGAACCCGCTGTAGAACGATAACGGCAGCGAGACACACTCGTGGCCGATGAACACGACGAGAAACAGCATCACCAGCGTGAGCGTGTCGTACGGCGAATAACCCGCCAGCAGGTTCGTGAGCGGTCGGGCCACGACGAGCGCCATCACGGCCAGGTACACCACGTCGATCGCCCGGTCCGCCAGATCGCAGCGCAACTTGACGTCGCCGTACCGCTTCGCCTCGGCACGCTCTTCGGCCGTCATCTCTGCCGGTTCTTCGAGCGCGCCGACTGCCTCGTCGGTCGTGGGAGTCGCGGCAGCGGCAACGGATTCGTCCAGCGGCGCCGAAGTGTCTGACTCGGGAGTTGTCGGATCGGACGGCGCGTCAGTCATCGTGGTGTCAATAACCTTGTGGTGGTCAGTGCTTTCGTGTGGTCCAGGTCCAATGTCGGTCACTGGTCTGCCGCACATCGTCGGGCGACAGGCCCAGTTCTACCGCAAGCCGACCAACCTCGTCGACCGTCAGCGCCGCCCGCAGCGAATCGGCAAAGAGCTGCCTTTGATGCGAGTCGGCATCGGCGGCGTATTGCTCGACGAGCCGCTGCAGCGTCGCTTCGTCGATCGGCCGCAGCAGGTCCCGAAACAACCATAGC
>JAGQPT010000163.1 GCA_020426575.1 Planctomycetales bacterium
AGCGACGCGCCAGAATGTCAATCCGCGCGGCGCCATCTCCCGACTGGGCCGGCTGAGGCGTCGGTTCAACGGTGAGTTCGGACTGCGGGGCGCGGAAGCCCCCCGCAACACTCGCCTCCAAGGGGTGCGGCGCAGCGTTCGAATTGACCACCGGATCGCCACCCTGGGGCCAACTGAACACTTCGCTGACCGACGACGCCGCCGTCGGTGGGACCGCGTTG
Organism: Planctomycetales bacterium; assembly: GCA_020426575.1. GTDB lineage: Bacteria > Planctomycetota > Planctomycetia > Pirellulales > JAEUIK01 > JAGQPT01. The sequence goes on from JAGQPT010000163.1 coordinate 222, forward strand.
CCCAAACTGGACAACTCGTCGGGGCGATTCGATGCCGCCGTCGCACGCGTGTCCGTCGCCACTAGAGCACGATCCCCGAATGGCGGCTGCGCGACTAGTGTTTTGGGCGGCGTCATTGTGGGCGGCGTCATTGTCGAAGCTGTCGATGTTGAAGGCGTCGTTGCGGGAGGCAGGGGCGATTCGGCGCCGTTGCCCGTCGACGGACGAGGCTGCGTGGATGCGACGTCCCCCGGACCAAAGCCGGAGCCCCCGCCGGGGCCGGGCAGACTCGGAAACATCAACGGCGTCGTGTCCGCAAGTTTTTGTTCGTTTCCAAAAGATGCCGCGCCATGGTCGCTCGCCGAATGCGCACCGGGCGACCACAACGGTGCCGTTTTTTGAGTCGGTATCGATGCGTCTGCCGTGGTGCGCTGATTCGAACTGTCCGCCGAACCGGCAAACGGGCCCGCCGCCAGTTCCGATCGGGAAAACGCGGGAGGTATCGTGGGGACAGCCGGCTGCCACGTCGAGTCGGCAAGCGGCGATACCCCCGGTGACGCGTCGGCGGTCGGCATCTCGGTGAAACGCGTGCCGACAAACAGCAGCGCCGCCAACACGCTGAGCCCCCCGACCATCACGCCGGCAAAGACTTTCGCCCGGCGACGATTGCCCGGTAACGGCCGACGCGATCGCCACCGCCTTGTAAGTCCCGAAGTTCCCTGCGCGAAATGTTGCAGCCATCCTATGCCGCGTCGAGCTTGCGACGCATGGGCTCCGGACGCTGCGGATCGCGTGACGTCCGGCAGACTGGCGATCACCGTCGTGACGTGGGTCGGACGGCTCGGCTCGTTGCTCTCCGCCAGGCGCGGGCCCCGCAGCGGAACGGCGTCGACGTCACCCGTTTTTTGGCGAATGGGATCGGGAGACGAGTTGGCGCTGGCGGTCGACATAGGCGGTCTGCTTTCATCGCTGTCAGTGTGTGGCGACACAAGTGCCGCGGCAGCGCGCCGGCCCACGCGGAGCCGATCGGCTCGGCGCAGCGGCACATCGGTGAGTATCGGAACCGGTTACGACGATCTTGAGCGTCGTCGCGTTTTGGCAAACCGGGCAAATTGTGCCCGACGCCGCTGTGATCGACACTGGCACCTAGTGAGTGTCGAGGCGTCGACGGAACTCCCTTGCGAAACCGTCCGCCGTGGACCATGCAGCGTGAACCTAACCGCTTATCGCGTTGTCGGTTAGCTTATCCAGTACTGCACGGCGTCGCCTTGTCGGTACCTCCATCGTCTGCGATACTTGCACAAATTGCGTTGCGCTCAGGATCGACGCTCCCGTGTTTTTGCATTTCTCGATCCGAAATCCCCAATCCCGGAACCTCCCACATGTCCGTTGCCCAGCGTCCCCAAATCCGAGTCCAATTCGACGCCATTCTGGCTCAGCGGATCATGATGCTCGATGGGGCGATGGGTACGATGGTCCACCAACTCGGCTTCGACGAAGCCGACTATCGCGGTGACCGATTCGTCGATCATCCGCGCGATCTGCGCAACTTCATCGACATCCTCTCCGTCACTCAACCCCACGCGATCGAGTCGATCCATCGGGAGTACCTCGAGGCGGGTGCAGACATCATCGAAACCAACACCTTCGGCGCCACGAGCGTGGCGATGGCCGACTTCGGGCTCTCAGACTTCGCTCGTGACCTCAACCTCGAAGCCGTTGCGGTGGCCCGTCGCGCGGCCGATGCAATGACGCAGCAGACGCCCGACCGACCACGATTTGTCGCTGGCTCGATCGGCCCCACAAACCGCCAGCTCTCAATCGCCGGCAAGGTCGACGACCCCGGCCACCGCGACACGACGTTCGACGCGATGGTCGAAACCTACTACGAACAGATTGCGGCGCTGGTCGACGGTGGGGTCGATCTGCTGCTGGCCGAGACGTCATTCGACACGCTGGTGCTCAAGGCCTGCCTGTTCGCCATCGACAGCTACTTCCGCGATCATCCCGCCGCGCCGCGATTGCCGGTGATGGCCTCGTTCACGATCTTCGACGGCGGCCGCACCCTTTCGATGCAGACCGTCGAGGCCGCCTGGAATTCGATCTCGCACGCCGACCTGCTCAGCGTGGGGATCAATTGCGCTTTGGGCCCCAAGCAATTGCGGCCCTACCTGGAAGAGCTCTCCCGCGTGGCGCCGATCAACGTGAGCTGCTACCCGAATGCGGGACTTCCCAACGCGCTGGGCGGCTTCGACGAGACGCCCGAGATGATGGCCCGGGCGCTGGGCGAGTTTGCCGAGCGGGGTTGGCTGAACATCGCCGGCGGCTGTTGCGGGACGACGCCAGCGCACATCGCGGCCATCACCGCGGCTGTCGCCGACAAGCCCCCCCGCATCCCCCCGATCGTTGAACCCTATCTACGGCTCAGCGGGCTCGAACCGCTGACGGTCCGCCCCGACACGAATTTCATCAACATCGGCGAACGCACCAACGTGAGCGGCTCGCGCAAGTTCGCCAAGCTGATCCTCGAAGAAGACTACGAGCAGGCCGTTTCCATCGCCCGGCAACAGGTCGACGGCGGTGCCAACATCATCGACATCAACCTCGACGAGGGCCTGCTCGATGGCGTCGCCGCCATGACGAAGTACCTCAACCTGCTCGCCGCCGAGCCCGAAGTCGTCCGTGTGCCGATCATGGTCGACAGTTCAAAGTGGGAAGTGATCGAGGCCGGTCTCAAATGCGTGCAGGGCAAGGGAATCGTCAACTCGATCAGTCTCAAGGAGGGCGAAGACGAGTTCCTGCGGCTGGCGGAACTGGTGCGCCGCTATGGCGCCGCCGTCGTCGTGATGGCCTTCGACGAAGAGGGACAAGCCGCCTCGGCCCAGCGAAAGGTTGACATCTGCCGCCGCGCCTACGAATTGCTCACCGAACGCATCGGCTTTCCGGCGCAAGACATCATCTTCGACCCCAACATCCTCGCCGTGGCGACCGGCATCGAAGAACACAACGACTACGCCGTGGCCTTCATCGAAGCCGCACGGCTGATCAAACAACAGTGCCCCGGCGCGCACGTCTCGGGCGGCGTCAGCAACATCTCGTTCTCCTTCCGCGGCAACGACGCGGTCCGAGAGGCGATCCACGCGGCGTTTCTGTATCACGCCATCGCCGCCGGCCTCGACATGGGCATCGTCAACGCCGGCCAGTTGGCCGTGTACGACGAAATTCCGCCTGAGTTGCTCGAGCGCGTCGAAGACGTGCTGCTCAATCGCCGACCCGACGCCACCGAGCGGCTCATCGAGTTTGCCGAAAACGTGAAGAGCGAAGGCAAGAGCGCGACCCGCGACGACGCCTGGCGGAGCGAGCCGGTCGCCGAACGTCTCAAACACGCCCTGGTGCGCGGCGTCACCGATTTCATCAAAGCCGACACCGAGGAGGCGCGGCAAGCGTACCCATCGTGCCTCAAAGTGATCGAAGGCCCGCTGATGGACGGGATGCAGGTCGTCGGCGACCTGTTCGGCTCCGGCAAGATGTTCCTGCCGCAGGTAGTGAAGAGCGCCCGCGTGATGAAAAAGGCGGTCGCCTACCTGCTGCCTTTCATGGAAGCCGAAAAACAGGCCGCCGGCGCCACGCAGGAGGCGCGCGGCAAGGTGTTGATGGCGACCGTCAAGGGCGACGTCCACGACATCGGCAAGAACATCGTCGGTGTCGTCCTCGGCTGCAACAACTACGAAGTGATCGACCTCGGCGTGATGGTCCCCGCAGAAAAGATCCTCGACACGGCCGAGACCGAGGGGGTCGACATGATCGGGCTCAGCGGCTTGATCACGCCGAGCCTCGACGAGATGGTGCACGTCGCTCGCCAGATGCAGGAGCGCGGCATGACGCTGCCGCTGTTGATCGGCGGCGCCACGACCAGCGCCAAACACACGGCGATTAAGATCGCACCGGCATATGAAGCGCCCACGGTCTACGTCCGCGACGCTTCCCGCAGCGTTGGCATCGTCGATCGGCTGCGCAGCGACGAACACCGCGACGCCTTTGTCGCCGACTGTCGCGCGGAGCAAGCAAAGATCGTCGCCGACTACGGCCGACGCGCCGGCCCCGACCTCGTGCCGTACGCCGAAGCCGTCCAACATCGTTACACCTGCGACTGGGCCACGGCCGTGATCGATCGTCCCGAGTTCATAGGCACGCACACGATCGCCGAACAGCCGCTCGCCGACCTGCTGCCGTACGTCGATTGGTCACCGTTTTTCCAGGCCTGGGAACTGCGCGGCAAGTACCCGGCGATCCTCGACGACGCAACCGTCGGCGGCGAGGCGCGCAAGTTGTTCGACGACGCCCAGCGATTGCTGGGTATGATCGTCGAGGACAAACTGCTGACCGCGCGAGGTGTGTACGCCTTTTGGCCAGCGGCCAGCGACGGTGACGACATCGTTCTCTACACTGACGATTCGCGCGGCACTGAACTCGCGCGTCTGCACACCCTGCGTCAGCAGTGGCGCCGCAAGGGGACCGAAGTTTTCTACGCCCTGGCCGACTTCGTCGCGCCGTTCGATTCAGGGCGGGAAGACTTCGTCGGCGGATTCACCGTGACGGCCGGTCATGGGGTCGACGCGCTCGTCAAGCGGTACGAGGCCGACCACGACGACTACCAGGCGATCATGGTCAAGGCGCTCGCCGACCGCCTGGCCGAGGCGTTTGCCGAGTCCCTGCATCAACGCGTCCGCCAAGAGTGGGGATACGGCCGCACCGAGGCGCTCGACAACGACGCCCTGATCGCCGAGAAGTACCGTGGCATCCGACCGGCGCCTGGCTATCCGGCTTGCCCCGACCACACGGAAAAGCGCACGCTGTTCGATCTGCTCGCCGCCGAGCAGCGCACCGGCGTCACGCTCACGGAGAACTTCGCCATGAGCCCGGCCGCCTCGGTCAGTGGACTTTATTTCGCCCACCCCCAGGCCCGCTACTTCGCCGTCGACCGCATCACACGCGAGCAGGTCGAATCGTATGCCCAGCGCAAAGGCATAACGGCGGCCGAAGTCGAACGCTGGCTGGCGCCGAACTTGGGCTACGAACCGGGATAGGCCATCAACACGACTGCGCGACTTGGTCATACGGCTGGGCAGCGTTTTCAGCCTCGTAATGGGACCAGGGCGATTCGCCTTGTGCGGTGTGTCGGCACGCTCCAGAATAGATACTGTTCCACTGGCGATAGTTCGTTGTGGTGCAACGTCTCAAAGAAAGGGGAAATTCTGGTGGGTGCAAATCCGGACCGGCGACCAGTGCGCGCGGTACTTTCGCGCCTGCTTAGATGCCACCCGATCACGTGGTTTGTGGCGCTTCTCACGGTTGTCGGGCTGTCGTTCGTGGCCGTAACCGGCGACGTTCGTGAGGTTCCTCATCGTGAACCGATGAGTTGGTGGGAACGGCAATGCCAGGTTGTCCACGACGCGACGAAGTCTGGCCGCGTCACCGAGGCAAGCCCATACTTTCTGTTTCCCCGGCTCTACGAGCACGGGTGGCCATTGCCTTGCCTTGTGCGCTCGCTACGCGTTCCCCTGTTTGGCGGGTACTACTCAGTGCGTCCTCGACCGCTCTTGAATTTTGGGAACGGATACCAAAGCTGTAACGGCGAGATGAGCGACTTCGTTTCGTGGAGCAACTACGATAACTGGCCGCTGGAAAGTGTCGTTTGGCGAGTTCATCCGGGCAATCTGGCGCTCGACGCGGTGGTTGCGCTGCTGGTCGTCGGTGCGCTGGGGTGGGCCACCGAGAGCTGGATACGCAGCCGCGGTGGACTATTGCGATTTCGTGTGATCGACTTCCTTGCGGCAACGACCTTCAGCGGCTTGATCCTGGGTTGGCACGTGCACCATGTGCATTGGAAGGATGTCGAGCGGCAAGTCGTCGAAAACGTCCAACAGGGGAAGCCGCGACAGGAACGCGGGTTAACGTCCTATCAGAGGTACTGCGGACCCGATTGGCTGCGTCGCTTGGTGGGCGACGATTCGTACCTCCCGCAATGCAGCCACGTTTATCGCGTTGACATTAGTTCGAGCGCGTCGTCGCTGGAAGAGATGGACCGAATCGTGCAACTTCCCTTCGTCGAGGAATTCGCGTTTCACGGACCGTTCCCAAAGTCCGCCCTGCGAAGCTTGGAAAAGTGCTCGCAATTGACGGCGTTGTTCGTCGACATGTACGACCCGTCCGGATCCAACGATCAAGCCTACCGAGCAAACCAGAATGATGAATTGATCGGGCCGGCGGACCTCGACGAGCTGATGTTGGGACCGCTCCGCCAACTCACTCTGCGTGGGCACGTGTTTCTTGCTGACGACATCGAGCGCGCGCTCGAGGCCAATCACATCGAGCAACTCGATCTGTACAACGTGTCGGTCACCGTCGACGAACTCGACTCGATGCGCGAGCGGTTTGCTGAAACCAGGATTTACATCAACTGGCCGACGCCGCGGCAACCTCCCCCTGGGCAAAACGCGTTGGTGCGCCGGATGAAGGACCGGCGACGGTGCGATCTAGGATTGATCGCAGCGTGCAACTCGGGCCAGTGACACCACGACCGCGGGCGGTTCCGACACTCGGCTGCAATCGGCGCCGACGCCGTGAACGCGATGTTGGCCGAGCGTCGGTATCGCGCAGCGACAAGAAGATTGTCGGACTCTATCGGGCCCTGCTTGCCGTGTCTTACCTGGTGTTATTGCTCGGGTGCTTGCGTTTGACAAACAATGGCAAGACAATAAATGGCGCTTGATCTTATGCGCGCGGCACTTCACATACGGGGAGAACCGAGTCATGCGAGACGAAACCAAGATTCGTGCTCGGATGTTCGCCAGTTGGCTGCTTATGGTTGCGTGGTATGTCACGGACACCTTTGGAGGAATGGACGTGGCCTTCGTACTCATCTGTCCCGTGATGTGGCTCGTACGATGGCGAAAGCCCCCGGTTCGAGAGGTGCCGTGGAGCGACAAGACGATGTCGTTCGTCGTCGCCGGTTGTGCCGTCGCTGCGTTGCTCCCCTTAGTGCGCAACACACTAGGCCGGGAAAGCACCGGGGGGATGATTCTCACCGGATCACTCGAGTTCCTCGTCGTCATGATTGGCGTGTACATTGTGTACGGTGACGTCCAACTTTTGCGACGAATGGCACACGGCCATGGTCCGTCGAAGCCAACTGTATCCGGGCTCGATCACCAGGTTGAAGTATGACGTCGGGCCGACCGTTCGGATCTCGCGCATCGGTGGGTGAACGCGCGCTTCGCGCCTGGGCCTCCCCGTTGCTGCGAGGGCACGGACACGCGACCCGCGCGGGCTCTCGCGTCATTAGGACGCGTTGCGGGCGAGTATCCGTGCGACCCGCTGAGCGCTGGTTGGGTCGGTCTACCGTGTCTCGGCCGTGCCCCCTGGTTTGACAATAACCGGCGTGGCGGTACGATTCGGAGTTGAAGATACCAACGACACCATCGGTCGGCGCTCGGCCGCTTTCGGGCGGTTTGAGAGGACGCCGTCGGCCGCTCAGCACTAGGGAGTTCACGCCCAGATGACGCAGTACCTCGAAGCTCGTGCCGGCAACGTGACGCCGGAAATGGAATACGTCGCCCGTCGCGAGGGCCTGGCCGCCGAGTTGATCCGCGACGAAGTGGCCGCGGGCCGCATGGTGATCCCCGCCAACAAGAATCACCTCGCCGGCGCGCTCGAGCCGATGTGCATCGGCATTGCCGCGAAGACCAAGATCAACGCCAACATCGGCAACTCGGCCGTCACCAGCGACGCCGAAACCGAGCTGGAAAAACTGCACACGGCCGTCCACTTCGGCGCCGACACGGTGATGGACCTCTCGACCGGCCGGGACATCGACGGCATTCGTGGCGCGATCATCGAACGCTCGCCCGTGCCGATCGGCACGGTGCCGATCTACGAGATGGTCGAACGGCTCGACGGCAACATCGAGGAGATGAAGCCGCAGCAGTTCATCGACGTCGTCGAACATCAGGCCCAGCAGGGCGTCGACTACATGACGATCCACGCGGCCCTGATGCTCGAACACCTCACGCTCACCACGAAGCGCGTCACCGGGATCGTCAGCCGGGGCGGTTCGCTGGTGGCCAAATGGATGATGACCCACCGTCGGCAGAATCCATTCTACGAATACTTTGGCGACCTCTGTGACGTGATGCGCGAGTACGACGTCACCTGGAGCCTGGGTGACGGTCTGCGGCCGGGCTGCCTGGCCGACGCCAGCGACGAGGCCCAGTTCGCCGAACTCAAGGTGATGGGCGAGCTGACCAAGCGATCGTGGGAACACGGCACGCAAGTGATGATCGAAGGACCTGGCCACATCCCCATGGACCAGATCCAGATGAACATCGAGAAGGAAATTGAGTGGTGCCACGGCGCGCCGTTCTACGTGCTCGGTCCGCTGGTCACCGACATCGCGCCGGGCTACGACCACATCACCAGCGCGATCGGCGCGGCGATGGCCGGCTGGTACGGCGCGGCGATGCTCTGTTACGTGACGCCGAAGGAACATCTCGGTCTGCCCGAGGTCGACGACGTCAAGCAGGGCGTGATCGCCTACAAGATCGCCGCCCACGCCGCTGACGTGGCGCGGGGCAGGGCAGGGGCCCGCGACCGCGACGACGCGCTGAGCAAGGCCCGCTTCGAGTTCGACTGGAACGAGCAGTTCCGCCTCTCGCTCGACCCCGAAACGGCCCGGCGGATGCACGACGAAACGCTGCCGCAGGATACCTTCAAGAGCGCGCACTTTTGCAGCATGTGTGGACCGAAGTTCTGCTCGATGAAGATCACCGAGGAGATCCGCGCGATGGCCGACGCCGAGCAGGGCCAAGCCGGCGGCGGCCCCGGTCATGCCGACGACGGCCCCGGTCATGCCGACGACGGCCACTGCTGCAGCGACGAACCGGCCCTGGTCGACATTACCCTCGACGGGCCGAAGTAGCAGTACAGCGGCGTTGCCGTCACACGTGATCGCGAACCCAGCGCGGTGAATTGAGCGTCTCGCGGAGCCGGCGTCCCATTTGCGCCCGGATCAGGAAATCGATAGCAGGCCACCGTTACTCCCGGATTGGATCGTTTGCAGCGCGTGAATCTGATATCTTGTGGCCGACATTCCTGGCCCTGGTCCCCCACGCGCTGCAAGGACGTTCATGCCGACCGCCTCTAGCCCTGGCGCCCCGACACCTGACGCCACGCCGCCCGGCTCCCGTCGACTCGGCACGCGCACGGAAATCTTCGCCTGGTGCATGTACGACTGGGCCATCAGCGCGTATTCGACCTTGTCGATCACGATGTTGATGATCTACATCACCACGGCGATCGCGCCGGGTGAAGCCGGCAACTTGATCTGGGCCTACGGCATCAGTGGCACGATGCTCATCGCGGCCGTCGCCTCGCCCGTGCTCGGCGCCGTCGCCGATGCCCACGCTAGCAAGCGGTTCTGGCTTGCGCTGATGACCCTGCTCGGCGTTGGCGGAGCGCTCGGCATGGCCGCCGTCTCC
>JAGQPT010000164.1 GCA_020426575.1 Planctomycetales bacterium
CAATCGAGGGATCCCGCCTCGACATCCCTCCCCCTTCGTCCGGCTCCCGTCCCGTGCTGTCCTACCCACCGATGCTTCGTCGTCGTCTCGCCTGGCTCGTGGCCGTTGCTGCGCTGATCGCCCCTGCGATCGCAAGTTCCCAGGAGGCCTCGCGGTATGTCGATGACTATCCCCACGCCGCCTCGAAGAAGGGCCTGCAGGTCGAACTGGTCGACGACGCGCTGGCGTTGGGCGTCAAACACGCCGCGCTCAACGTGAATCTCACAGAGATCGTGGCCCCTGATGCGGCCGCGACCGATGCCGGTTTGCTCGAGTGGACCTACGACGGCGACGTCTATCGTTTCCACGCGGGATACGTCCAGCGGCTCGACCGTGACATCAAGGCCCTCTCGGATCACGGCGTCGTCGTGCACCTGATCATCCTCGCCTACGCGAGCGGCAACGCGACGGTGGACCGCTGCATGTTGCACCCCGGCTACGATCCGGCGGCGCCGAATCGGCTCGGCGCTTTCAACACGGTCAGCGATGAGGGACGCCGCTGGTTCACTGCCACGATGGAGTTTCTTGCCGAGCGCTGGTCGCGGCCCGACGAGCGCTACGGCCGTGTCGCCGGTTACATCATCGGCAACGAGGTGAACTCGCACTGGTGGTGGAGCAACATGGGGCGGGTGTCGATGCGCGAGTTCGCCGACGACTACCTCCCGGCGGTGCGACTGGCCCACGACGCCGTGCGCCGCCAGTCATCTTGGGCGCGGGTGTACATCTCGCTCGAGCACCATTGGAACATGCGTTACCCGGCAGGCGACGACCAGCAGGCGTTTGCCGGTCGTGCGTTTCTCGACTACTTCGCCACCCAGGCGCGCGCCGGTGGCGACTTCGACTGGCACGTGGCGTTCCATCCCTATCCGGAGAACCTTTTCGAGCCGCGCTTCTGGTTGGACGAATCGGCCCAGCCGACCGCGGAGACGCCGCGGATCACGTTCAAGAACGCCGACGTGCTGACGGATTATCTCGAGCGGCCCGAGCTGTTGTATCGCGGCGTGCCGCGGCGGGTGATCTTCAGCGAACAGGGGTTCCACACACCCGACGGTCCCGAGGGCGAGGCGATCCAGGCTGCCGCGTACTGCTACGCCTATCGCAAGGTGGCGGCGCTCGACGGTGTCGACGCCTTCATCCTGCATCGCCACGTAGACCATCCCCACGAAGGCGGCTTGCAACTCGGCCTGCGACGCCGCACAACCGGCGCGGCCGATCCCTATCCGAAAAAACGCATCTACGACGCCTTCCAAGCAGCCGACACGCCCGAGTGGGAGGCGGCGTTCGAGTTCGCCCTGCCGATCGTGGGGCTGGAGCATTGGGATTGAGCAAGACGGCACGGTCATTCGTCGTCGGCCGCCGCTTGCCTCAGTTCGGTCGATGACACGTCTGCGCGGAAGGCGTCTTCGTCGACTTCGTCGCAGATGGCGCGCAGTTCCGACGGCAGCGAAAGGTCCGCGAGCGTGACAAAGCCGTTGTCGTCGAGCCGGCCGAACACCAGGAAGCGGCAACCCAGCGCAGCGATCCGCTGGATGGCGGCCCGACAGGCGGCCGGGTCGTTGCCATAATACCGTGGAGCGGCAATACGGATGATCGTGTCCGCGCCGACGACAAACGTCGCCCCGGGAAATAATTCGGCTTTCCCAAGAAACGTCGGCGCCCGGGTCAGGCAGACGGCTCCCACGCCGGCAAATTGCCCGCAGCGCCGCTCGATCTCGAGGTAATCCAGCGGCGGCTTGTCGACGTTTTCGATCGAGAGTTCGAACGTCACCGGCGCGGCGAGCCGGCGGGCAGCAATCGCGGCTATCCGGCGGTGCCCCTCGTGCAGCGGATGAAAGGCGCCTGGAAAGAGCACGCGCGGGGTGTTGTCGTGCTGTTTGTCGTCGGTGTCCGCAATCAGTACGTGCGTCAACGCGCCGGTCATCAACTCGCGCCAGGGTGCAGGAGCATCGCAGCGGGCCGAAACGATCGGTTCGTCGTCGCCAAGGTCCGTCGTCAGCCGTGCGACGCTGGCCGCTTCGGCGATCACGTTGAGCAAGAGCGCGGCGGTGAGCGCTTCCTCTTCGCGGCGATTGCGGCGACCCTTGACGAACTCGACCGATTGGGTCATCGTCAGTTCGGCGGTCTGGCAGGCGAGGTGCACGCGGTGTGGTCCCCGTTTGGGCCGGTCGCTGGCCAGGCTCGCGGTGCAGGCGATGCCGGCGACCTGGGTGTCGCCCGTCCAATGCTGCGCCCGCTGCCAGGCAACCATCGACATTGCCCGGGCCGTGTCGGACGAACAATAGTGTTCCGGTTCGGCGCCGAGCCAGTTGGCCAGTGCCGGAGCGGCATAGGGCACCGCGGCTTCGAGAACGGTTCGCGACGCACCGGGCGTTTCCAGCAGTCGGGCGATGGCCCCGCTGCCTCCGCCGGTGACGACCAGCACCAGTTGCAGCGGTGTGTCGTGGATGGCGCGGACCCAGTCGTCGTCGCTCGTTGGAACGTTTTGCTTCACGGCCAAGGCTGGATACTCCCCGCTGTGCGTGACCTGCTCGAACCTGTGCAAAGTCGTGGTGCCCGGCCTCATCGTATCATCTCGACCCGATGCAGGGACCAACGGGAGGGGCAACGGCGGCTCTGCCGGCAACGGCGTGCGGGAAACGGGCGTGACCGGCGGGTAGGGAGAAGCGCCGGATGATCCAAGCGCTGCTGACGGCCCTGGCCCGATTTGTCTGCCGACACGCGCCAGCGATCTCGTTGACCGGACTCGTGTTGGCCGCGATCGGCGCGGCGTACGGTGCCGTGGCGCTGCGGATGAACACGAACGTCGATGAACTCGGTTCGCCGCACCGGCAGTACGTGCAAGACTTTCGCCGCTTGACGGACGATTTCGGCGACCTCGACTACATCTACGTCGTCGTGGATGCCGGCGACAACACGGAACTCGCCGAGCGCTGCACCGACGAGTTGGTCGTGCGACTGCGGCAGATCGACGCTCTGCCCGCCGTCGAAGGCTACGTCGATCCCGACGAGCAATTGCGACTGGCTACGCGATCGATGTCCGAGCGCGACCTGGCCAGCTTTGCCGACGCGGCTGCCGCGTTTCCAGTACTGGCCGCCGGAAGCGACGCCGCGGCGGTACTGCGCACCGCCAATGCCATGCTCGCCCGCGCCGTGGCCCCCGGCCTGATCCGTTCGACTGACAATCGTGCCGACAAGGCAGCTGGAGGCGTCTTTCTGCTCAAAACGCTGGCGGCCGCCATGCCGGGCTCCCCCAGCGAGTCGGAACTGGCGTTTCTGATCGACGCACCAAGCCGACGGCGCTATTTCACGTCAATGAGCGGGCAGCTCTACCTGATTCGCATCCTGCCCCGCAAAGACTTCGAGACGCTGTCGGTGATCGCCGAGCCGTTGGCTCGTATCCGCGAAACGATCACCAATGTCGTCGACCAATTTCCAGGTGTGGAAATCGGCCTGACGGGTAAACACGTTTTGCTGGCCGATCAACTCCGCATCGCCTCGCGCGACGCGCTGCGGGCCACGTTGCTGTCGGTCGTGTTGGTCACACTCGTGTTTGTCGTGGCGATGCGCAGCGTCGCCCGGCCGCTGCTGGTGATCGTCGCGCTGGCTTGTGGCATCGCCTGGACCGTGGGGATGGTGACGCTCATGATCGGGCAGCTCGGGCTGCTCAGTGCCGTGTTCATGCCGATCCTGATCGGGGCGGGCATCGACTACGGCATCCACGTGCTGGTCCGCTACGAAGAGGAACGCGAACACCTCGACGTCGAGGCCGCCATCTGTCGGGCGCTTGAATCGACTGGCCGGGGCAACGTCACCGCGGCGATGACTTCGGCCGGGGCGTTTCTCACGACCACACTGACGCAATCGCACGCGCTGCGCGAAGTCGGCTGGGTGGCGGCAATGGGGCTGCTGCTCTGCCTTGTCGCGCTGCTTAACGTGTTGCCGGCAATGATCGTCTGGCACGACCGCCGCACGTGTCTCGACAACGAGACCACGCGGCCCGTGCGACACGACTGGCTCTCCACGCTGCTACCGCAATGGTCGCCACGGCGCGCCCGCAACGCGGCCATGGTGTCGATGCTCTTGCTGATCGCCCTGGTGCCCGGTGTTCGCTACGTCCGCTTTGAAGACAACCTGTTGAAGTTGCAGCCCCCTGGGTTGCCCTGCGTCGACTGGCAGAACCGCATGTTGGCCGACTCGTCGGCCGCTGGTCTGTTTGCGGCCGTGCGTTGCGAGTCGCTCGCCCAGGTTGGCGAGATTGTTGCCGCCGCTTCGCAGAGCGATCACGTCGGCATGACCGAGTCGGTCCTGGACCTGGTCACGTTGCCCGACGCGGAGCGCCAACAGTTGCGCACCCGACTACATCGCTACCACGACGTTGCGGTCGAGCCGGGCAAACCGGCTGGCACGGTTGAGGCGAACGACTTGCGCCGCGCGGCGCGGGCGGTCGATCGTCTGACCCGCTATGCCGAGGACGCCGACACAGCAGCCGAAGGCCCCGTGCCGCTTGCCACGGACACACTCACCGGGTTGGCTGACACGCTGCGGTCCATGTCCCGAACGTTGGACGACGCGCCGGCAGAGCTGGCCGATCAGCTTGTGCGACAGATGAACGCGCGGCTTGCCCAGGTCGGCCAGGCCACGACAAAGATTGTCGCCGCCGACACCGAGCCGCTCGCCGAGGTCTTGCCCGCGGGACTGCGTCACGCCTACGTCTCGGACGACGGCGAATTCCTCGTGAGGATCTATCCACAACGTAGCGCCTGGGACATGCGCCATCTTGACGAATTCATCGACGAGGTGCGCGCGATCACCCCCGACGTTACCGGGTCCGCCGTCATCCAATTGGAGAACCTGCACGACCTCCGCAAAGGGTTCCGCGACGCCTCGCTGATGGCTGCCGTCGTGGTCGTCGTGCTCGTGTGGTGCGACTTTCGCCGGCTTGGCGATACACTGTTTGCCGTGCTCCCCTTGTCGGTCGGGCTTCTGGGAACGATTGGGGCGATGGGCTGGCTCGGCTGGGATTTCAACGTCACGAACTTCATCGCCGTACCGATTCTGATCGGCCTCGGCGTTGACCAGGGGATCCACATCGTCCACCGTTATCGTGATTCGGCCGAACCGGACACGCAGCTGCGCTCGACCCGCACGGCCGTGATCCTCACCTCCGTGACGACGATGATCGGCTTTGGCAGCTTGCTCACGGCTGACCACCTCGGCGCACTGAGCCTGGGCCAGGTGATGGTCGTCGGCACCCTCTCCTGCCTGATCGCCTCGCTCATCGTGCTGCCACCATTGATCCGCTGGGCGCGATCCCAACCAACTAAGCATTAACGACGAAACCATTGCCACCGAGATCCGACGCGACACGGCGCAGCAAGCATCATTGATGTCCGAAGAGGGTTCGTGGCGCCCAAGACCGACGACAACACCGCTGCACGAATGTCATTTCGCTATGAATTGAACCCCACTGCATCACGCGGGGCCCAATGACCCCATCTTCCGACGATAATACGGCAGCCGCAGCAAAGCACCGGGGAGGCGCGAGCGTCGACCCCATGGTGGTGGCAACGATGTATGCCGTTGCGTCGGCGATCCTCTACACGTTGACCAACATCTTCTTGAGGCGGGTGGCCGAGTCGTGCGACCCGGCATGGGTGTCGGCCGTAAAGGCCTTGCCCATCTCGTTGGGCAGCATGGTGGCGATCGGGCTGCGTGTCAGGCGCGGTGTGCCGCTGGGCCTGCGACGCAGCTCGTTCGTCAAACTATTGATCATCTCGGTGCTCGTGCAGTTCGGTGGCAACCTGCCGTTCCAGTGGGCGCTCGGGCAATTGGGACTCGCCGTCGTCGTGCCGGTCACGACGGCCGTGATCGTTGCCAGCGGGGCGTTGTTCGGGCTCTGGTGGCTCGGCGAGCGGGTCACACTACGCGGCATCGCCGCGATGGTATTGCTCGTCGTGGCGGTGACGATCCTCAGTTCGACCGCACGGCGGGCCAACGTTGCCGTACATGGTTCCGGCGACGCCGAGTCGTCCGCCTGGATGCTCGCCATGCTGGGCGTCGTCGCGGCCTGCACGGCGGGGGTAGCGTACTCGGCCACCACAGCCACACTGCGGCGTGCGCTCGTCCGCGGCATCGCCCTACCGGTCGGATTGGCCGTCATCTCCACGACCGGCGTCGTCGGCCTCTCGGCGTTTGCCTTGCTGACCGACGGTCCCGGCATGGTCGCCGACATCACGCTGGGGCAGTGGCGCGACATGGCAGCAGCCGGCGTCTTCAACGCCCTGGCCTTTGCGTCGCTCGGCGTGAGCCTGCACCGCATCACCGTCACGCAGTCGAACGTCCTCGGCGCCTCGCAGACGGCCATGGCGGCCATTGCCGGTGTCGCGTTCTTCGGCGAGCCCGTCTCGGCGGCCCTGGTGGCCGGCGTGGCGCTGACGGCCGTGAGCATGGTGATCATCGAACGTCGCGGCGCGGCCCCGGCGTCTGCGTCAGCACCAGTTTCTGCGTCGGCATCCGAGCCCGGCGGCGAATAGACGATTATGCTGACACGGCTAAAAAGGCCCCCCTTCTTCCGCAAAAGTGACCAATCTTGTGTATCATGGGGCCACGAGGATTGACCGCGATGGCACTGAAGACGGACGAATTCAACAGCTTCGCCGGTTTTGGCAGGGCGCGGCTCGAGAGTGGTTCGCAGGACCTCACGCTCGACGATCTGGTTGTCGAATGGGAGTCGCTCCACAACCGCGACCAAATCAACGCGGCGCTTTGCGATGGGCTCGCTGACGCCGACACCGGGCGCCACCGTCCGGCCGCCGACGTCATTTCTGAGTTGCGTGCCAAACATGGTTTGCCGCCGCGATGAGCCTGCACGTTGAATTGACGCTCAGGGCCGAGCGCGACGTCGACGAGATTCTCGACTTCCGATCTGAGCGATCGCCCCAGGGAGCGGCGACGTGGTTGGCCCGTCTCGAAGAAGTCTTGGCCGACCAATCGGGCAATGCGTTGTGAATGCCGCTTGCTCCCGAGAACCGTGACCATGACGAGGAGATCCGACACGTCATCTTCAAGACTCGTCGACGAAGAAAGTACCGCGCCAACTACGTCGTTCGTGGCCAACTGGTGCTGGTCACGAACGTTCGCGGGCCCGGCCAAGACCGGATCTCCCCCCGACGACCTTGTGGTCAGATAGTGGTAAAGCGTTGCCGTAACGTTTTTTCTGTAAACGATTTGCATTCGTTCTGCATCGGCCGCAGGGTACCATACGGGTGGATGCCCATCCTGCCGATGATTTCTTGAACATTTTCTCCAAAGATCGGCTTGCGACCGGCGAACAACCTCTCGGGCAGGACTTCCATTTGCCGCAAATGGTTGTCTCGCCGGCGGATGGTTGACGCCGACGGGCCAGCTCGGAAATCAGGTACCTTGAGAAACAAAGGGTTCAGGTGACGTCATGATCAAGAAAATCGTTATCGCGACGGTCGCGGGCACGCTTGTGACTGGGTTCTTCTTCGGCCGCGACGCGGCTAGCTACGTCTGCACGTCGGCCGGCCAGGTCCGCGACTCGGTCCGCAACAGCGTGCCGGTCGAGTTTGAAATCGAGCGGGCTCGCAAAATGGTGCAAAACCTCGTGCCCGACATTCGCAAGAACATGCACCTGATCGCCAAAGAAGAGGTCGAAGTTGAGCGGATCAACGAACAAATTGCCCGTGCCGAGGAGGATCAGGCCAAGCAGAAGGCGGAATTGATGACCCTGCAGACCGACCTGAAGAGTGGTGCAAGCGTGTTTCAGTACGCCGGCCGTTCCTACAACAAGGAACAGGTGAAGGTCGACCTCTCGCGACGCTTCAACCGCTACAAGACCCAGGACGTCACCCTGGCGAGCCTGCGTGAGATGCGCGACGCCCGCGAGCAGAGCCTCACCGCGGCGCAGGACAAGTTGCAGAACATGCTGGCCGCCAAGCGCGAGCTGGGCGTACAGCTCGAAAGCCTGGAAGCGAAGCTCCGCATGGTCGAAGCCAAGCAGGCCGCTAGCGATTTTGCCGTCGACGACAGCCAGCTGAGCCGGGCCAAGCGATTGGTCTCGGACCTTCGGACGCTGCTCGACGTGGCCGAACGGCTGGTCAATTCCGAAGGCCAGATCATCGACGAGATTCCGCTCGATGAGGAAACCCCCGACGATATCGTCGACCAGGTGACCGAGTATTTCACGCCTGCGGCCGAGGCGCCGCAAGCGACCGAGGCACCGCAAGTGGCGAGTGCCGAAGACCTCGAGCCCAGCGGCTCGCTTTGAACCCAAGCAGAGTTGCGTCAGCCGTCACCGGCCGCTTGCCGGTGACGGCTGGACGCCGACTCGGCAGGGGCCGACTTCTGGCGGCGAAGCTTCAAGGCCGTCAACGGGCCGACGCCGCTCAGGCCGTTCGGCGCGGTACAATGGGGCCGGTCGACACCGTACGGTGGGGATCGAACTAGCGGGTGGCCGGCTGACGGCCCTGCGGCAACAAGGCCTCCCGGTGCCTGCAAGGGGCACATCCGAGGGGGGCGAGCAGAATACCTGGACCAGTGTCCGCTGTACCGGACACGTTGATTGCGGAGTGCGGCAGCCATGTTTCAACCGTGGCGTCTAAAACTGCGAGAAGCCGAGGAAGCGCTCAAGGCGGGGCAACTCGAACAGGCAAGCCAGTTGCTCAGCCACAGCGAGGTCCGCGACTATCTGCCCGCCAAGAAGCTGCTCGCCCGCGTCGCCGACGAGTTCGCCCGGCGGGCGCGCGGTCGTGCCGACCGCGGCGAGACGAAGGCGGGCTGGCACGATCTCGAAGCCGCCCAGCGCCTCGGCGCCAACGGCAAGCAGCTCGCCAAGCTGCGTCAACAGTTCGCCGCCGACACCCTCGCCGAGGCCGAACAATACCTCGCCGCGGGCGACGGCCGCGCGGCCGTCGAACAGCTCGATCGACTCCTCAGCCACGACGCCTCAGCCCGCGACGCCCGGCTGCTGCGGCAAGCGGCCGTCAAAGTGGAACAGGCGGCGCGCCTGGCCCGGCTGGGCAAACATGGCCAGGCCGAAGCCGAACTTGAATCGGCGCTGGCGATTGGTCGGGCTTCCAAATCACTGGAGGCGCTGCGCGATGCCCACCACGCCAACGGCGAGAAATACCGCCAACTGAACGTGCAACTGCATGAAGCGCTGGGCCGGGAACACTGGTCCGAAGTCGTCGACGCGGCCGAGGCCATGCTGCAGCTTTCGTCCGAATCGGAGCCGGCCCGCGACGCCCGCCGTCGCGCCTGGCAAGCCGTGGGCACGAACCTCAAGGAAACGCGAGTTGCCCCGTACCAGGCCCGGCGAACCGCCATCGAGCCGGCCGTCGCCGCTGTCGCCAGCTCACCGCTGCGCGACGGCAATGATCACGTCGGCACCAATGACGACGGCGATCATGCAGACGACGTCGTCGTTGCCAGTCTTGTCGCGGAACCGCGCATCGACCGAACCGACGACAGCCCCGTGGTCACGCCTCGTCGCGATCCGACCGCCAACCAGCGCCGCCCCGCCGCGTCGGGACAACAATTCCTGCTTTGGGTCGATGCCGTAGGCGGATTCTGGGTCTGCCCGGACGACCGCATCGTGGTCGGTCGACCGGACCGCGGCCGCCACGCCGACGTTCCCGTGCTGGGCGACCTCGCCCGCCAACACCTGATCATCCATCGCGCCGCCGAGGGATACGTCGTCGAGCCACTGGCAAAGACGACGCTGGGCGGCAAGTTGATCACCGCGCCGACAACACTGCCCGATGGCAGCGAGCTGGTGCTCAACGACACGGTGCGGCTGCGTTTTTCGCGTCCCCACGCCCTCAGCGGATCGGCCCGCATCGACTTTATCAGTCGGCATCGCACTCAGCCCGCGACCGACGCCGTATTGCTCATGAGCGATTCGTGCGTCCTCGGGCCCGGGGCGAATTGTCACGTGCGCTGCCCGGATTGGCCTCGCGACGTGATTCTCTACCGGCAGGGTTCACAGTTGCGCTGCCGCAGTGCCGGACCGCTCGAAATCGACGGCAAAGCCGTGGGCAATAGCGGCGAACTGACGACCGGATCGCACGTCGCCGGCGAAGATTTCTCGCTGAGCCTGGAGCCTATATGACCACACGCGTGTCGAGAGAGGACCGAGCCGGGCCGCTTGCAGGAGAGGCGGCGGCAACCGGCGGGGCGAACAAACAACTAGACTGATGATCGGCACGACCGATGAGGGTCCGTGTCGCAACCAGGCAGCCTCGACCGATGGAAGATCCAAGCGTTAAATTACTCGAAGCTAGCGACCGCCCGATGAGTCTTCGGCCGACGGAACCTGGCATCTCGCGCCAAGCCGAGGGTGGAGCGATGAAGTTCACGTATCAGAGCGGTTCCCGGCCCCTCGACGGTTACACGATCAAACGTGGCATCGGTCGAGGGGGCTTCGGCGAAGTTTACTACGCCGTGAGCGACGGGGGGAAGGAAGTCGCGCTGAAGCTGATTCGCCGCAATCTCGAGATCGAGTTGCGCGGAATCACCCACTGTCTCAATCTCAACCATCCCAACCTGCTCACGCTGCACGACATCCGCGAAGACGACAACGGTGATACCTGGGTCGTGATGGAGTACATCAGTGGCGACTGCCTCGACACGGTACTCGAACGCCAGCCCGAGGGCCTCGACACCGAGCAGGTATTGGCCTGGATTCACGGCGTCGGCGCCGGCGTGGCCTATCTGCACGACCGCGGCATCGTGCACCGAGACCTCAAACCGGCCAACATCTTCTGCGACGAGTCGGTCGTCAAAATCGGCGACTATGGCCTCTCGAAGTTCATCTCCGTGAGCCGCCGCAGCGGTCAGACCGAAAGCGTGGGGACGGTCCACTACATGGCGCCCGAAGTGGCCAACGGCCGCTACGGCAAAGAAATCGACATCTACGCGCTGGGGATCATCCTCTTCGAAATGCTCACCGGCCGTGTGCCGTTCGAGGGTGAAAGCGTCGGCGAAGTGCTGATGAAGCACCTCACGGCCGAGCCCGACCTGACCGGCATCGAGGAGCCGTACCGTACGGCGATCGCCTCGGCACTGCATAAAGATCCCGAACAACGCGCCAGCACGGTGCGCGAGTTCCTCGCCGTGCTGCCACCTCCTCCGGCAACTTCGGTGGTGTTCCATACGGGCATTCCCCGGTCGGCCGCAAACGGCGCGGCCACGCACGGTGCCGCGCCCGCAGCAAACCGGGGGTCCCAAAACGATCAGGCGGCGCAACCCGCGCCGGCCTCTGGCGAAGAGCCGGTGCTCAAGGCCGTGCGCGAAGCGTTTTCGAGCATGTGGCGCGGCATAGACCGCCTGGGCAATCCGCTCAAGGTGCTCATCCTCATCGCCGTGTTCGTGCTGCTGATCGAGAGCACACCGTTGTGGATCCCCTGGGTGCTGACGGCCGGTTTTTGCTACGGCGGGTATCGACTCGCCCGGGCGATTTACCTGGGTGGCGCCGGCACGACCGCTGCCGTGGGCGCCGGTGCCGCGACAGCGCCCGATGTCGCTGCGGCACAGGCTCGGCCTGTGCCCGTACGCCCCGTGGCCGCCGTGGTACATCCACAGCCTCTGGCACCCCAGGAATCAGCGACTAAGCCG
>JAGQPT010000165.1 GCA_020426575.1 Planctomycetales bacterium
CTCGCGTACCACTTCACGCGGATGCGCGTCGCGTCCTTCGTCTCCAGGCTGCCGACCCGCTCCACCGTCAGCCCGCCTGGCGCGGTCAGCCCGAGCAGGCCGCCTTCGCCCACCTGCAACGCATAGACCGTCGTGCAGTCGTCGCTCGTGCCCACCGTCTGGTCGTCGGCAATGTAGTCGTTGATGCCAATCGGGATGCCGTCGTAGAACTGGAGCATCTGCCCGAACTCGTCCCGGTCCGCCTCCAGGAACGTGCCTGTCGTCCGCGCCAGCACATTCAGCCCGCGGCGCGTGCGGCGGCTCATCAGCAACAGGTCGGGCTTGCCGCCCTTCACCGCGTCGATCAGCTCGTCCAGCTTTTCCAGCGTCAGCGTCGCCCCGTTCGTGCCCATGCTCACCGTCTGGCCAGCAGGGCAGAGCACGTCGATGCCGTCGAAGCTCTTCGTATCGACCGAATCGTCGCCGTTGACGAACGTGTCATCGAACAGCGCCCGCACCGCTCGCGCCTTCAGCTGCACGATCGCCGCCTCCAGGTCCTGCACGTTCGAACGCGTCGACTTGAGGAAATTGTCGATGTCCGCGTCGCCGCCCATCACCTTCAGCGTCGCGGTGATCTGCGTGAACGTCGGCGTGTCCTCGCTCCACGTGTCGCCCACGTCGTAGAACGCGGCCGTAGGCGCGACATTTTCGCGGTTGTAGGTCAGCCCATTACCGACGATTTCCACGAACGGCAGCCGCTGCAACACCGGGCTCTCCTGGGCGATGGTTTCGACCACGCCCTCGATGAGCGTGTCGTTACTGAGCTTGCTGGCTTCAACGAGCGTGAGGGCCATGGCGGCCACACCTCCGGGATGAGATGCCGCCGATAGTCCCGCCCTTCTCTCCGACCACCTAGCCAGGATTGGCACGAGCGATGCCCGAAAACGGACTCGCCACGAAGTCTGTTGATAACCGATCCTTGACATCCGCTATGCCAATCGCTAAATGTGAGCATCTGTGCGAGCGGACTGGCCTCTGGCCGCCCTCGTCGGAATCTCCCGAAGGGGTGTCTTCGAACATGGCCGTTCCCCGCAGGCGCAGGACACGCCGCTCCGCCTGGTTCTTGCCAGGCGCGCTCACCGTCCTCGTCCTCACCATCGCATCCGGGCTCTTCCTCGCCCCCGCCTCATCGACAACCGCCGCCCCGCAGACCATCGGCAACGACGTTATCAACCGTCCGTACGTTGATGGCGCCGGCGATGTGATCATCATCGACCGCAATACGTCTGCAGCGGTCGCCATGGGCCTCAACCAGTTCGACGTCTGGGCGAAGAACACCAACGCCTTCCGCGTCCTCGTCGTCAACCCGGCCAACGAGATCACCTACGTGAGCGAAGAGTTCACGCCGGTCGTCGGCTTCAACTCGTTCTTCCCGGCCGCGCTGGCCATGGTCCAGCCGGGCGACTACCTTGCCCTGTATTTCCCCGGCCCCGGCTCCATTGCCTACTCGGCCCCGGCCGGCACCTCGCGATACTCGTCAATCCCCTGGGGACTCCCGTCGAGCGGCCAGACCGTGAGCGGCGGAGCGAATAGCCCCCGCACGTACTCCCTCAAGGCCTACGGCACCTGCTACGCCGTCTGCTACGTCAACGAGATCTCCGGAAGCGATAGCAACGACGGCCTTTCGCCCGCCTCCCCGCTGGAAACCATCCAGGAAGGCGTCGACCGCGTCATGGACGGCGGCGAAGTCATCGTCGCTCCCGGCGTCTACTACGAAAACGTCGGCATCGACCATCCCCTCACGCTCACCGGCCCCAACGCCGGCATCGCCGGCCACGCCCCACGCGGCCCCGAGGCCACGATCGACGGCGACTTCAGCGGTGATACCGTCCATATCCACTACACCGACGGCGTCACGGTCGATGGCTTCCGCATCATCAACGGCGACTCCGACAACGTGAACGCCCACGAAGCCGCCAACGTCTCCATCATCAACAACGTCATCCGCGATGCGTATGAGGACGCGGTCGATTTTGAACTCATCGACGGCGGCACGATCGGTGGCAACCTCATCACCGGCACCGGCTACAACTCCGTCTACGTCTC
>JAGQPT010000166.1 GCA_020426575.1 Planctomycetales bacterium
CGGTTCGGTCACACTGGGCGACGTGATCAACATGAGCAAGGCTGGTGTCGACGACCAACTGATCGCCAATCACATACGCGCCAACGGCTACGCCGGGCCACTCACTTCGAACGACCTGATCACGCTACAACAACAGGGCGTTGGCACCACGGTGGTCGAGGCGATTCAACAGTCCCCGCGCCCCCAGGTGGTTGCCGCCGTTCCCGCCGCACCGGTGCCGGTTGTCGTCGAAGAATTCTACTACCCCCCACCGATCTGGGGGCCGGTCTGCTATCCTCCACGCCACTATCACCACGGCCCCAACGTCAGTTGGGGCGTGTCGGTCAGCAACTAGTGGTCAGGACGTAACAGTGCCCCCAACGACAAAGCTTTCCGAAGGATGGAACCGCGCCACCTGCGTTGGCGGACGGCTGTAAGTCGTTTACTTTCTACCGCGATGGTCGACATTTCGACCGCGACGAGGAATTGAGCCTGTTCGGTCGCGTCGGCGCGTAGAGATACCGCTGTGAAATCCTCGTGAACGTGTTGCGATTGCCCTTGAATCGGTTAAGAATGGGAAAACACGGGAGCTTAGGCGACAGCGCATTTTGGCCGCCAGGCGCCCCCCTGCATCTGTGACCGTCACGATCCTGACCGCTCGCCGAGCATCGCGAGTTCAGGGCAACGCTACGCAAACCATGAGGATCCATACCATGAAGAAGTTGCTGGGATCGACCAGTTTGATCTGCGCACTGCTGGCGCTGGCGTCGACCAGCCCGGTTCGTGCTGAATCGAGCGCCCCGACCAAAGCCATCTGCGTCGTCGTGCCGACCGAAGGCAACAAATGCCACGGCACTGTGAACTTCGACACCGCCGATGACGGTAAGGTCGTCGTCACCGCCGAGATCACTGGCTTGGTGCCCAACCAGATGCACGCCATCCACGTGCACGAGTTCGGCGACATCAGCGACCTGTCGGGCAAGAGCGCCGGCGGCCACTACAATCCCGAGGGCAAGCCGCACGGCCTGCCCCCGTCGGATGACCGCCACGCTGGTGACTTGGGTAACCTCAAGGCCGACGCCGATGGCAATGCTGAACTCGAGTTGGTCGTCGACAACTTTTCGGTCGCCGGTAAAGACGCGATCATCGGTCGCGCGATCGTCGTTCACGCCCTGCCCGATGACGGCGGTCAGCCCACCGGTAACGCTGGCGCCCGCATTGGTTTTGGTGTGATCGGTATCGCCAAACCGGCCGAGTAACGCGGCATAGAAACGCCAGGAAGTCAGGCCTCCCCATTCATGGGGCCAGCGCCATGACCGCGAGTTTCCCACCCCAAACCCCTCCCCCGAAGAAGGGGGAGGGGAATTTGGGATTCGCTCTTAGATTGCAAGAGCACCTTTGCCCGAACGCGCCGGCCGGGGGAATTCGGGTTGGGTACTACGAACTAGCGTTAGTGTTGCGGCGTAGCTCCGCGGGTGACTGTCAATGGCGCGGGCAAGCGTGAGCGAGTAACCGCGTGATGGCGTTGGGGCGATTCGGCCATTCGTCGCGCCGCCACGAATTCTTCCAGTCATCCTTCCCTCGTAAATCGCAATGACGCCGATGTCCCACGCCGAGGATGACACGCCTCGTGATGAAGGCGGCGAGACAATCTCCGGCAACAACATCGAGGCTGCCACGACACCCGGCCACGCCCGGCGCTCCGGTCATCGCCACCGCTGGCTCCCAGCTTTTGCCATCCTCGCATTGGCCGCCATTGCCATCGGGCTAGTGCAGCAGAACGACGATCTGCTCCGCACGGAACTGGTGAAGCGCGTTTTGGTGGTCGTCATCACCACCGCGGTAGCGCTGACCGTCTGGTTTTGGTATTTCGCGGGCTTCACCCGACGCACGCGGTGGAAAGCTGTAGGCGCGGTGCTGGCGACATTGGCCGTTTTGACCGCCCTAATCCGCGTCGATGGCCTCAGCGGTGATCTCACCCCGGTGTGGGCCTTCCGTTGGACGAGACGCGCCGGCATCGGTGTACCAGCGCCGGTCGCGCGCGACCACCGCGCTGCCTCACCGGAAATGACGTCAACGTCCGACGACTGGCCGCAATTCCTCGGCCCCAACCGCAACGGCGCACTCGACGACCCGCAGCTCAATCGCAATTGGCACGAGCATCCACCGCGAGAAACCTGGCGAATCAACATCGGCGCGGGTTGGTCATCGTTTGCCGTCGTCGGGCAGTCGGCCTTCACACAGGAACAGCGCGATCAGGACGAGCTGACCAGTTGCTACGACATGGCGACGGGAGCTGCCGCCTGGACGCATGCCGACGAAGCCCGCTTCAGCGACTTCGTTGCCGGAGATGGGCCCCGAGCCACGCCGACCGTTCATCAAGGTCGCGTCTACGCTTACGGGGCGACCGGTATCCTCAATTGTCTCGACGCATCCAGCGGCGAATTGATATGGACGCGAAACGTTTACGACGAATCCACCGATTCGCTGCCCCGTTGGGGAAACAGTTGCTCACCACTCATCGACGGCTCGCGCGTCATTGTCACCGCGGGAGGCGGTGACGGCGGCGGCGCATTGATCGCATTTGACCAACTGACGGGAGATATTGTCTGGTCGGGCGGCGACGACGGCCCGAGCTATAGCTCGCCCGTGATGGCAACCCTGGCCGGCGTTCGCCAGATTCTGATCGTGGGCGCAACCCACCTCACCGGGCACGACCCCGAAACGGGCGCCGTGCTCTGGCGGCAGCCGTGGCATCCAGAGCATCCGAACGTGTCCCAGGCTGTCCCGCTCAATGGCGACCGCGTGTTCCTGTCGGCCGGCTACGGACAGGGCTGTGCGGTGTTCCAACTCGCAAGCGGTCGGGACGGTTGGAGCGTCCACGAACTGTGGGCAAACCTGGGCCTGAAAACCAAATTCACCAACGTCGTCGTCCGCCGCGGGCACGTCTTTGGGCTCGACGGCGGTATCCTCGCCTGCCTCGACGCCGAGACTGGCCAACAACGTTGGAAAGCTGGCCGATACGGCCACGGACAGATCATCCTCGTTGGCGACGTCATTCTCGTCCTGGCGGAGTCGGGGAGTGTGCACCTGGTTGAGGCAAATCCCGAGCGTCACCTCGAACTGGGCAGGCTCGACGCGTTTGACTCGAAGACCTGGAACTGCCCCGTGTTGTCGGGCCGCCGCCTGCTGGTGCGAAACGACCGTGAGGCCGCCTGTTATCTGCTTCCCTGAGCAGTCGCCTTGACGACCAATCAAGTGCACTCGAGCGGCCTGCCGAGAACGTGCTCCGAGAACTTGCCCCGGGAACTCGACGAACGACGAATCACGGCACATTCCGCTGAGCGCCGCGCACGCGTCTGCTTCCCCGTCACACGGCCCACCGGTGAGTCAGTCCATATCCGCGTCGACAGGTGACGGGAGGACGGCCATGTGAGCCGCATGTCGCCACGAGCGCATTTGGCATCGGACCTCTGAGAACTGGGACGCAACAAAAACGCCCCGCGATGCGCCAAGGCATCGCGGGGCGTTGTTCATGTCAGGTATCGGTTGGCTCGCGCGACGTGACTTTTTGTCGTCGAGCCGCCCTGGCTACCAGGGGAACGTGCTCACTGGGACCCCTGCGAGGAGAGGCTGATCGGCTCGCGGCCGTTCGTCGTCGTGACGGCAAAGTAGATGTTCTTGTCGATGCCGTCGTTGACAAACTGGACGCTGGCGTCGCCCATCAGGTGCTGGGCACCGCCGGGGTGATCGCTGCTCGGCCCCCAACCCCAGTTGTCCGAAAACGCCGCGCCCTGGAAAAGGGTCAAGTACTTGGTCTTGTCCTTGAGCAGATAATAAATCTGCGATCCCCCCGACGTGCCGTCGTTCTCACCGCCACCACGGTTCAGAGCGGTAAAGGTATCAGCGGCCGGAGTGATGTAGGGCTTCGGGTTGCTCCCGGCACCAGCGGCAATGATGTTGAAACGACCCGGTGGGTCTTCCAGAAACATCCAGATGGCGGCCGTGCTGCCGTCATACCAGGCGGCGAACTTCTGCTCCTTCGTTTCGACCATCAGGAACGTGTTCGACGTACCGTCGCCGAAATCACGCATCTTGGTGACGACGTTTTTGCCCTGAGCGGGGTAGTGGAACGCGCCGTTTTCGTTGAGCGTGTCACCACCACGTCCGATGTGACCCGACAGGTTCGTGGCACTGACACCGACGTACTGGGTCAGCGCGATGTCGGCCCAACTCGCTTGGGTACCCGTCGTCTGGCTGCCCGAACCACCACCACTTAGGTTGGCGTATTCGTCAGCGGTCGACGTCCTTTGACCGGAAAAGCTCGGGCACTGGAAACCGGGAACCTGGGTCGAGGCAATGTTGGCGTTGTAGATCGGCAGGTTATTCGCCGTACCCACTGAGGTCGAGTCGAAGGTCGCCCGACGAGGATTGACCTGGTTGGCGAGCGTCGTGCCTTCCATGAACGGCAGCACCAACACGTGCAAGCTGTAGACGTGGCCGTGGCGGGCTCCACCCTGGTATCCAACGGCCGTACTCCCACCAGCACCGGGGACGTTGATCGGACCGGTCGATGCCGGCGGGAACGTCTGATGCGTGTCGTGATAGTTGTGCAGCGCGATGCCCAATTGCTTCATGTTGTTGGAACATGACGACCGACGGGCGGCTTCACGAGCCGCTTGCACTGCCGGTAGCAGCAGCGCGATCAAGATGCCGATGATGGCAATCACCACCAGCAACTCGACGAGAGTAAAACCTTCTCGTCTCTTCGAACTGATCATGGCGTTTCTCCTGACTAGGAATGAAGGAAATAAATGCTGGGATTCCCTACGACACACCTGGCGACAACACTTGGTGATGAGGGCGTACCGTGCCGTGGTCCATGCTCAGGCAATCAGACCACTGGGAAACCGTGAACGCTACAATCCGTGGTGGCAGTGCAGGGACAAAAACGAAGCGATACAATCAACCCACCGCCGCACGTAGCTTGCCGTCCCGCGTCGGGCACCAATTCTCCGACCATAATCCTTTGGGGTGATCCTCGGCCTCCGAGTATCGGAACACCAACGAGTTTACCGGTCGACGTAGCCCGTTGTCAAACAGTAATTTGCGGTTTACCTGAGTTCGTCGCGTGACGTGCCGAACGATCCACGACCCCGCTCCCAAACCAGCTGAGTTTTTGCGTGAACAGTGAGCGGCTTGCTCGGCTCAATCCCAATGGGCGCACCGACTCCGAGACGGATCAAGCTGTGAAACGTTCGGCCGCCCCGTCCGCGACGCAAGCAAAACTGGTATCACTAGCCTAAAGCACAAAAACCCATCTACAGAGGGGATGACTCTCTGGTTAACACGCCACACCATAAGTACCCTTTGTAAAACACGTTACACACTGAAAACGGTGAGCACGCTGCCGAAACGGGCTCTTCCAGCGGGCGGGAGGCAACAGTGGCTACCCTACGACGGCAAACTCGTTTCGAGGACCGCTAGCCGATGTCCGGCATCAACGCTGAAAAACAGCGTGTATTCGCTCGCGAGGTCGTGAGCCGACTGCAGAAAGCAGGGTTCGACGCCCTCTGGGCCGGCGGATGCGTGCGCGACCAACTCGTCGGACGCACGCCCAAGGACTACGACGTCGCCACCTCTGCCACCCCGGACCAGGTCCGCCAACTCTTTGGCCGGCGCCGCACCCTTCCGATTGGGGCGTCGTTCGGGGTGATCACGGTATTGGGCCCTCGCGGCGCCGGCCAGATCGAGGTGGCCACATTCCGTAGCGACGCGGGATACAGCGACGGCCGCCGGCCGGATGCTGTCACATTCTCAGATGCCTGCGCAGACGCGGCGCGGCGCGACTTTACGATCAACGGACTGTTCTTCGATCCTGTGACTGGCAACGTTGTCGATTTCGTCGGTGGCAGGCGCGACATCGAGGCCAAGATCGTTCGCGCCATCGGTGACGCCCGGGAG
>JAGQPT010000167.1 GCA_020426575.1 Planctomycetales bacterium
TCGCTGATCGGCACTCGTCGCCACGCGGTCGCCGCGCGATTCGCGCAATCGAGCGTCACGTTCAACGTGGCATCGTCTGCCAACGGTCGTTCGACGTATACGGTGCCATCGATCGGAGAAACTGTCTGCTGAGTTTTTGTTGCCACAAGAACCTCAAACTACACGTATTGCGAGGGACCGACTTTCAGCCGCGACGACGTCGAATCGCTCACGACCGGGCACAACGATCACCAGCAAATGGGCTCGCAAAAGCCGCGATGCGGTGAGGAAGCCCGCGTGCTCGAACCGTTGCCACAGTCGGCCAAACGCCGCAGACTACAGCCCGTCGACGGCGATTGCAATTAGGACGGCGTCTCAAAAAGGCCCCTCAATTGCCTGGGAGATTTGTTGCCGGCCAAGAAGTCACTGGTCGTTCCGCGCTGATTTTCGTAAACTGCGCGGGTTACAACAACCGCAACGCGTGTCGGTCGCTGCGTCGGTTGTCGAGATCGCTTTGGCCTACTGGCGTGCGGATTCGATTCGTGTGAGGATGTGAGTGAATTGCCTCGTTGACACGAGGCTGGTGCCCGCCACTCCACTACGCGGACACGCTTTGTGAACAGGTTTGTTCGAACTCGTCACGGCGGACGTTTCGGAACCTGCGGAGAGTTGAATGACCACGACCGAGGTCAGCGCCCAACCACAGCGTTGCGTCGAGGGCGCCCCCGACTTGAAGCCCCAATTGCCGAGACTTTATACGTTCGATGCCCTCGCGAAGCGGGGTGCCCGAGCGCGCATGGCAAATGCCCACGAGGCCATAGCCGCGTCTGCCACTGGTGGTTTCTATCGACACGTGTGCTTCAGCAAGGCCGTGCGCGGCGCGGGGACCAGACGTGTCGAACGGGAGTCGCCGATCGCGTGGTCGCTTGCGTCACCCCTGTCATTGACGACTCTTCGCACGTTCGTGAAACATTCGATTGTGCGGTGCGGACGCATCGGCCTCGCTGGAACGGCCGCAGTTACGACCACCCCTGGTCACGGCCAACCTACGATACGTGGCATTCTGCGTGGAAATGCCGGATGACCAGTAGCATGGACGCCTCGTGGAAGTGCACCGATGCCCTTTTCCCAATGTATCACGGCCCCGATTCGCACGGTTGGACATTAGGATTTGTGGAATTCCATTGGCGGGCAGGCCATGGGGACAATATTTGTAATCAACCAGATTTGTGATCAACCAGGAATTCCCGAGATCGTGCCAGGCGCTCATCACCCACCGTTGCACGGACAACTCGGATGACATCCATGATAACGACAGCGTGCTTCGCAACTGGGAGGCGCACGAAGGACCGAAGACAGGCGAGGGCGGCACTCAGCAAAACGGCCTCTAAGGGTACGTGAGTTGGGTCGTCGAGCCTAGAGCGAACCGGAGCAAACGAGCACGCGGTCGAACCAAAGCCGGCAAGGCACGGTGGCCGTTTCCATTTATCCAAGGCGGGAGAAACAACTCTAGATGTGCGGGATTGCCGGAATCATCGACCTGCGTGGTCAACGTGAAATTGACCAACCCACCCTAAAATCCATGGCCGACGCGATCGAGCATCGCGGCCCGGATGAAGAGGGATTCTACTGCGACGTCGGCGTCGGACTCGCCTCGCGTCGGTTGAGCATCGTTGGCCTAGCCGACGGACAACAGCCGATCTTCAATGAGGACGGCAGCGTCGTCGTGGTGTTCAACGGCGAACTCTTCGACCACGTCGAGCAGCGGGCGCTGCTGGAGTCCCAGGGCCATCGCTTCCGCACCCACGCCGACACCGAGGTGCTGGTACACATGTGGGAGCAGTATGGCGAAGAGATGCTCGAATTGATTGATGGCCAGTACGCCTTCGTGCTGTATGACATCAAGCAGCGCACACTGTTGATGGCTCGCGATCGCATCGGCATCTGCCCGCTGCACTGGGCGCGGCGCGGCGACATGTTTTACTTCGGCTCGGAGATCAAGGCGATCCTGGCGTCGGGCGAAGTCACCCCGGAGGCCGATCCCCGGGGCCTCGACCACATATTCACGTTCTTCGCCATGGGCACGCGACGCACGGCGTTTAGGGACGTGCAGTCTGTGCCACCGGGTTGTTGCCTGAAAATTCGCCTCGGGGCCGCAGGACATTCGGCCGACGTACGCGAGCGCCGATACTGGGAACTCAACTTCCCTGACGCAGGTGACGAGTACGAGCCGGATGACCCCCGACAACTCGAGGACGAGTTCGAGGAGACGCTGAAGCAGGCGGTCGCCGTACGGCTGCGTGCCGACGTGCCAGTGGTGGGTTATCTGAGCGGCGGCGTCGACTCGACGACGGTGATGCTGACGGCCAGCAAGCTCAAGGGGGAACCGGTTCCACCGTTCACGGTGCAGATTCCCGATGCCGGTTTCGACGAGACCGACCGAGCGCTGATGGCGGCTGAGCGGCTGGGGCGCCGCCCCACGGTCGCTCGTTGCACCAGCGAGCGGCTTTCCGCCGCCTACCCGAAGTTGATCGAGGCGGCCGAAGGACCTGTGGTCGATACTGCGTGCAGTGCGATGTATTGCCTGGCCGGTGAAGTCCACTCACAAGGGTACAAGGTGGCGTTGACGGGCGAAGGTGCCGACGAATGGTTGGCTGGCTATCCCTGGTTTAAGTACGCCAAGCTGTTGCGGGCGTTGGACAACCGCTTTTTTACGCCGAGTGACTGGATCCTGCGTCAGGGGCTGCGGCGCAATTGCCCTGATGCGTCGTGGGCCAAGTTTTCCGCACTACAGAAGTCGTTTGGCAGTATTAATGGTTTTGGACTGCTGTACGGCCTGGTTGGTCTCACCCGTGAACGATTCTACAGCGAAGACATGTGGCGAGACATTGGCGACCACACGGCCTGGGACGACCTGGAATTGAACTTCCAGGCCATGAAGCGCTGGCATCCGCTCAATCGCAGCCTCTACGTCGGCCACAAGACGATCCTCTGCGGACTATTGCTGAATCACAAGGGCGACCGGCCCGCGATGAACAACTCGGTAGAAACGCGCTATCCATTCCTTGATTTGAATGTGATCAATCTCTGCCGAAAGGTACATCCGCGTTGGAAACTCCGCGGGTTGCGTGGGGACAAGTATCTGTTGCGTCGTTATGCAACCAAGCTACTGCCCGATGCCATCGCCAAACGGCCCAAGTCGATGTTTCGGGCACCGTTCGCGAACACCTTCTTCGCCAACCCGCCCGACTACGTCGAACAACTCATGAGCGAAGAGTCGTTGCGGGCGACCGGCTACTTCGACGCCAATCAAGTACGCCAACAGCGCCAAGTCTACGAACAGTACAAGTGGCACGAACCTGGTCGGCGGTTGGTGGCGGAAATGGGATTGACGGCCGTGATGACAACGCAGCTTTGGCACCACATATACCTGGGTGACAGCCTCTGCGAGTTGCCGCAATGGTCAGCCAGCGCGGCGTCAGCCGCGTCCGACGCGCCCGTACAGTTGCGATGAACTCGCCCCGGTAACTCGGGTCAAGGGCACGCCCGCACTGACGCCTGGTTGTTGGTACAGCAGACTGTCCATTCTTTCCAAACACGCGCCGCCTAATTCGGATTAGTCCGTTTTGGCGAGTGGCGCGGGTTATATTGGTTCGCGCAGCTGTAGTCCGCGCCCCTTAGGCGCAGTCCCCCTTCTCGAAGCGACGGGACCAGCGAAAAAGCGGTCGGCACATAGGCACATCGCGTCGCGCTGCTGCCGAAGGCGGGAATAACGTACTATGCTATTGTGTGACCCGCGAGGTTGAATCCACATTTTTGGCGTCAGCGGCTAGGGAGTCCGGAGATGAGTACCGAACCTTCGAATGAAAACGTGCGTCCCATCGACGTTTTGAGCTTGAAGATGGAAGGCGCGCGCAAACATTGGCTTTTGTTCTTCCTGTTGGGCGTGCTGCTGGTGATCGCCGGCGTGATCGCGATCGCGTATCCGTGCATCTCATCACTCGGCGTCGTACTTGTGCTCGGAGCCGTGCTGATCATCTCCGGCGTGTTCACAATCATCGGTGCCTTTTGGGCTGGCAAGTGGAGCGCGTTGTTATTGCAGCTGCTCGTGGGCATTCTCTACGTGATGGCTGGCATGGCAATTCGTGACGCTCCCGTTGCCTCGATCGAAGTATTGACGATGTTCGTCGCGGCGTTTTTTATCGTCGTCGGTGCCTTCCGCACGATTGTCGCCCTGTTCGAGCGTTTTCCCCAGTGGGGTTGGGCCCTGCTGAACGGCGTGATCACCCTCGCCGCAGGTTTGATCATCTACGATTCGCTTGCCAACGGCGCATTTTGGGTGATCGGACTGCTTGTCGGTCTGGAACTACTCTTTAACGGATGGACGTGGATCATGCTCTCGCTGATGATCCGGCAATTGCCTGAAGAGCACGCCGGCGTCAAACCGCTGGCAAGCTGAGCGGACGCATCACGGCCGCTGTCACGAGGAACAATCATCGCCGCTGCGGCGCCAATTCGGGTGCCGTAGCGGCGTTTTCATGCGCGGGGCGACGGCGCCAACGCCGCCGGCCCGAGTTCGTCGAGACTCACATAACCACTCATCGCCATCGTGACATCGAAATCGGCCAACAGGCGCTGCAGCACTTCGCGAACGCCGTCTTCTCCTGCGCTGGCGAGGCCCCACATGTAGGGACGCCCCAGCAGAACGGCCTGGGCGCCCAGCGCCAGGGCTTTGAAAACGTCGGCGCCGCGGCGGATGCCACTGTCAAACAACACCGGCACTTGACCTTCCACCGCTGCGACGACGTCCGGCAACGCGTCGAGCGCCGCCATGCCGCCGTCAACCTGGCGGCCACCGTGGTTCGAAACGATCACGCCGTCTGCGCCGTGGGCTACCGCCAGACGAGCGTCGTCCGGATGCATGATTCCCTTGAGAATAATCGGCAGCGACGTCGACTCGCGCAAGCGGGTGATGTCAGCGAAGGTGTGGCTCAAATCAGAAAAGCATTCGGTCCACTCCTGAATTGCCGCGGCAGGGTCTTCTTGCGGCGGCTTCTGCAACTTGCCGAGAAACACCGGATCGGTCAGATAGAGATCGAGTCCTCGACCCTCTAGCAGGGGAAGATAGGCGTTTCCTAGATCCCGCTCCCGCCAGCCCAGCATCCTGGTGTCGAGCGTGACGACCAGTGCGGAACATCCCGCCGACTCGGCACGGCGAAGAAAACTCTTGGTGACGTCGTGGCGGCTCGGCCAGTAGAGTTGAAACCACAAGGGAGTGTCGCCCGCGGCGCTCCGCACGTCCTCGATCGACCGCGACGCCGCCGTGGAATAGATCAGCGGCACACCCAGGCTACCTGCCGCACGCGCAACGGCAAGTTCGCCTTCGGGGTGCGCTATCGACTGGATGCCGATCGGGGCAAGAAGCAGCGGCGCGGGCATCGGCGTATCGAACAGTTCAAGGTTGAGATTCCTCCGTGAAACGTCGCGCAGCATCCGCGGCACGATGCGCCAGGATTCGAACGCCGCGAGGTTGTAGCGCATCGTCGCCTCGGAACCGGCGCCGCCCGCAATGTAATCGAACGCCTCAACGGGAATCTTCTCCCGCGCCAATTCCTCGAGCCGTTCAATCGGCACGGGGAGCAACGGTTTACGTCCCTGCAGTCCGGCACGATAAATTTGGAACTGATAGTCGGCAAGTGCTTCTGATGGCTTCTTCATTCGGCGGAGTCTCGGACGATCAATGATTCAAAACGTTCTCCACGAACGTTATTTAGCAGGCACAATCGCCACGATGCGGGTAGGCCCCCCCGAACCTCCGGCGATCTTCATTGGCAGCGCGATCACCGTCGCGCCAACTGCCGGCACGTTGTCGAGGTTGGCCACGTTTTCCAGCGCAGGGACGTTGTTCTTGAACAACGTAACGTGGCTCTGGAAGAGTCGCGACGGACCGTTGTCGATGCTGGCCGTGTCGATACCGACGAGCTTCGGGCGTCGCTGCTCCGCGAGCCACCTGGCGGCGACAGGGTCGAGTCCTGGAAAATGCAGCTTGCCGGTGGCCGCTTCGCCCCGCTCGGCAGTACCCAAGTATGCTTCGCGGTCCGGCCAATAGCGGTCGAAACCAGTACGTAGCAGTACGATCATGTCTTCGAGCGAGCGACCGTGCTGTTGCTCCCATCCACGAAGTTCTTCGATGCTCACCTGGTGATCGCGATCGGCGGCGCAGCTTCCGCTGACGTCGACAACGGCAGCGGCACCGATCAAGCGGCCCAGAGGAATAGCGTCGACCGTCTCGCGATTTTCATAAAAATGAATGGGCGAATCGATATGTGTACCACCGTGTTCGGCCGCGGCAAATTGGTTGGCCGTATAGTAATAACCCCGTTCGGTGACGCCTTGGAAATCGCGAATCAGCCGGAACTCAGGCGCGTTGGGCCAATAAATCGTGTCTTCATCAAAGGGATGGGTAAGATCGACGACGTGGCCGGAGGAGATCGCTGCGACTAGGTCGCCTTCGCCGCGCGGTTCCACGGCCAAACCGGCTCCTGCCGGCAGAAAACCGCCGGCGACGATAAAACAAACCACGATGACGACGTTTCGGGGGGAATTGCGATCGGTCATAACAAGTGTCGGCCTATAGCCAGAGTCGCGTTTGAGAATGGATGATACGGGACAAGTTGGTCTAAGTCGCTTGCAATGAAACAGGAGTGAACGACGCCGATACTGTACCAGCGTCGAGTCGGTGGCGTCCAGGAATTGACTTTGTCGCAGGCGACCGTCCGATCCAACGTGCTTGCGGCCGCTGGAGGGCGAGACGTACAATCGTGTCGGCGTGATGCCGCGCACCACGTTCTGCCCCCACTTGCATCCCCCCGCCGGAGGCCACGCTATGAGCGACTCAAAACGACGCGTTCTCGAAGAGCGCCGTGATTTTCTCAAGGCGGCAGCTGCCGCGCTGGCCTGTAGCGGATTTGGTGCCCAGGCGCTTGCGGTGCAGGACGACGGACCGACCGGCATTCCCACCCGCCCCATCGGCCGAAACGGCGAACGAGTGCCGATCGTGGGACTGGGTGGCTACCACATTGGCGTGCCTGAAGAGCGTGAAGCGATCGGCATTATCCACGAGGCGATCGACGAGGGCATGACGTTCTTCGACAACGCCTGGGACTACCACGACGGCGGCAGCGAAGAAGTCGTGGGCAAGGCGTTGGCAAGCGACGGCCGTCGCGACAAAGTGTTTCTGATGACCAAGGTCTGCGACCGCGACTACCAGGGCGCGAAGAAGCAACTCGACGAGAGTTTGCGTCGCCTTCAGACGGACCACATCGACCTCTGGCAGTTCCACGAGATCAACTGGGACGTCGATCCCGAATGGGTGTTTGAGAAGGGTGGCATCCGGGCGGCTCTCGAAGCCCGCCAAGCGGGAAAGGTCCGCTACATCGGCTTTACCGGTCACCGCGATCCGGCACATCATCTGAAGATGATCGCTCGGCCGTTCGACTGGGACACGGTGCAGATGCCGATCAACCTGTTGGACGCCCACTATCGCAGTTTTCAGAACGAGGTTTTGCCAACGTGCCGCGAACGGGGCATCTCGGTGATCGGCATGAAGGCGCTCGGCAGCGGATTGATCCCGTCGAAGTTGGGCATCCCTGCCGACACGTGCCGGCGGTTTGCCCTCTCGCTGCCGATCACGACGCTGGTGTGCGGCATCCAGTCGCGGGAAAATCTGCGGCAGGACATCGCGATGGCTCGATCGTTCCAACCGATTGACCAAGAGGAAATTGCGAAACTGCTGGCGGACACGCGAAGCCCGGCCAGCGACGGCAAACTCGAGCCATGGAAGTCGACCGACTACGGAAGCCGCCACCACCGCGAACAACACGCCAACACGTGACGCACGGCGCAGCAAGCGAGTTGAGTGCATTTGCGTAGCCATGACCAGGGTCTGCGCAGCTCCGCCATGGCGCCGCTACGACACACCGCCGAGTTTTCCGCGAAGACGAAATGGATGAAGGGACATGCTCTGGATCGCCTGGCGGATACTGGTCGGTGACACGGCGAAGTATCTTGGCATGATCATCGGCGTCGCTTTCGCCTCGTTGTTGATCGCGCAACAAGCGTCGATCTTCTGCGGCTTGATGCGACTGACCGTCAGCCAGATTCTCGACGTTGAAGGCGCCGCGATCTGGGTCATGGATCCCGACGTGCAATTCGTCGACGACATCAAGCCGTTGTCGGAGAATGAATTACTGCGAGTGCGTGGCGTCGAAGGCGTTCGCTGGGCCGTACGCTTCTTCAAAGGGCTCGGCCGCGCCCGGTTGGCCGAAGGTGAATACCAGCAAGTGGTGCTGCTGGGGCTAGACGACGCCACGCTGGTTGGCGCTCCACAGACGATTCTGCTGGGATCACTCGACGACCTCCGCCAGCCGGACGCCGTGATGATGGACCGTCGCGGCTTCGAACGGCTGTGGCCCGGCGAGCCGCTCAGCGTGGGCAAGACCTTCGAGATGAACGACCGCCGCGCCGTCATCGTCGGTGTGTGCGAGTCACGACGCACGTTCCAGACGTTTCCAGTCGTGTATACCCGGTATAGCCAAGCAACCATGTTCGCGCCGCATGAGCGCAAGTTGCTCTCGTTTATTCTCGTCCAGAATGAGCCAAACGTCGATGCCGATGCGCTTTGCCGACGTATCACGCAGCAGACTGGGTTGCAGGCACTGACCCGCAATGGCTTCATCTGGAAGACGATTTTTTACTATCTGCGGCAAACGGGCATACCGGTCAACTTCGGCATCACCGTGTTGTTGGGCTTTATCGTGGGCGTGGCGATCGCCGGGCAGACGTTTTACCTGTTCGCCGTTGAGAACGCCCGACAGTATGCCACGCTCAAGGCGCTTGGCCTCAGCGACGCGCGGGTCGTCGTGATGATCCTGCAGCAGGCGGTCGTCGTCGGTCTGATCGGTTATTCGATCGGCGTGGGAGGCGCCGCCATCTTCGGCCTCTTGATCCAGAATCGCTCGAAGCTCGCGTTCTTCATGCCATGGCAGGTGTTGCTGGGAACCGGCATCGCCGTCCTGGTGATCGTGCTCGCAGTCAGCGTGTTGAGTGTTCGTCGCGTCATCGTCATGGAACCGGCCGAGGTCTTCAAATGACGATGGCCGTGCCGCAGGGCGAGGGATTGGCAGTGGTGTGCCGCGCCGTCACCAAGGAGTTCCGGCAAGGCAGCGTGATCGTTCGTGCGCTGCGCGGTGTCGACGTCGAGGTCCGTATGGGCGAACTGACCCTGTTGATGGGGCCGAGCGGCTGTGGGAAAACGACGCTGTTGTCCGTGATGGCGGGCATCCTTGACCCCACCAGCGGCAGCATCAACGTGCTCGGCAGTGACATCGAACGGCTCACGTCGCGGCAAAAAACGGCATTTCGCATGAAGAACATCGGATTTGTCTTCCAAATGCATAACTTGCTGCCGGCGCTGTCGGCCATGGAGAACACTGCAGTACCGCTGCTGATTGCCCGTCGACCCCGCAACGCTGCGCTCGCTGCGGCACGCCAACTGCTCGAAGGCGTCGGCCTGGGTGAGCGCGTCGACGCGTTACCTTCGCGGCTTTCCGGTGGCGAACAACAACGCGTGGCGATCGCCCGCGCGCTCGTGCACCGGCCACGACTGCTGGTATGCGACGAACCGACGTCGGCACTGGACGCCAAGTCGGGCCACGCCATCATGCAACAGTTACGCGATATCGCCGTCGAGCCGGATCGCGCGGTTGTGGTCGTGACACACGATCCGCGTGTAATCGAGTTCGCCGACCGTATCGCAACGATGGACGACGGACGGATCACCGACGTGAGAGAGACCAAAGCGTGACACGTTACCTATTGCCCCTGCTCGCAGCGCTGTTGCTGGCGCTCGCCGTCTTCTTCGTGGTCCGTTCGCGACCGCAAGCCACGACGGCACAGCCGCCGTTGAGCCCTCCCCGTTCACCCTATACGACGACGGTCGCCGGCGCAGGCCTGGTCGAATCGAGTTCGGAGAATATTTCCGCCGGGTCGCCAACCACCGGCGTAGTGGTCGAGGTCTTCGTCGTGGCAGGTAACGCCGTCAAGGCTGGTGATCCGCTGTTTCGCCTCGATGACCGCCCATTGCAAGCCGAGTTGAAAGTCCGTGAAGCAATGCAGCACGTGGCCGAGGCGGAACTTGCGCGGCTGAAGTTGTTGCCCCGCGAGGAGCAAGTGCCGCTGCTCGAAGCGACGGTTCAGGAGCAACAGGCCAACGTCACCGAGGCCTACGACAACTTCCGCCGCGTGGAACCGCTGTTGAAAAACCAGGCGGTCTCCGAAGGCGAGTTCATCGAAGCCCAACAACAACTGCGCGCGGCGGAGGCAAAGTTGGCGCACGCCCGAGCCGACCTCGCCCTGCTCAAGGCAGGAGCGTGGGCTCCTGACGTGGCCGCTTCGCAGGCCGAGGTCGATCGTGCCGAGGCGGACGTAGAAAAGATTCGCACCGACATCGACCAGCTCACGGTGAAGGCTCCCATCGACGCCCACATCCTCAAAGTGAACACACACCCCGGCGAGTTTGTCACGGCATTTGGCAGTCCGTCACTGGTGATCCTGGGCGAGACGGACGAATTGCACGTGCGCGTGGACATCGATGAGAACGACATTCCCCGTTTCCAGGAGGGGGCCCCGGCGGTCGCCATGCCGAAAGGACGTAGCGATACGCGCATCCCGCTGAAGTTTGTCCGCGTCGAGCCACTGGTCATTCCCAAACAGTCGTTGACGGGCGAACAGACCGAGCGGGTTGACACTCGGGTGCTTCAGGTGATCTATGAAGTCGGCAAGACCGACGAGAAACTCTACGTTGGCCAACAGCTCGATGTGTTTATCGACGCGAAATGATTGCGGCGGCGCGATGTCCGTTAGCGGGTTCGAATCGCGCACCACCCGACCGACGGAACACGAGGCGTGATCGGCAGATGCGCGGGCCGCGACGGCAGTCCCCCCAATCGGTACTGGACTTCGCCGGCGATTCCAGACATTGTATAGAGAGTGTCCCGAAACCTAGGGCACTCCAGGAGATCACGCCTCCGGCGCGCCTGGGCACACCGTCGTCCGCGTTCGTTTGAACGCGTGCGGGGATTGGCCCCCTACCCCGGCGCCGCGGACACCACGACCTACCGACGAACTTTCGATGCGACGTCTCGAATCCCTTCACCACCGCGTGCTGCGCGCTGCGGTGCTCGTTTTGCCGTTCGTTTTACACCCTACTGTTGCCTTGGGCGACGAGCCGGCCCCCGACCGACCGGTCGACGCTCAAGCCGAACTGTTGGCGCGGGGTGAAGTCGCATACAAGAACCACTGCGTGCGCTGCCACGGCGAACAGGGACAGGGTGTCGAAGAGTTCTATCCCGACGCGCTCGCCGGTGACGCGACGGTCGGCGAATTGACCGATCTGATCGTCGAGACGATGCCAGAGGACGACCCACAGGCGTGTGTAGGCGACGACGCCTCGGCCGTCGCCGCCTTCATTCACAAGGCGTTCTACAGCGAGAATTCCCCGGCACGCGTGACCGTGCCCCACGCCCGGCTGGCACGGCTTACCGGTACACAATTACGACAATGTCTCGCCGACCTCTATTCCTACGCCGATCGGCAAGTGGGGAACGTCGCAGACCACGGCCTGCAAGGTAACTATTACGATGGATCCGCGCCGAATGACGAGGGCAAAGTGCTCCAGCGCGTCGACACGCTGATCGACTTCGACTTTGGCCACAACGGGCCCGGTCTGGGAATCAATCCGCAGAATTTCTGCATTCGCTGGCGCGGTGCCCTATTGGCCGACGTCACCGGCAGTTACGAGTTGATCGTCCGCAGCACGTGCTCGTTCATGTGCTACTTCGGAGCCGACGACCGCACGTTCATTGACAATCACGTACAATCGGGCGACCAAAGCGAGTTTCGCCGCTCGATTGTGCTCACGGGAGGTCGCGTTTATCCGCTGCGGATCGACTTCATCCAGCGCGAGCGCAAGACCGAACAACCTCCGGCACGCATCTCACTTTCCTGGCGGGCTCCGCACGGCACTGAGCAGCTCGTGCCGGCGCGCAACCTGCTTACGGTCGACGCCCCGGCAACGTTCACGCTGCAGGCAGCGCTGCCGCCGGATGACCGCAGCTACGGTTACGAACGCGGCATCAACGTCGACCGGCAATGGGACGAATCGACAACCGCTGCGGCATTGGAGTTCGCTGACGCGGCGGTTGCCGACCTTTGGCCGCAGTACCAGCGCCAACATCGCAACGACTCTGACGATAATCGGGCACGACTGCGCGGTTTTCTCGCAGAAGTGGCCGAACGCGCTTTCCGTGGACCGTTGGACGACGAGTCTCGCAAGTTGTACGTCGATGCCCAGGTCGATGCGACCGATGACGATGCGGAAGCGATCCGACGCTCGCTGCTAATCTCGTTAAAGTCCCCGCGATTTCTCTACCCGGCGCTGGGTGAGACCGACAACCCATCGCGACGGGCGGCGCGCCGCTTGGCGTTGACAATGTTCGACTCGTTGCCCGGCGACGGCTGGCTCATAAAACTTGCGGCGAACAAGGGCCTCGACGAAGAGGATCAGGTGCGCGCGGCGGCGCGACGCATGGTGTACGACTACCGCGCCCGGGCCAAAACGCGCGAGTTCCTCTACGGCTGGCTCTACATCGACGGTGACAAGGAATTGAGCAAAGATGAAGAGCAATATGCCGACTTTGATGAACCGCTCGTCAGCGACCTGCGGGTATCGTTGGATCGACAGCTTGACGAGATCGTCTGGAGCGATGCCAGCGACTACCGGCAGTTTTTCCTCGCCGACTGGGCCTATACGACCGATTTGTTGAATGCGTTTTACGGCGCGAGCTGGGCTCCCGCCGATGCCGATGGCACGGGCCTGCAGCGTAGCGTGAGTGACCCGGAACATCGGCACGGCGTGCTCACCCACCCCTATCTGATGAGTCGGCTGGCGCACCATGACGCAACTTCGCCGATCCATCGGGGAGTTTTCCTGACTCGGTACGTCCTAGGCCGTACTTTGCGCCCTCCGCAGGCAGCCTTCGCACCGCTGGCGCCCGACTTGCATCCCGACCTTACGACGCGGCAACGCGTCGAACTGCAAACAGGCGAAGAAAGCTGCCAGGTTTGCCACGGCAAGATCAATAGTTTAGGATTCACACTGGAGAATTACGATGCCGTTGGGCGTTACCGCGAGACGGAACGCGAACAGACGATCGATGCCACGGGGGGGTATACGACGCGTGCCGATGACCGCGTCACGTTCGCCGATGCCGGTGAACTGGCGCAGTACCTGGCGACGAGCGACGATGCCCAACGGGCGTTTGTAAATCGGGCGTTCCAACATTTTACGAAGCAACCTCCCGCCGCCTATGGTGCCGAAACGCTGGACCGATTGACGTCCGCATTTCAGCAGCACGAGTGCAATATCCGCGAGCTGTTGGTGGAAATCGCCGTCACCGTGGCGACCTACACCGCACCGATCGCCCGTGATTCGGGTGACGCGGCCCCTGCCAACGAAGATCCCACCGCAGAATAGGCCAACACGCATGTCCCCCCTGACCACGCGACGAGAGTTCCTCATCAAGACGGGCGTCAGCGCTGCGGCCGCCAACCTGGCGATGGGATTGCCGAGTCTGGCGGCGCGTGCGTCGACAACTTCGGCAGCCGCGGCGCCGAAAAAGCGGATCGTCTTCGTCTTCAGCCCCAACGGCGTGATCCCCAACCACTTTTGGCCCGACGAAGAAGGTGCCGACTTCCAGTTCAAGCGGATCCTCGAGCCGCTAGCTGATTTCAAGACCCGCACGATGACGCTCAAGGGCGTGTGCAACAAGATCAAGGGGGACGGCGACGGCCACATGCGCGGCATCGGCTGCTTGCTCACCGGCATCGAATTGTTCCCCGGCGACATCCAGGGAGGATCCGACACGCCGGCCGGTTGGTCCAAAGGCATCTCAGTCGACCAACACCTCAAGAACAAGCTGCAGGCTGATGAGGCCACACAAACGCGTTTCGGCTCGCTCGAATTCGGTCTGCTCGTGCCCGAACGGGCCGACACCTGGACCCGGCTGTCATACGCCGGCGCCAACCAGCCGGTGGCACCCATTGACGACCCGTACCGCATGTTCGCGAAGCTGTACGGCGAGTCGCACGATCGTGAAATGTTGGCCAGCGTGCTCGACGGTCTGGGTGACGATTTCCGCAAGATCGAATCGATGGTCAGCAGCGAGGACCGCCAGCTTCTGGCCGATCACGCCGAGATGATCCGCGAAGTCGAGAAGGAGTTGCAAACCGAGTTGTCGCGCAAACAGCAACAGTCCGACGTTGGCCACGCCGTGCCTGAATTGCCGCCGAACGTCGAAGAGACGAACGACAATATGCCGCAGATCAGCCGCATGCAGTTGGACATGCTGGCGGCCAGCTTTGCGGCAGACTTTGCTCGGGTGGCCTCATACCAGATCACCAACAGCGTCGGCGGCGCGCGGATGACCTGGCTCGACATCAACGAGGGACACCACGCCCTCTCGCACGAACCCGACACGAACGAAGAGGCCTACGAAAAGCTGATCAAGATCAACAGCTGGTACTGCGAGCAGGTGGCGTATCTGGCTCGGCGGCTCGACGCGATTCCCGAACCCGGCGGCGAGGGCACGTTGCTCGACCACACGACGATCGTCTGGACGAACGAGTTGGGT
The DNA here is from genome assembly GCA_020426575.1 of Planctomycetales bacterium. Classification (GTDB taxonomy): domain Bacteria; phylum Planctomycetota; class Planctomycetia; order Pirellulales; family JAEUIK01; genus JAGQPT01. The sequence goes on from JAGQPT010000167.1 coordinate 14,730, forward strand.
AAGGGTAATTCGCACACCCGCGACAACATCCCCTTTGTCCTGGTGGGCGGCGGACTGGGATACCGATCGGGCCGCGCACTGGACTTTCGCAACGTGCCGCACAATCGGTTTCTGTTAAGTTTGTGCGAGGCGATGGGGTATCCCGAGAAGACGTTCGGCAACCCCCATTTCTGCAGTGACGGACCTCTCACAGGACTTGCCTAGTATCACTGGGCTTGCCTTGTCCCGTCGGGTTCCCCCCTTCGGATACGGTCGATCCGCAGATCACTTGCCTGATCCGCTCATCTGGCGGAGTCGGTCGGCCGGGGCAGTTTGAGCGCGAGCTTGCGGCGGGGTAGGATGATGGGAAGGGTGACGTGTGTTGCCTTTTTTCATCTGATCCGTCGGCACCATTAGGACGCCGGCTTCTCGAGAGGACGTCCTACGATGCAGCA
>JAGQPT010000168.1 GCA_020426575.1 Planctomycetales bacterium
CGACGCCGAACACGGCACATTGGCCGGCGGCAGTGATCCCCGCAAGGACGGCGCCGCGGTTGGCTATTGAACGTGGCTGTCCACCGCCACTGGATCGTGGCGCGGGCCGCGGTTGACCGACTCCGGTGACGATCCGATAATTGCCCCTTTGCTGGTGGACCGCGCTGGTCCGCCGTTGATTCCTGATGCGGGTTGTTTCTCCGTCGTGTCCGTGACGCTCTATCGCCAGCTCGACAACCTGCCGCAGACGGTGCGCGGCGGTGGCCTGTCGATCGGCAACTTCGATGGCGTGCATGCCGGTCATGCCCGCATCATCGAGCGACTGGTGGCGCGTTCCCGGGTACTCGGTGGCCCGGCGGTCGTGTTCACGTTCGACCCGCCGCCAGCCCGGCTGCTGCGTCCCCAAGCCGCGCCCGAGCCACTCACCTGGCTGGAGCGGAAGACCGAGCTGCTGGGTGAACTGGGCGTCGACGCCGTCATCGCCTATCCGACCGACCGCGCGCTGCTGCAACTTTCGGCGCGGGCGTTTTTCGACCTCGTGGTCACTGGGCGGCTCGGGGCCCGGGCCGTTGTCGAGGGGGACAACTTCGCCTTCGGCCACAACCGCGAGGGCAGCGTCGAGATGCTCGAGCGCCTGGCGCACGAGGCGGGCATCGAAACCGAGGTAATCCCGGCGGTCGACATGGGCGGCGAAGCCGTCTCAAGTTCGCGGATCCGTCGGCTGCTGCTCGCTGGCGACGTGGCCGAGGCCGCCCACCTGCTCACCCGCCCCTACCGCCTGCGCGGACGTGTCTCCTACGGAGCAGGTCGGGGCGAAGGCCTCGGCTTTCCCACGGCCAACCTCGCTGATGTCGACACGCTGGTGCCGGCCGAGGGGGTGTACGCCGCCCTGGCCACGGTCGACGGCACGGCTCAACCGGCGGCGGTCAACATCGGTGGCAATCCTACGTTTGGCGAAACGGCCGTGAAGATCGAGGCACACCTGATCGACATGCGTCGCTCGCTCTACGAGACGACATTAGTACTCGACTTGCTGGCTCGGCTGCGCGGCACCGAGCGGTTTGCCGACCCTGATGCCTTGCGACGTCAGATCACGCGCGACATCGAGGCGACCCGCCAGGTGTGTCGCGATCACCAGCGCGGCTGACCGTCGAAAGCCACACACGTACGCCGGCTTGCCGGCCCGCTGGGCCCGTTTCCGCAGCGTCCAATTCGTGCTATCCTGAAGCGCTTTCCGGCAAAGTGACGAGCGTTGTATCGTCTCGCGGTCTGGGCACCTCGCGTCCTATCCACTCTGTCGCACCGCCCTTTTTTCGCCCCATCACGCCGCCGCGCTTGGCGGCTCAAAGGTTGCCTTCGATGTCGATAGATTGGTCGCGATTCAAGTCGATCGTTCAGGAGCATGACGAGTTCCTGCTCACCAGCCACATCCGCCCTGACTGCGATGCCCTGGGAAGTGAACTCGGCATGGCCGGCGTACTCACGGCGCTCGGCAAGCGGGTACGCATCGTCAACGCCGACGCCACGCCGCCGAACCTTGCCTTCATCGATCCCGACGGTCGACTCGAACTGCTCGGTCGCGACGTCTCGGTCGAAGAACTCATCGACGCGCCGGTGATGATCGTGCTCGACACGAGCGCCTGGGCCCAACTCGGCGCGATGGGTGAAGTGCTGCGGGGCGCGCGCGGGCTCAAACTCGTGATGGACCATCACGTCAGCGAAGACGACCTCGGCGCCGAACTGTTCAAGAACACCAAGGCCGAGGCCACCGGCCGCATCGTCGTCGACGCCGCCGAAGAACTGGGCGTGGCGCTCTCGCCCGAGATCGCCAAACCACTGTTGGCCGCCGTGGCCACCGACACCGGCTGGTTCCGCTTCAATTCGACGACCGGCTACACGATGCGAGTGGCTGGCAAACTGATCGACGCCGGCGCTGGTCCGGCCGAACTTTACAAGATGCTCTACGAGCGTGAGACGATCGGCCGCCTGCGGCTGGTGGGCCACGTGTTGGCCGCGGCGCGCACCGAGCTCGACGGTCGCCTGATTCACACGCGGATCCTCTTGAGCGACTTCGACGAAAGCGGCGCCGTGCCGAGCGACACCGAAGACCTGGTGAACATGTTGTTGTCGGTGGCCGGCACCGAGGTGGCGTTCATCCTCGTCGCGCAAGCAACCGGCGGTTTCAAGATCAGCTTCCGCAGCCGCTGCGCGACCGATTGCAGCAAACTTGCCGAGACCTTCGGCGGTGGTGGCCACAAAGCGGCATCCGGCGCCCTCATCGATGGGCCGTTGGAGCCGGCACAAGCCAAAGTTCTTGACGCCGTGCGCAAAGCGATGGGATAATGAAGGCCGAGGCAACGTTCCGCCCTCACGGCACTTAAGAAGTCCTCGACCAAGCGCGTTGTGGGCGTTTCGGTTCGTGCTAACCTGCCCCGTAGCAAGCCGGCCCATACCGTGCTGCAAAGCCGTCAGAAAGTTGCGTCGTTACGCAGCGCCCCACCGCTACACCACCATCCCCCCCACCTTTCCGCAGCACATTCACCCGCCCATCTGCCTGCCGTCGTCGCCCGCGCCACCGAGTGCTGCCGATCGCACTTTGTTTGGTGAGCGGGACTGGCGCGTGAGGAGGCCTTCACGATGATCGAACAGACGCGACGAGTCTGGCTCAAATTCACCTGCCGCACGCTCACGCTCGGCTACGCCGCGCTGATGCTGATTCCCGGTGTGAGGTTTCTAGTCGACCCGTTGATGCGGCGTTCGACGCAAAACAGCGAGGCCCGTCGGGTGGCGCGGCTCGACGACCTGCAACCGAACGTCCCCAGGCCGTTTGCCATCAAGGGGAGCCGGCTCGACGCCTGGACCTTGTATCCCGAGGAGACGCTCGGCCGCGTGTTCCTCGTCCGCCGCGATGGTGACACGGTCGAAGCGTTCACGGCCGAATGCCCACACCTCGGCTGCGTGATCGAGTTCCAGGAAGACCAAGACCGCTTCTTTTGTCCTTGCCACCGGGGCGTGTTTGATGCCGAGGGCGCCGTCGTCCCCAGCGACCAGTTGGGCTGGAACAACCCGCTCCCCCGCGGCATGGATCATCTGGAGTGCGAAGTCGTCGAAGACGACGACAGCGGCGAGAAGTGGGTGACCGTCGTCTTCGAACGTTTTCAGCACGGCCTGGCCCAGCAAGTCGCCACGGCATAGCCGAACGGTACAGCGCTAAAGCGCCATTTGCCGCGCGCGATCCATTGTCGTGCGGCGTCACAGACGCAAAATTGGGGAGTACGGCGACGATGAACGTCGCCGCGCCTCAGTTTGCCAACGACCCACGACCGACAGAGGAACGACGAGTATGGGCCGAATCGCCAGTTGGCTGGAGAATCGAACGGGCTACCGCGAGTTGATGCTGCCGATCCATCGTCGCGTGTTGCCGGACGGCCCCTGCTGGACGCTCTCGACGGCGAGTTGCCTCGTCTGGCTGCTCGCGCTTCAGGTCGTCACCGGGCTCGTTCTGATGACCAGCTACAGTCCGTCACTGAACAACGCCTGGGCCAGCGTTCATTTCATCGAACAAACACCCGCCGGACAGATGATCCGCGGGCTGCACTTCTTCGCCAGCCAGGCGATCCTTATCGTGTTTGCCATCCACACGGTACGCGTACTGCTGGTTGCGGCGTTCCGCCCTCCACGCGAACTGATCTGGGCGACGGGCCTGGTGTTGATCCCGCTGATGATGGTTTGGGCCGTGACGGGCAATCCGCTCAACGGCTCGCAAAAGGGCTTTTCCCAGATCAACGTCGAGGGGAATATCATCGGCGGCACCCCCGTGGTGGGCCCGCTCGTGCAGAAGATCCTCATCGGCGGCCAACAGGTCGGCAACCTCACGCTCACGCACCTCTACGCCCTGCACGTCGGCGTGCTTCCCTTGGTGGCGGGGCTGCTGTTGGCGCTGCACATCTCGCAGGTCTACCGCCACGGTCTGGCCAGCCATGAAGGCGGCACGCTTTCGGCATCGTCGCGCCCGTATTTTCCCTACCAGACCATCCGTAATCTGATTGTCGTCGGCGCCGTTTTCGCCCTGCTCGCCTGGCTCGCCTATCACTTCGGCGCTCCGCTCGATGCAC
>JAGQPT010000169.1 GCA_020426575.1 Planctomycetales bacterium
AGCCATGTCGGCGATGATCTTCTGCACGATCATCGCCTTGGAAAACTTCTTGTAGTCGTCCAGCGCACCGTACACGCGCTCGCCAAAATACTTGTCCAGGCCAAGGTGCCGTACCTCGTCGACAACGTATTTCTCGTCGGTCCCCGAGGCCAGGAACAACTCGATGCCGGCGGCCTGCAGGCGGTCGAGCAAACGGTGCGCCTCGGGCACGGTCATTTCGTCGCGCGTGTACTGGCCGGTTTCCAGCCCGGCGATGCGGCCTTCGACCTGCTGCCACAACAGGTCGTGATACTGATTCTTGTAGTCGAGCGGCTCGCGCGCCGTGGCGCCACGATTGGTCACCTCCTCGGCAAGTTGGATCATCTGGTAGATCGTTTGCTTGCCGTTGAGCCGCATGACGAACTCTTCGACGTGCTCTTCGAGCTGTTCACGACTTTCGTCGGTGCCGGTCTCGGCGAGGATGTCGACCATCATCGGGATCATCACACCCTGCCAGTTCCGCCGGATCAGCGACAATGTGCCGTCGAAATCGAATAGCGCGGCGCGAAAGTGGCCGCGGGGAAAGTCCGGACGCAGGATCTCGATTTCGGTCGTTGAATCAGTGTTCATAAAAGACGGTGCTCGTGTTGCAAGTCCGGATTTGTGCGTGACCGACATCGCCCTCACGATCGCTGCTGTCGGCTCGTCGCAGGTTATTTCGTCGCCAACAGATGCTCGACGATGTAGAGGTCCAACCCCTCGTAATCACGGTTTTCGCGGAAGGCTTCGACCTTCTTCTCGTCGAGGCTGCGGGCCAGAGCCACCAAGTGGTCGAAGATTCGCTTGCTGTTGGCGAGGTGGGCGGTTTGATCGGTCTGCTTGGTGGTCCGCATAGCTTTGACGTCGAGGCCGACGACGCCGATGTCGGCATATCCGCCGCGTTCGAGCACCCAAACCTGGTTGAAAGCGCGGCGGAGGTCGACCGACCCGAACGTCTTGTCCTGGTCGTACTTGAGACCGTTCTGATCATTGAGGTGCACGCCCCAGAGTTTTTCGTGCCAGAGGGCGTAGGCCATATCGTCGGCCGGATCGAAGCCGGCGAGGATGCTGTGCGCGCTCTCGATCAGTACGCCGGTCCGCGTGGGATCGGCCGTGCGGTAGGCCAGTCCCATGAAGTGCCCCACACTCGGGCAGTAGGCGTGGTCCATCGGTTCGTTCGGCTTCATCTCGCCGACGACGCGGATCTTGTCATCGTGCTCGAGGATGTCGTTGATCGCCTCGACGAGTCGGCCCGTGGCAAGCTGGGCGTCTTTGGCTTCGCGGATGTAGGTGCCCTCGCGCGCCGGCCAGATCACCATCAGGTCGATGCCCATCATGTTGGCGATGTCGACCGCCCGCCGGGTGCGGTTCTTGGCGTAGCGGCGGTCCGACGCGCTGTTGGCCGTATAGCCGCCGTCGATCGTCCGCCTGTCTTCCCAGAGCCGGGGGGCGATGAATTCGCCTTTCAGACCTTCGCTCTCAAGCAGCTTTTGAACTTTGGCCACGCCGCGGGCCGTTTGCGTGGCGTCCCAGTCGGCCGGCACAACGTCGTCGTCGTGCAGTTGTACGTAGGTGAAGCCGAGCTTGCGGTACTCGGCAATCTTCTTGGCAAAGGGGACCTCTTTGCGGACGACGGGGCCGAATGGGTCGGCACCGGCGCTGATGTTCCAGGGGCCGAAGCTGAAGCGGTAGTTCGAGGGGCGTTTGGCCATGACGGTCTCTGCGGCGAAAGCGGACGGTTAAAGGGCGCTACGATGACAGGGAGGTGATGATGCGGGCGGTCGTTATCGAGAAGCCGCCAAGTCTACCTGCCAGCAGGCCCAGCGCCGAGGGTGTCAAGCTTGACCGCCCAACTGGGAATTGTCGCGTGGGCATGTCCCGGGCCGTGGCGGCGAAGCGCAAGAAAACGGGGGCGACCGGCACCTGGCCGTTCGCCCCCGCTGAAGTCACGTTCTCATCTGTTGCGCCGTTGTCTGCGGCGAGGTCAGCCCTTCTTGTACACCTTGTGGCAGGCACCGCACGACTTGGTCAGCGTGGCGAATGCCTCTTTGCCCGCGTCGACGTTCTGCGTTGCGGCGGCGTCGAGCACGGCTTGGCTGCCGGTGCGCAGCGTCTCGGCCGCGTCGGCCCAATCAGCCGCCGGGCAGCGTCCGTCGTCCATCATGATGTAGCTCGCTTCGTTGAGCAGCGCCGCGTGCAGAGCGACCTCCTTCCAGGCCTTGTCGTCGGCCGGGCCCGCCTCGAGCGCCTTCTTCAACGCACCGCAATTCGGCGCGACGAGACCTTCCATCAATTGCTCGGTCAGCAGCGGACGCTCCTTGCCCTTCTTCACCTGGCCCTCGGCCACCGTTGTCACCAGCGCGGCCGCGGCCACGGCGCAGATTGCCGACGTGATCACAAATCGTTTCGTTCGACTCATAGGTGCATGACTCCCTTGGCTTACTCGGATCGATGAATGAACTCGGCCGGGGGCGACGGAAGCGGTGAACGCCGTCAGCACTGCTGGTAGAAGCATCCCCGCCACTTGTGGACGATCCCTGGCGGACCGTCGCCCTTCCGGTCGTCATAGAATACTGGGGTGAACGACGGATAGCGACCGATTTTTGCGCGAAACTGCGCGCATCCCCTGACGCTGGCTTTCTGTCGGCTGGCGCCGGCAAAAACCTGTATTGCTGGTTTCGGGGGGCTCAGTCACAATTCTCCCCCGCCCGGGTGCGGTGCCGGCGGTCGTGTGACCGATCCGACGATGCGCTCGTCCCGGAGATCGTGGCACGGAGCGTCGCAGGCGAAAGCATCCATGAGTGGTCCCCGTTCGCTGCCCGCCCCGCCCGTCGCGTCCACCGCTGCGGCAACCGCCGAAGCAGTCGCAGACAGCGAGGTTGCCGTCGCGCAGCCTCCGATCCGCTGGCACATCGCGCCAGAGTGGGGGCCCCGGCTGGCCGCCTTGCGCGACGTTTCCATCCAGCGCTGGCTCGAACGCCATTCGTCGCGGATCGTCAAGCACGGGCCGCACCGCACAGTCTATCGCATCGAACTGGGTGACGAAGCCGTGTTCCTCAAGCACGCCCGTTGCCCCAGCCGAACACAACGACTGGCTAATCTCTTTCGCAATAGTGCTTCGCGGCGGGAATGGCATAACTCGCGACGCATCCTCGAACGGGGGGTGCCAACGGCGGAGCCCGTCGCGTTTGGAGAGCGAACGCAGGGGGGCTTGATCGGTGACAGTTATCTGCTGACGCGATCGATTCCCCGGTCGCGCAGTTTTGACGAGTTCCTCGCCCACGTAGACGCGACGACCAGCGGCAGCGAGCGGCAGTTGGCCCGCCTGAACGCCATGCAGCGGCTCGCCGAACTGTGCGCACTGGCACACCGCGCCGGCGTCGAGCACGACGACTTCCACGTTGGTAACGTGCTCGTGCAGCCGTCGGCTGACGACGCCGCGTTGCCCGCGCGGCTCTACCTGATCGACCTGCCTGGCGTGCGGTTGCGTCGAACGCTCAATTGGCGGCGCAGTTGCGATTCGCTCGCCACGCTGATCACCGGCCTGTTGTTCCACTGCGACGACGAGCAACTCGACGCGCTTTGTCGCCACTATGTTGCCGCCCGATCCGACTTGGCGATTGTCGACCTCGACGGCGCGACGTTGCAGATTCTGCGCCGCAGCCGACAGTTGGCTCGGCGCGTGCTCCAGCGTCGTGACCAGCGGGCCTTCCGTACGAATCGCCACTTCGTCCACGACGTTTGCGATGGTACGAGGCTGCACCTGACGGCCGATCTCGAACCCCGACAGGTGTACGGCGTGGTCGGCGACGGAGACGCGCCGCTGGGCAAGTTTATCGACCGCCCCTGTAAGCTCACCCATGCCAGCGTCGTCGTCGAGGGCCAGCTGCGCGTGGCGGACGAACCGTGGCACGTTGCCTACAAGCGCTGCCGCGTGACCCGGCTGTGGAAGCTGTTACTGGCGCCGCTGCGTCGCAGTCGCGCGTTAGACGCCTGGTATCGGGCCAACGCCCTGGTGGCGCGGGGCATTGCCACTCCGCGGCCGATCATGGCGATCGAACCACCGTGGCCGACCCGGTGGCGGGAAAGTTACCTGGCCACACAGTGGATTCCCGACGTACTCAACCTGCATCTTTATGCTTGGAAACTGGCCGAACTGCCGCGCGATCGGCGCGTGGCGGCGGCCAACGTTTGTGCCCAGCGCATGGGGACACTCATCGGACGCATGCACCACTGGGGCGTTTCTCACCGCGATCTGAAGGCCTGCAACCTGCTCGTGGCCAGTGTCGGCAACGACGTCGAGTGCCATGTCGTCGACCCCGACGGAGTGCGAATCCGCCGCCACGTCAGTTTTCGTCGGCGGTCCCGTGATCTGGCGCGGCTGGCGGCCAGCATGGCGGCGCACCCCTGGCTGCCGAAGACGACCTTGCTGCGGTTCATGCGTGAGTATCTCCGCGCCCAGCGCGACGTCCAGCTCGACTGGAAACAGCTTTGGCGGTCGATTGCGCGACTCAGCAGCCGGGCCGTCGCCCACAAACAGCGACGCGGCGAAATCGTTGCCTAACGGCGAGAACATCACTCGGCGGGCAGGACGCCACCAATCCGGGTGACGTGGCCGAGATTCAAACCCGGCCGGGCTTGCTGGCGCCGGCGGGCCGCCTGAGTTGCCCGCGCAGCTTGCATCGCCAGGACGTGATGCGTCAAAAAGTTGTGACGCGTCAATAAGTGGTGCGCGAGCCGAAGCCGCGGAGAAAGGTCGCTCCGACGCCCAGCGCAGCAAACAGGATCAGCAACCATTCCTGCTTGTCCAGGCCGTTAATGAAGTGCATCGCCGAGTTGTAGTAGTCCCACATGGTGTGCGTCCTTCTCGGGTCGACCGGCCAGTGGCGAGGTGCACTGGGTGCGCCATTCGCACCACTACCGGCGTCCACGCAAATGTAGGACACGTCCAGCGGTCCGCGGTGAAAATCATCCCAGCGAGCTGTGCGGTATGTCCCGTTTGCCCGGCCCGGCGACCGTCAGGACCGCTACCGCCCTCACAGGGCGGGCCGGTTTTGGCGATTGTGCCGCTGGCGAGGCGGCGACCGCCGCGTGCGCGGAAAAGCGGTTGCGGGCCGGCGGCGCTACAGCGTCTCGAAAACCCCTCTTTTGCCGGCCCGCGGCAGTGCGTCGGCAGCAAATGCCACGTTGGGCGAGCGGGCGCCGGCCGGGCGCGTTGACACGCCACGGCATCGAACCGTACCATTGCCTGCACAGCCTTCGTCGGGCGCCCCTGTGCCCGCGTTTTCCAGCTGGTTGGACGCACGTTGGCGGGCCCGCTCCGACGCGCGTCTCCGCTGGATGTCCAATCCATGTCCCTTCGCTGCGAGGGTGAGCCATGCCCCTATTCGAGATCGAAACCGACTCCCACATCGTGATCACCTGGGCCGAGGATGAACCGGCCGCCCGACAGGTGGTGGAGGACGCATATCCCGGCGAGTCGGTGACGCGGATGACGCGTCGGCCCCGCGACACCTGGGTGATCTCCAAGGCCGTCCTGGGAATCGACGGCAGTATGGATCCCTGTAACCACGCCCGCGACTGCCTCTCGAAGGCGTCTGGCGACAAGGTGCACGCGATTCGCCTGTACATGCAGGAGACCGGCACCGACCTTGACGGCGCTCGCAAGGCCATCGAGTCGAACATGGTGATGGGCTGGTAACGAGGCGTTTCGTCGCTCCTTCCCAATTGCCCAGTGGCCCGACGCGGCGTTGTTCCCGCGCCGGTGCGCCACCGTTGCGGTGCGTGTGTTGGCCCGCTGACGTCGTCGCACTCACGCGCTGACGCTGCCCCGTTGGTTCGCTCGACCGCTGTGCCAGCACGGCTCAACCATCACGGCTCGGCGGTGACCTGAGTCGCTACCCGAGGAACGCCACACGTGTCGGTTGAAGTTTCTCTTTGGCACTGGATTTCGTTCTGCTCGGCCGTGCTCTGCCTGCTGGTGTTCGACCTGGCCGTCGTGCACCGCGGCAGCCGCGAAACCACGTTGCGGCAGGCGGCCCTCTGGACCGTCGTCTGGACCTCGCTCGCGCTGGCCTTCAATGCCCTCGTCTGGTGGTGGCAGGGCCGCGTTCACGCGCTGGAATTCTTCACCGGCTATTTGATCGAATGGTCGTTGTCGATGGACAACGTCTTCGTCTTCGCCGTCGTGTTCGGCTTCTTCCAGGTGCCCAAGAAGTATCAATACCGCGTGCTCTTCTGGGGTATCTTGGGCGCGATAGTGATGCGGCTCACCTTTGTGCTCGCCGGCGCCGAATTGCTCCGCCGCTTCGAGTGGTTGATGTACGTCTTCGGCGGCTTCCTCGTCTTCACGGCGATCAAGCTGGCGTTTCACTCTGGCGACGACGTCCACCCGGACCGCAACATCATCCTCCGCCTGGCCCGCAAGGTGCTGCCGGTGGCCGAGGGTGACCACGGCGACAAGTTCTTCGTTCGCGAAGCGGGCCGCCGCTGCGTGACCCGGCTGTTCCTGGTGCTGTTGGTGATCGAAAGCACCGACGTGCTGTTTGCCATCGACAGCGTGCCGGCCATCTTCGGCGTCACCCAGGATCCGTTCATCGTTTTCACCTCGAACATCTGCGCCATCCTGGGGCTGCGGGCGCTCTACTTCCTCTTGGCCGGCGTGATGGACCTGTTCCGCTACTTGAACTACGGGCTCAGTGCCGTGCTCGGTTTCGTCGGCGTGAAGATGATGCTGCCGCTGGTGAACGAACACTGGCACATCGCGCCCGTTCCTTCGCTGGCGGTGATTGCCCTCTGCCTGGGCGTGTCGATCGTGGCCTCCATCATTGCCGCCCGCCGTGAAAACCATCGCAACGCCATCTCCGGCGGGTCGCCACAGTCCGAGACATGAACGACACGCACGTAAAGAATGTCCTCGTCACCGGCGGTGCCGGTTTCATCGGCAGCCACCTGGTCGACGCGCTGTTGGCCCGGGGGGACCGCGTCGTCGTCGTCGACGATCTCTCGACCGGTTCGCAGGACAACCTGGCATCGGCCCGGACCCACGAGGCTTTTCGGTTCGAAGCGGGTAGTGTGCGGGAGGCCGCGCTGGTGGACCGCCTCGTCGACGAAGCG
>JAGQPT010000170.1 GCA_020426575.1 Planctomycetales bacterium
ATGTCATGGGTCCACGTGTCGAGCAAGTTCTCGCGGAGCCACTCGTCACGCTCTTCTCTCGAAACTTCACCGGCTTTCGCTAAAACACGCAGTACGAACTGTCTTGTTAGGCGGTAGGCCGGTTCTGTGATGGAGAGGTGTTCAAAAGCGACGCTGAAGTTGGGGTCCGGTGGTCCAACTTCACGCAAGTGCCCACAAATCTTTGAATACCGATTTGTTTTTTGTCCGACTTCGCGGTAGTGTGCCGGAAGCGTCTCATGCGGTTCGAACTGCTCAAGTCCCATTTTCGCCCCGTGACGCGAAAGTATGAGTTCTATTTCTTGCCTTTGAGCCACAGTAAAGTCCCGCCCATCGCCGACATTTCGTGTGAACTTTTGGTTCGATACATCGAAGTATCCGTGGCGATAAGAATCTACTTCTCCGCGGATAGTTGATGGCTGAGTGAAGACGTACCAGCACGGATCAATTGGCCGACGATCGAAGAAGTACGTCTGGTCAAAAGTAAATGTGAACATATGCTCGGACCGGCTTGTCAGCGCAGTGTGCGATTTCGGGCGTAGTTTGACTCGAGCGGGCCTCCACGACGGCATAGTTGTATGGCATACCTCGCGCCGTTGGCCGACTGAATCATCGAACAGAAGAATCTTTGTTGTGCCCTCGTGTCGCTGCGGTTGAGTCCAGAACGGCGGCATTACCCGCTAGTGAAGTTGACGGTTGGTTTCCAGCGGCCGTCCGTTGCACGGGTGAGCAGGGCAAGGAGTTGGCCCGCATCGTTGAACGCGGCCAGTTCCTGACAGGCTGGCGACGTGATGCTGGCCGGCAATTTACCACCGTGCCGGACCATGGCGATCTGGTCCGCGTCGAGTTCGACATGCGGCAGGTCGACGACGGCCAGGCTTGGCGGCAACAGGAAATCTGTGAGATTGGCACGCGTGAGCGTCTCCGGCGACACCGCGTCGTTGACGTGAAACGCACCGACTGCCTTGCGCACCAGGGCCGACATCACGGCACCGGTGCCGAGGCTTTCGGCCAGGTCGCGCCCCAGGGCGCGGACGTACGTCCCTTTGCTGCAGGCGACATCGACGACCAACTCGGGGTAGGCATAGTCCACGATGTCCCAGGAATACACGTCGACCGGCCGCGCCGCCAGTTCGACCGTCTGCCCGGCGCGGGCGAGTTCGTAGGCGCGTTTGCCGGCGACCTTCAGCGCCGAGTGTGACGGGGGGCGTTGCAGGATTTGGCCAGTGAGTTCTTGCGCCGTGGCGACGACTTCGTCGCGCGACGGCTGCGGCGCGTCGGGGATTTCGCTCACCTCGCCGTCGACGTCGTCGGTCGGGCTGGTGCGGCCCAAGAGAAACGTGGCGCGGTAGCGCTTGGTCTGCCGCTGCACGAATTCGGCCAGTCGCGTGGCCGGGCCGATGCAGACAACCAACACGCCCGAGGCCAACGGATCGAGCGTGCCGCAGTGGCCGATCTTGGCACGTCCCACGAGCCGTTTGACGCGATCAACCGCCTGGCGCGAGGTGATTCCCGCCGGCTTGTCGAGGTTGATCAGTCCGAAAAGGGGCTGCCTGGATTCCATCGGCGACGATCATTCGTGGTTGCGGTGCGACGTTCAACGGCATCAGGAGCCGCGAACGGCACCAGCGGTGCCGATGCCGGCGTGACGTGTTGCCGTTTCTAGAGGGAGAAATCGGTAGTGTCAACGCTGGGCGGCGACAGGGTTTACCGCGACGATGACGTCTTCTCCCGTTTTCCTCGCGAGCGGGCGCAAGTATCATGAACAAGACGTGGCGGCCAAACGTGCAGATTGCCGTGTCGGGCAGCCGCCGAGCTTAATGAACCGCCGTGGGCGCGGGAATGCGGGGAAAATGGTACCTGAGCAGTTGGGACCCTATCGCGTTGGAGAGCGTCTCGGCCGTGGCGGCATGGGGACCGTCTACGCCGGGGAAAACATTGAGACCGGCGAACCGGCGGCGATCAAGGTGCTCTCCGGCACGCTGGCCCATGAGGAAGGCTTCCGCGAACGCTTCAATGCAGAGATCGAAACGCTCAAAAAGCTGCGCCATCCGAATATCGTTCGCCTGTACGGCTACGGTGAACAGGCCGACGTGGCGTACTTCGCCATGGAATTGGTCGACGGGCTGAGCCTGGAAGACGAGTTGCGACAGAACCGGCACTTCGCCTGGCGGGAGGTCGTGCTGATCGCGTTGCAGACGTGTCTGGCGCTGCGACACGCGCACGACCGCGGTGTGATCCATCGCGACATCAAACCGGCGAATCTGATGACGACGTCCGAGGGGCAGTTGAAGCTCTCGGACTTTGGCATCGCCAAGTTGTTCGGTGCGACCAGTTCGACTTCGCACGGCAGCGTGCTGGGGACGGCCGAGTATATGTCGCCGGAGCAGACGGACGGTCGTCCCGTGACGTATCGATCGGACCTGTACAGTCTGGGCGGCGTGATGTACGCGTTGCTGGCGGGTCGGCCGCCGTTTCGTGCCAAGTCGGTTCCGGAGATGCTGCAGCTGCAGCGATTCGCCGAGCCCGACCCCGTGCGGCGCTACGCTCATGACGTTCCCGAGGAAGTCGAACGGATAGTCGCGCAGTTGCTGGCAAAGTCGCCCGACGAGCGGATTCCTAACGCGCTGGTGTTGGCACGTCGTCTCGAGGCGACGCTGGTTTCGGCGGGCTTGCGAAATGAGCCGTCGGTCAGCGACTCGCAGGACGAGCCCGCCATTACGCAGATTGCCAACTCCGACGGTCCGTCCCATCAAGGGTCCGCGGCTGGCGGGCAGCCGAGTTCCTGCGAGTCATCGTCGCGGTCAGGGGCCGTCGCCACGGAGCACTTGCCGCCGTCTCATTTTTCGGCGCCGCTGCGCGAGTCGGAGCGGGTCGAGCCGTTGGTAGATTCGCGCATGCCGACACAGGTGGCACCGGACAGCAACGCCGTCGCTGTCGAGGAAGTTGCCGTTGCCGAGCCGCGCAAGCGCCGGGCCCGCAAGGACCACTTCACGCCGGTCAGCGCCGACGACCTCGACGAAGATTTGATCAGCCGGGAACCATCGTCGCCAGTTTCGCTACAGACGTTTGCCCTGGTCGCGGCGCTGGTGGCGTTGGGTGGCGGCGCCTGGTATTCATTGCAGCGTCCCAGTGCCGACGAACTGTACGACCGAGTGTTGGCGACGCTCGAACGGGGCGACGACAGCCTGCTCGACGCGGAGCAGGACATCGAAGATTTCTTGGCCTATCATCCCACGGATAGCCGCACGCGCGAGTTCGAAGCGATGCTCAAGGAAATCGAAATCCGCCGCTTCGAAAAACAGTTTGAACGGCGTGCCCGGCGGTTGGGAGAATCGTCTCAGCTTTCCACGGTCGAGCGGGGTTATCTCGACGCGCTGCGCCTGGTGCCACTCGACCCTGCCGCGGCGCGCAGCAAGTTTCAAGCAATCATTGACCTGTTCCGGGCTGAGCAGGTGATGTCGACCGAGACGCGGCACTGCGTGCAGTTGGCGGCGCGGCAGATCGAACGGATCGACGCCCGACTGGCCGCCGATGCCGACAGATACGCTCCCGACGTGCGCGATCAACTCGAACGGGTGCATTCGCTGGGAGAGAAGGACCCGCCGGCGGGCCGCAAGATGTTTCAGTCGATCGTGGATCTCTATGGCGACCAGCTTTGGGCCGCGCCGTTGATCGACGAAGCGCGCGAAAGGATGCACTGGCTGCGGGAATCTGAAGAGATCGCCGACCGCGACGCGACCGGCGGATCTGGCCAGAAGGTCGACCGCGAGATGGGTGCCGAAACCGCGGTTACGGCGAGTCCGTCCAAGGAAGGAGGCGGACTGGCGGTTGCCGGTGCCCCGCCGCCGGAAAAGGCGAACGAGCCTGACGTGCGCCCCGTTCCCGAAGGCAGTACGTCAGCTGGGGACGGCGGCGAAACCGCCAAATTGCGGGCCGATTCGCCGAATTTGGCCGAGGAAACGTCGTCTGCCAAGTCGGTGGAATAAGCGTGCCGTCGTCGGCAGCGGTGTGTCACGCGGCGATGAAATCGACGTGCCAGGCCGCTGAGACAAGATGATGGAATTGGTCGGCGCGGTCTTGGTATATTGAATGGTCACCCCTGAAGAAGTCCCGCCCCTCGCGCCCGGCCAAAGTTGGTCGTGGGAACGCCCAGGAGGAGACCGTGCCGCGAACTTGCCCGCCCCCATCCACCTCGGCTGTTGTGTTGCCGGGGTGTCGCCGTCGCCCGTCCACGGGTAGATGCGTTTGTGAACGTCGCCCCGATTGGCGTTCCCGCTGTCGATGGTTCGCCGGTGTGTGGGTAGGCGTCTTGCTCACCGGAGCGTTTGCTGGGGTGGCGCCGTGTGTCGCCGACACGTCGGCGACGTCAGTAGGCGCAGCCAGCGAGTCCGTCGAACCACTGCGCGTGATCCCCGGTGAGGTCGTGCTGACCGGACCGGAAGCCCGGCAGACGTTGTTGACAGAGCGCTGGGATGGCCGTTTTTATCGCGGTCAAGCCGACGGCGAGGTCACGTACACGTCGAGCGATACCGGCATTGCCGTCGTCGCCGAAGGCGTGGTCCGACCGGTCGCCGATGGGACGGTGACGATTACCGCCAGCGCTGGTGATCAAACCGCCTCGGCCACGGTGCGGGTCGAGGGACAAACGGCCCCGTTCAGTTGGAACTTCTCGAACCACGTCGAATCGGTGCTAAGCAAGATGAGCTGCAACGCCGGCGCTTGCCACGGCGCGCAGGCCGGCAAGAACGGTTTCAAGCTTTCGCTGCGCGGCTACAACCCGATGGGTGATTATTTCACCCTCACGCGGCAGATGCAGGGACGGCGCATCACGCTCACCGAGCCGGCCCGCAGTATGTTGCTGACCAAGCCGACCGGTGCACTGCCGCACAAAGGCGGCGTGCGATTCGACACGGACTCACTGGAATACCGCGTGCTGGCAGAGTGGATCGCCGATGGGGCGCCGGCGCCGACGGCTGCCGATGCGCGACTCGTACGGTTGGAAGTCTTGCCAGACCGGGTCGTGTTGCAGCCGGGCGTGTCACAGCAGCTCGTCGTCCTGGCGCATTTTTCCGACGGGCACCGCGAGGACGTCACCCGTTGGGCCAAATACACGTCGAGCAATGAGTCGGTCGGGTCGGTCGACGAATCGGGCCGATTCACTGTGATGGGATATGGCGAAGGGGCCGTCACGGCCTGGTACCTCAGCCAGGTCGTCAATTCGAGCGTGACCGTACCGTATGAAAACAACGTGCCAGCCGACGTCTTTGTATCGGCGCCGCGCTGGACATTCATCGACGAGATGGTCCTGGAAAAACTTGCGGCGCTCGACCTGCCGCCGTCGCCCGTCGCCGGCGATAGCGAATTTCTCCGCCGCGCCTATCTCGACACGATCGGCGTGTTGCCGACGGTCGACGAAACGCGGGCGTTTCTCGAAGACCCGGCGGCGGACAAGCGCGAACGGCTGATCGACGAGTTGCTGGACCGCCCCGAGTTTGTCGACTACTGGGCCTACAAGTGGTCTGACCTGTTGCTGGTCAACTCGGGCAAGTTGCCGGCGGCGGCGATGTGGTCGTACTACAACTGGATCCGCGACCGCGTGGCGGCTAACACCCCCTGGGACGTGATGGTGCGGCAGTTGGTCACCGCAACCGGCAGCACGTTGGAAAACGGCGCGGCCAATTTCTTCGTGCTGCACGAAGAACCGCTCGACCTGGCCGAGACGACGACCGTGGCGTTTCTGGGGATGTCGATCAATTGTGCCCGCTGCCACAACCACCCGCTGGAGAAGTGGACCAACGACCAGTATTACGGCATGGCGAACTTGTATTCCCGCGTGCGGCTGAAGGAGTTGCCCGGCGAGGGGAATCGCGCGGTGTTCAGCGCCAGCGAAGGCGATCTGATACAGCCGGTCTCGGGCAAGGCGCAGCCGCCGACCCCGCTCGACAGCGAGCCCATCACCGAGGGCGGCAACATCGACCGCCGCGCTTATCTGGCCGACTGGCTCGTGGCGGCCGAGAATCCCTATTTCGCCCGGGCGATCACGAATCGGGTTTGGGCGAACTTCTTCGGCGTCGGCCTCGTCGAGAGCGTCGACGACGTGCGGCTGAGCAATCCGGCCAGCAACGAGCAATTGCTCGCGGCCGCCGCTGATTTTCTCGTCGAACACGACTTCGACCTCAAGGCACTAATGCGCGTGATCATGCAGAGCGCGGCGTACCAGCGCACCAGCCAACCGCTCGCAGGCAACGCGGGCGAAGATCGTTTCTACTCGCGGTATTACACGCGGCGGCTGATGTCCGAGGTGTTGCTCGACGCGGTTTCGCAGGTGACCGAGGTGCCGAGCGAATTTCCTGGTTACCCGACCGAGTGGCGGGCATTGCAGCTTCCCGACTCGGAGGTCGATTCGTATTTTCTCAAGACGTTCGGCCGGCCCGAGCGCGTGATCACCTGCGAGTGTGAACGGACGGCCCAACCGAGCGTCGTGCAGGTGCTGCACATCACCAACGGCGACACGATCAACGACAAACTCGAGTCGGACAAGTGTCGGCTGATGCGCCGCCTCGCCGAGGGATGGTCGCCGCAGCAGATCGTCGAAGAGTTGTTCCTGGCTGCGTTGTCGCGCTACCCGACCGAGAGCGAAACCGCCCAGATCAACGAAGTGCTCAGCGAGTTGGGGGATGATGCCGACCAGCAGGCGTTGCGAGCCGCGCTCGAAGACGTCTATTGGAGTGTGCTCAGCAGCAAGGAATTCTTGTTCAATCATTGATCGTGGGATGCCGCACCTCGGCGTCCGTCCCACCAGCGTTTCGGACCGACATGAAAAAAACCGCGCGACTTGTGATCTTGTTCCTCTGCTGGGGCACGCTGCCCGCTGAGGGTGTCGTGCCGAGTGCATTGGCCGTGGCCGCAGAGCCGGCGGCGATCGACTACACGACGCAGATCGCGCCCGTGTTTGCCAAGTACTGCAACGGCTGCCACAACGCCAACGACGCCGAGGGTGAGCTGGTCCTCGATGGATACGCGGCGGTGCTCAAGGGCGGGGCTGAGGGCGCGGTCGTCGTGCCGGGCAACGTCGCCGAGAGTCGCTTGATCGCGCTGGTGACGGCCGACGACGACACGCGAATGCCCCCCGAGGACAACGAGCCGCCGACGGCCGAGGAGATTGATCTGCTGCGGCGGTGGGTGGAGAGCGGGGCGGCTGGACCGGTCGGCGACGCGCCGTCGCCGTCACTGCCGCCGCTTCCCGACGTGCGACCGCGCGACGTTCGTCCGCAACCGATCGCCTCGTTGGCGTTTTCCACGACGGGCGAGGCGATTGCCGCCGGTCAGTTCGGCGAGGTCCGTATCGTTTCGGCCGCGAACCGGGCCACGCTGCGTGAACTGGACGGTTCGTCGGGCAACGTCACGAGCCTCGAATTCGCCGATGCAGGTCGGCTGTTGGTCGCCGGTGGCGGCGAGCCGGGACTGTTCGGCGAAGTGGTCGTCTGGAACACGGCGGACTGGAGCGAATTGCGGCGCTTCCGCGGCCATCGCGACAACGTCTACGCCGCCCGCGTTTCGCCCGACGGCAAATTGCTCGCCACGGCCGGCTACGGTCATGACGTCATCATCTGGGATTTCGCCAGCGGCGAACAACTGCGTACCCTTTCGGGGCACAGCGGCGCCGTCTTCGATCTGGCGTTTCATCCCAACGGGCGGATGTTGGTCAGCGCCAGCGCCGACCGCACGGCCAAGCTCTGGGACGTGCAGACCGGCGAACGGCTCGACACGTTCGGCCAGGCGCTCAAGGAGTTGTACGCGCTCGCCCTCACTCCCGATGGCAGCACCTTGGTGACCGGCGGTGTCGACAACCGCATTCGCGTCTATCGCATCAGCGAGACGGGGGGCGAAGGCACGAACCCGCTGTTGATCTCACGCTTCGCCCACGAGGGCGCCATCGTCCGCCTCGTCTATTCGGCCGACGGCAAGTCGCTCGCCTCTTCGGCCGAAGACCGCACGATCAAGATATGGGACACGGCGGAAATGAAGGAACGTCAACTGCTCGAAGTGCAGAGCGACGTTGCCCCGGCGTTGACGTTTTCGCCGGACGGCAAACAGCTTGCCGTCGGACGGCTCGATGGATCGCTCGTCGTCTACAACAGCGAGTCGGGCGCGCAGGTGCCACCGGCGCAGCCCGAATTGGCGGGCGTCTGGCCGCGTGGCATCGCGCCGGGAGCAACCGCGCGTTTCCGCCTACGCGGTAAAAACCTCGTCGACGTCACGGGCGTCGAACTCAGCAGCGACCGACTCACGGCGCGGATATTGGAAACGGCGGACGACAACTCGGCCGCGGCTGCCGACGCGCTGACGATCGAGGTCACCGCCGCCGACGATCTGCCGCTTGGTGAACACGATTTGGGCATCGTCGCGGCCGGCGGTGCCAGCAACAAGCTCAAGCTCTATGCGGACGATCTGCCACAAATTCGCGAACACGAACCGAACGATCAGGAGGCGGATGTGATCGCGGCGACAGACGACGCGACGCCCTTGCCGAGCGGTGTGTGGGGCCAGCTCCTCTCGCGCGGTGACGTCGATCACTACGCCTTCACGGCACGAGCTGGCGAGACGGTCGTGTTCGACCTGGCGGCCCGGAGCATCGGCTCGAAGGCGGACTGCGTGCTCACGGTTGTCGACGAACAGGGCCGGCTGGTGGCGAGTCAGAACGATTTCGACGGCGGCCAGGACCCACTGTTGGCGTTTGAAGCTCCGGCCGACGGCCGCTACGCCGTCCGCGTGAGTGAGTTGTTTTTCAACGGCTCGGCCGACCACTACTATCGGCTTTCGATGGGGCGGTTGCCGCTGGTGACGGCCTGTTTTCCGCTGAGCGTGCCCGCCAATAGCACGAGTAGCGTGCGACTGGTGGGTTACAACCTGCCGGCCGGCGCAAGCGTTGACGTCCCCGCCGGCGAGCGGGGAAGCGTCTCGCTGGACATCGATCGCGCGCGCTACCGCGTCCGACGCGAACTCAGTGTGAAGATTGGCCCAGGTCCCGAGACGGTCGAGGCCGAACCCAACGACACGGCCGACACGGCAACGGAAATCACGGCGCCCGCGACCGCCGGTGGTCGGATCGACGCACTGGCTGGTGCGGACGGCGACGTCGACCTGTATCGCTGCAAGTTCAAGGCGGGCGAACGGTGGTTGATCGAAACCGAGGCCGCGCAGTTGGGTTCGCCCGTCGACACCAAGATCGACGTGCTCGACGGCGCGGGGCAACCTGTGCCGCGGTTGCTGCTGCAGGCGACCCGCGACAGCTACCTCACGTTTCGCAGCATCGATTCCACGACGACCGATGCCCGCGTGGGCAACTGGGAAGAGATGGAACTGAACGAGTACATGTACATGGGGGGCGAAGTCTGCCGGCTGTTCTTGCGGCCGCGCGGTCCCGACTCGGGTTTTCAGTTCTATAACGTGGGCGGCCAGAGGCGTTGCTACTTCGACACCAGCGCGACGGCCCACGCCGTCGACGAGCCGTTCTACATCGTGTCGGCGTATCCGCCGGGCACTCAACTCGTGCCCAGCGGGTTGCCGGTATTCACGGTCAATTACTCG
>JAGQPT010000171.1 GCA_020426575.1 Planctomycetales bacterium
ATTTCGGCTGATGAGCCACGTTGGTGAGGCACCGCGGATTCTCGACGTAGGTTGTGGCCCGGGGATGCAGACGATCGAATTGCTGCGACTGTGCGGCGGAACGGTGGTCGCGCTGGACCTGCTGCCGGAGATGCTCGCTCGGGTACAGGCCGCGGCGGAAGCGGCCGGTGTGGCGGACAGCCTCTCGGTGATCGAACAGGACATGGCCGCGCTGGACTTCCCGCCGGGAAGTTTCGACGTCGTCTGGTGCGAGGGAGCGATCTATCTGTTGGGTTTCGAGGCGGGGCTGAGGAAGCTGCGGCCGTTGGTGAAGCCGGGTGGCTACGTTGCCGTCAGCGAGGCCGTGTGGCTGAAACCCGACGCGCCGGACGAGGCCGTCGAGTTTTGGCGCGAGTATCCCGAGATCGATACCGTCGAGGCCAAGCTCGCCGTGATCGAGCGGGTGGGCTACGAGTTGGTTGACCACTTTGTGTTTCCGCCGTCGGCCTGGACCGAGCATTACTACGACCCGATGGAGCGACGCATCGCGGAGAAGGCGCCGGTGTGGCAAGGCAACATCGAGGCGGAGGCGGTGCTTGACGCCGCGCGCCACGAAATCGACGTGTTCCGCCGCTACGGGGACTGCTACGGCTACGCGTTTTTTGTGATACGCAACGCGTGAAGGTGCGCAAAGCCTGTGATCCGCAGCTTGTGGCTGATTCCTCAAGTTGGTTGGCGTCCCGAGTTGACCAGGGGCACGCCTTATGAAATAGGGGCGAGCTTCAAGAACGCTCGTCCCCGTCTCCCGGACACCCGTCGCCGGTGATTCCCCCACGTGGCGGTGGGTGTTTTTTTACGCTGGTGGGGGGCGCGCAATTGCAATTGAGGCACAGCCGGGACGGTAGCGCACCGGCTTACTCGACGCCGAGTTGGCCGGCCATGTGGGCGGCGAGCATCGGTCCACACAGCTGGCTATCGAGGATCAGGCGCGGCGACGACGGAATGCCAGGACGAACACGCCGGCAACCGTAAGCACAGCCGTGGTCGGTTCTGGAACGGCCGTGGCGGAGTGGTTGCCGTACGCACCGGCCCACAACAGATAGTCGAGTCCGTCGACCCAGCCGTCGTCGTTGTAGTCGCCGTCCGAGATGTCACCATCCACACCGGGATGAGTGCCGAAGGCTGCAGCCCAGATCAGGTAATCCAAGCCGTCGACCCAACCGTCGCCGTTGCCGTCTCCGGAGAGCGCGGGGACGAAAACGAGTCCGCCGGTCGAATAGGAGCTATTCCAATTGATCTGGGTAGGGGAATTGCTGCTCCAATTGTTAGCCAACAGATCGGCAAACGTGTTGTAGGTGTAGATATAGGACTCGTTACCCGCCGTGCCCGTGCCCGTGTCTTGCTCACCCATCAGACGATACGCGCCGTCGTAGTCGAGTCCAACCGTTGAATATGTGCCATTCCAGTCGATCTGCGTAACGGAAGAGCTGCTCCAATTGTTTGCCAACAGATCGGCGTATGTGTTGTAGGTGTAGATAACGGACTCGTTACCCGCCGTGTGCGTGGCCGTGTCTTGCTCACCCATCAGACGGTACACGCCGTCGTAGGCCAGTCCGACCGTCGAATAGGAGCTAACCCAGTCGATCTGCGTAGCGGAATAGCTGCTCCAATTGTTTGCCAACAGATCGGCGTATGTGTCGTAATTGAAGATATAGGACTCGTCACCCGCCGTGCCGGTGCCGGTGTTTTGCTCACCCATCAGACGGTACACCCCGTCGTAGGCCAGCCCAACTGTCGAATAGGCGCTATTCCAGTCGACCTGCGTTTCGGAGTATCCGTTCCAAAGGTTTGCCACCAGATCGGCATGTGAGTCGTAATTGTAGATAACGGACTCGTCACCCGCCGTGTGCGTGGCCGTGTCTTGCTCACCGAACAGAAGGAAGGTTTGTGCTTCACATCGGGGAACAAGAAAAACCGCTGAGAACAAAACCGAAGCGACACATGCGACAAGTGAATTCAAAGATCTCGTCATGGCTCTAGCTCCCTCGTGAAACATATACGGTTCGAGCAATCGGCAGATGTTTGCGGGCCCCTATCGACCAACTCAGTTTGTCATGGAGGCCCCGCAAAGGCACACGGGAAGCGGGGGACAATTCTCGTTCGCCAGTGCAGCGCGCGGGCAAATCCTAAACCGCGGCATGGTCGTTGTGAGCACCGCCAATCGGGTTCCACAACGCCAATTAGATTCCACGCCAGTTACATTTCATGTAGATACCACGGCGCCGGTTAGCTGAGGCTCGATCTTAGCGGCTCGCCTTACGAATACAAGACTAATCCCGGCTGCCACTGATTCCGTCCGCCGGCCGAAGCACGCTACCAGTGAGCGGCCGGAAAGTGGGCGGTCGGAAATTTTCCGCTTGCCTTGCTGTCGGAGTCTCCGGCCGAATCGCCCACACGGACTCGGATGGGGGCTTCGGCGTGATCATGCTGCGGCCGGTTCTGCCTGGGGCAACAACGCGCCGGCGGTGAGAAATGAATCGAGCCGTCCGACCAGCGCACGAATGGCTTGATCGACCGATTTTTCTCAGCGCCCCCTTCGAGTTGTTTGGAGACGCGCAGCGTCTTCCGGCGGTCAAGCGGTATCACGCGTCCCAATGACGAAGGTTGTCAACGACGCGAAGCAGGTCGTCGCGACGTTTTTCGAACAGACCGAACACGACGATGATCAACAGCCCGGCGATGATGCCGCTGACACACCAGATCCAGGTGTGATCGAGTTCGACGGCCGCGTGCCAGATGACCGTCATCAACGAGACGACGAGAAAGGTCGTTCCCAGGAACAAGAACGCCCGCACCTGGAGGATGATGCCGGCAAAAATGCCCGCGATCGCGATGCGGGACGGGCCGGAGGCGGGGTTGGCGATCATCGACGAGATTCTCGGTCGCGGCGAACTTGGCGGCTATCGGTTTGCCCATTCAGCACGCGGCGAGCTCCTCCGGCGGGCGGGAAACTTCGGCGAGGCGCGCGCCGCGTTTCAACGGGCGCTGGAGTTGGCCAGCCAGGAACCGGAAAAGCGATTTCTGGCCGCGCGGATCGACGCTTTGCCGCGCTAGGTGGGTTTTCCCAAGACAATTCGCCCGGGATGTCGATTTCGGCCTGGCCCGATTGACTAGGAAATGAGGACCGGGGAGCAGGCAATTCAGAACACACCGTCACGGCAGGAGATTTCGCATGAAGTACGTGTGCATGGGGTTTATCGACGAAGAGAAGTTTGCCGCCATCGATCCGGAAGAGGGAAAGCGACTGATGGAGGAGTGTTTCGCCTATGACGACGAACTGCGTCGCGGCGGGCACTTTCTCGGCGGTGAAGCGCTCGACTGGTCGCGCAATGCCGTCACGTTGCGGATGAAGGACGGCGCGGTCCACGTCACGGACGGCCCGTTCACTGAGACGAAGGAGGCGCTGGGGGGGATTTTGCTGCTGGAAGCCCGCGACCTCAACCACGCGATCGCGCTGATGTCGAAGCACCCCGGCGTGCGGATGGGGCCGTTTGAAATTCGCCCAGCGGACGAAACAATCAATCAATTGGTCGCCGAACGCGACGCGGCGTTTGCGAAGAATTCTTGATTGGCTCGCCTTCGGCGGCACAACTCCGGGGGGCGCGACGATCGCCGTGGGGCTGTCACCGGCGCCGTGGGGCTGTCGCCGGCGACGATGGCGCCAGGAGGCAACACCGCGGCAGAAATGGTGTCCCAATTCATCCAGGGGCACGCCTGATTAAATAGGGGCGAGCTTTAAGAGCGCTTGTCCCCGTCTCCCGGACACCCGTCGCCAGTGATTCCCCCACTTGGCGGCGGGTGCGTTTTTGCGCCGAGGCAGGTTGAAGAACCGGCGGCGAAAGTTCGCCACGCGCTCAGTCGGACGGTCGCGTACCAATTACCACGGCTCGACGTCGGCCGTGAGGCGGTCGTCGTCGAGCCATTCGTCGAGATGACGGAAGGTTTCGTGCGTGCCGCATGCGCGGGAAACGTCAGACGTCTTTTGCTGAGTTGTCGCCACGCGTAGTGGGCGGCCGGGAGGGTGTGGCACCGGGGAGCCGACGACGCGACGAGGAAGGCGGCGTGCTTCGTTTCGTCGACGCGCGGTCGCCGGCCTTGTCGTAACGGCCGCTGGTGCTGCCGTAGGGCCGATCCGCGCCGCCGAGGGCGATGTGCGTGGGAATGCGCACGTGGGCGAGTACGGACGGATCCTGTTCCATTTCGCGATCGAGCGCCTGTTCGCGGGTCTCGCCCTCCTGCAGTGTGAGCAGGTGCGGGGCACGTTTCGTGTTCGAGTAGCGCCAGATCGGTTGATCGTTGTAGTAGATCGTGAGTTGTACGGTGTTCGGAGCGACAACGTGTTGCGTGGTTCCGCGGCCGCGCAGCAAGCCGCCGTGATCGGAATAGGTGATCTCTTCGGCGCGACCGGTGCTCATGTCGCCAATAACCTTGACCGGGCTGGTCGGGTCGATGCGAAAGCCGCTCGACTCGACGTTATGCACGATGGCGGACTCGATTTGCCGGCGTTGTTGCGGGGGCAGGTCGAGGTCCACTTCGACGGCCATGGCGGCGCCGGGCTCGACAACGAGCAGGTCGTCGGGATCGAGGACGGCGGCGACGTCGAGCGCGGCCTGATGGGGGATTAGCTGGGAGCCCATCACCCAGGGATCGACGGGTGTCGGCGCGACGACGGCCCAAACCTTGTTGCCGCGCACCTCGACCTTCGACGACTGGTGTTCGTAGTCCCAGAGCCAGATGCGCAGGTTCACGTCAATCAAGTAACGCCCGTCGACGAGCAGCCGGTCTTCATCGACCCAATGAACCTCGCCGGTGCCGATGTTCTGGGAGATCGCGAAATCGCGAATCAGTTCCGGCGGATCGAGGTGCCAGACGCGGCAGCGACTGTTCTCGATCACCGCCAACTTGCGGCCCGTGGGATCGAAGCCGAAACGAACGCTGAAGGGCGAAAGATCGTCGACCTCGATCTGGCCGAGTTTCCGGCCGGTGAGGACCTCAACGAGCGCGATACCTTCGGGGTTGGGGAGGGCGACGACCTTACCGCCCGGGCTGAACTCCGGGACGACTTCGCGGACGTGGGAGAAGCGGTCGACGTCGACGGCCCAGACCGGCTCAAGCTCGGGGACGCTCCAGAGCGAGACTTGCTCACCCTCGTTGACCATCAGGACGTGGTTGTCGTCGACGAAACGCATCCAGCGGATGTCGGATTCGTGCCGGCTCCCCCGGTCGCGGCGGTACGGCTCCCAACGGCCCAGCGGGTCGGCGTTTTCACCACTCAGCGCGTAGAGACTGGCGGTTGCCTTTTCGCCAAAACCGAAGGACGATGAGTGCGCCACGATCCATTTACCATCGGGCGAAACGTCGACGGGCAGTTGCCCCGTGGCGAAGTAGCCGACCTGATCGACCGCCCCTTTCTCCAGGTCGCAGGCAAAGACGCGCGACTGGTAACCGTCCTTCAACGTGGGGGATTCGTGCGACGTGATCGCATAGGCGCGCTTTTGATCGGGGGCGATGATGAGGTGGACCATTCTTTCGAAGATGTCGAGCGGTTGTCCAAGCGTGAAACGGATTCGGCCATTGGCGTGTTGTGCGTCGCTGGCCGACGCCGAAGCAGGCGCGGGTTCCGGATCGGGCGTGTAGCCCCACGGTGACGTCGTCGAGAGGTCGACGAGCTGGGCGCGGCCAAGATCGGTCGGCGTGATCCCCACTTCGTCGTTGCTGGCCGTTTTATCACCGGCGAGGAAGCGGCGGTCCGTATCGCTGAGCTTATTCAGCGGCACGGTGACCTCGCGGCCATCTTCGCGCTCGAGCACGACGGCTTCGTCCTCGACGCGGAGCAATTTCGCCGTGACCTTGAAGCGGCCCGTGCTGTCCTGCCAGGTCCGCATCTCGGCAAGTTTGGCTTTTTCCTCGTCACTGGCAAAGGGGTTATCGGCGGCCGCCGCAGGGCGACGCAAGTCTTCGGCGTCGACCGCGTCGATGCCACCGCCGTCGACATCGACCCAAATCTTGCCGATCGACGTGACCTGGCGAACGCGCCCTGTCTGCGGGTCGCCGAAGAAGTCGATGTACTCGACGGGGTCACCCGGCTTGAACGTGTCATTGCCGCCGGCGGCGAGCAGCGCGGTCGGAACTCCAGCAGTCGACCAGGCAATCGCGCCGACGAGAGACAACGCAAAGAGACAGCGTTGTGGCATGTCGCACCCCCGTTTTTGATACGCTCGATCGAGGCGGCCGACGCCCCAGTTGCCCGGCCCGACCCTCGGCGGTTCTCGATTGTACACGCTGCGGCGCGAATTGCGAATTTTTGGGCGTCAAGCGCCGTGGCTGATCTTGCGGCCCGAATTGCGGCGGGTGTAGATTCTGCCGCCGCCGGCCGTTTGGGCGTGAATTTTCGCCGCCGCTGGGCGAAGATAACAAAAAGAGAAGCTGTCGTGATTGCGCCGCCGTGGCCAGTGTTTCGGCCCGTCGGAGCGGGCGCAGTGCCGGGGCGCCGCTTGACCAACACCGCGGGCAGAGCCAGACGCATGACGAACGAGGCAACACCGCACGCCGATGCAAAGCTGCTCGCCGACTTTCGTCAGGCGCTCGTGGACTGCCGGCGGCTCTTCGTCGATCGGGCCCGCGAACTGGTCGATTCGGGGCGTTGCGATTTGCGCGGCACGCCGCAACAGTTTCTCACTCGGATGGACGATCTGCACCGCGGCCTGTTGCTCAAGGTGTACGTCGACGTGGCGCGAACCGACTGGCGCTGGCAGCGGGCCGAAGAGGAACTGGCAACCGAGCTGGTCGAGCACATCTGGGGGCGTCGTCTCGACCGGGCCCAGACCCGCGCGGCGCTACAGAACATCGTCACGCACTCGTCGGAGTTGCGCTACGGCAAGTTGGTGCGGCCGTTCGAGGAAATCGCGGCGCTGCGCGTGCACCGCGGTGCGTTGGAGGGAATCGTCACGCGGGTCGCCAACCTGGTGGCGAAGATTGACGGACAAGTGCATCCGGACGAGGTCAAACGGATCCGCACGATTCACGAGGAAATCCGCCGCCATCTTTACGCCGTGCCGCTGGACGACGGCCCGACCGACACATCCGGCGCAATGATCGACGACGACGCGGCCGGCCAGATCGCCGCCGACGCCGACCAGGTGCGCCAGGCCTATGAGTTGGCCACGGACGACGCGCCCCGCGGCACCTCAGCCATGAAAACGTCAGCCACGATAACATCGACCGAAGACACGGTCGGGCGGGTCACGGCGGCGTCGGCGACACTTGCCGAGCTGCGCGACGAGTTGCGGCGACTTGTCGGCATGGCGAACGTGAAGCGTGAGATCGACGAACTCGTCGACTTCCTGCAGGTGCAACGAGAACGGGAGAAGCGCGGGCTGCCGACGACCGACGTCACGCTGCACATGGTGTTTCGCGGCAATCCCGGCACCGGCAAGACGACCGTGGCGCGGCTGTTGGGGCGAATCTTCGGCACGATGGGCGTGTTGGCCAAGGGGCATCTCGTCGAGACGGACCGCTCGGGGCTCGTGGCGCGATTCGCCGGACAGACCGGCCCGAAGACGAACCAGCTCGTTGATTCGGCGCTCGACGGTGTGTTGTTCATCGACGAGGCTTACAGCCTGGTGGCTTCGCGCGGCGACGACGCCTACGGCGAAGAGGCGGTGCAGGCGCTGCTCAAACGCGTCGAAGATGATCGACATCGGCTGGTGACGATCCTGGCCGGCTATCCGCGGCCGATGGACGAGATGCTGCGATCGAATCCCGGGCTGTCGTCCCGTTTCAGCCGCCGGCTGACGTTCCTGGATTACAACGCGGCGGAGTTGGGCGAGATCTTCGAGCTGATGTGCAGCCAGAACGAGTACCGCATCCCATTGGCCACGCGGATCAAGCTGTTGTTGGGTTTTCGCTTCCTGCTGAATCATCGCGACGAGCACTTCGGCAACGGACGGCTGGTCCGCAACGTGTTCGAGGCAACGATCCGCCGGCAGGCGAGCCGAATCGTCGGCATCGCCCCGCTCACGCACCGCAAGCTCGTCACGCTCAGGCCGATCGACGTCGAGTTCGACGGAGTGCCCGAAAGTGTGTTCCAACGGCTGCACGACGAACGGCGGCGTTACGACGTCGTCTGCCCGCACTGCACCAAGACGAGCGGCGCCACCGAACGGCTTTTGCTGCGCAAGGTCCGTTGCAAGAAGTGCGGCGAGCGGTTTCGCGTTCGCTGGGCCGTCCCGGTGTGAGCGATGGGCGTATTGCTCTCGCGGAAATGTCGCTCCGGCGGTGACAGGGGCGCTCAGGTCGAGGCCACGCCCGACTCGATCAACAACGGGGTGGCGGCTTGCGGTCCTTGAGGGGCACCGGCCGAGCGGGCGTGGGCACGGATCTCCCGCGCCCCCGGGTCGACGGCCCGCAGCGGTACGCGGTAGGTGAGCACTTCGCCCGGCGCCAGTTCGACGATCGGCGAAAAGCGGATCGTGCGGTCGACGACCTGGTGGCGTGAGGGTCCGAACGGGGCGCGGTCGAGTTCGACGCCCTCGGGCAGCTCGGCGGCGATTTCGACTTCGCGGGCCGCCTGGGGCCCGTGGTTGGTGAGTGTGATCACGCAGGTCGTGGCGCCGCCGACCGCCAGCCGATCGAGCGACGGCGTGACGTCGAGTTGCAGCGAGGTCTGTCGCGACTGGATTGCCACGCAGGCTTCGCTGTCGGCAATGCGGTTGCCACGCGCGTCGATGACAAAGGCACGGTTGCAACTCTGCGCCGACATGTTGCGGCAATTGCACTCGACGACGAACGTGCGGGTCTCGTTGGCGGCGAGCGAGGGGATTCTCCAGGTGAGGTTGACGTTCTGGTCGAGCGTGTAACCCTGCGTGGCGTTGACCGGGTCGAGCTCCTCGGTGTAGTTCTCAACCAGGGTGAGATCGGCGACGGCGACCGAGCTGTTATTGGTCACGTCGATCTGGAACTGTAGCCTGTCGCCGATCTGTGCGTTGTAGGGCCCGTTGCCTTGGGCGGGGATCCACTTGCGAACGCTGACACTCGGCTGAGCGGCCCCGACGACGGCGGTGCACTTCGTCTGGTTGGCCCGGATGGTGCCGTCGCCGAAGAGTTGGAGTCGTTGGCACAAATCGCCGGCGCGGTCGGCCCGCAGCACGATTTCGACGCGCTGGTTGCCGCCGGGGGGAATCGGCGGCACGTCGGTCTCGATGGGGCTTGGATACTGCTCGTGGACGAGCCCTTCGTCGAACTCATCGCGGAGCAACAGACCGCTGGCCGTCGCGCCGCCACCGTTGGTGACCACGATGGTGAACAACATGCGATCGCCGACGACCGCCTGCTCGGGGCCTTCGACCTGCATGTTGAGTGACGGCGTGAGGATCGTCGTCGCTGCACAATCGTCCGCCGGCAGACCACTGGCGGTGTTGAGGTGAACGCAGTGATTGAGGTTGCCGGCACCGGTGGCGCGGACCGTGACATCGATCGTGCGCGTGTCGCCGGCGTTGAGGTCGCCGAGGCTCCAACTGGGCGCCGCCCCACCGGAGGCCGGCGGTACCGAGCTGACAAACTCGAGACCCTGCGGCAGCGGATCGGTGACGAGTACGTCGCGGAGGGGCAATTGGCCGAGGTTGCGAACGTTGATGCGATACGTGAGCGATTCGCCGATGCCGCCCTGGCTGGGGCCCGTGATGTCGAGCGCGACCTCGGGCGACGTCCAAGTCTTCTGCATCATGGCCGTGCCGAGCACGATCCGCCGCGACGAACCAACCGATGTATCCGCCGGGCGGATGATTTCGACCTTGATGTTGTTCGTGCCGGTTTCCTGGCGGCCCTGCACGAGTTGGACACTGGCTTGCCCCAGGGCGTTGGTCTGCTGTTCGACGATCGTGACGCCTTCGGGCGCGAAGCGGGCCTCGGGGCCGTCGACGATTTCATAACGCACGAGCCAACCCTCGACCGGCGATTGGTCAGAGTGGCGCGTGATGGTCGTGGTGAGCGTATGCGGTTGGCCGACCGGGTTGACCGCCGAGGGGGGAAACTGCCACTGGGCGTCGACCCATTCGATCACGGCCGACTGTTTGCGGCTGTCCCAGCCGTAGACGTCCGGGGCATAGGCCGTCACGTACGTCGTGCCTTCGCGGGGCGACGTGACGCTGACCCAGGTTTGCCCGGCCTGGATCGGAATGTCGTCCTCCATCGTCGGTGTGCCGCGGGTGAGCATCACGTACTCGGGGGACGTGCTGCCGATGGCGTAGGTCGACGAGATTTTCTTGGGCCGGACGTAGTTCGTGAGAAACACGGCCGAGGTGCGGTGGTGCTGCAGGTCGACGATGTGCCCGACGCTGCCGGTTTCGATCGACCATTCGATCTGTTTGCCGAGCGACATTTTCTGATCGCGGCCGCAAATGCCGGACACCAGAATCACTTCGCTACCGACCGGTGCGGTGATGACGTTGGGATGCAACGTGAGGTAGACGTCGTGACTGCGGCGTACTTTGCCGGGGTCGAGCCGGTATTCGGGCTCGGTGTTGGCTCTGGTGAAGATGCTGCGGCCACTGGGATCGATCATGCACTTGCCGCCGCTGCCACAATTGCCGCAGACGCAGTTGCCGGGCGTGCACAAACCGCCTAAGCATTGGCCGGGCTGGCAAGCGCCGGTGAAGCACTGCCCGAACGAACCAGTGGCCGGTGCCGCGGGAGCCGGCGCGGCGGTCATGGGTACGCCTTGTACCGGTGCGCCCGGCGCTGGCGTGCCCGGCATAACGACGCCCGGAACGGGCAGTCCCTGCAGCGGCGCACCCGGTGGCGGGTACGTCTGACCGGGGGGGAGCTGTGGCGCAACGTATTGAGCGTTAGCGGACGACGGGCCAGTCAGCAGCACGACAACCGCCAACAGCCCCAGCACGAAGGTGCCGGTGGGGCGGCCCGGCGCAGTGCCACAACGCGAGCGCCGCTGTGCGGCGTCGGGCGCGGCGGGAAGCAGTGGCGTCGTGTGGTGGTGCAAAGTGCCAGCCATGCCGGATGGTTCCACGGCGTTGCGTGCGAAGCGCTTTCGTTGGGCTCGACCCTTCCCCGGCTGCGGACGACGCAGTTGGGGGCGTTGCGGCGAGGGCCGTCGGTGTTCGGAAAGCGCGATGAATCTTTCCACGACAAACTTAGCATGCGTTTTGGCAACATGTGGCGTTTGGGCAACATTTACTGTGGCAAAAAGAAAACGCGCCGTTGCGACGCGCACAAACGCGTCGACCCGACCGTGTGAGGATGCGGTCGTGCGGGATGTGACGGCATGGCGCGCCGCGGGGGCGACGAAACGCTGGTGCGGCCGCGCCGCCGTAGTAGCGAAGGGGCCGGTCAAGGTCGGTCGGAACAGCAGTTCCTACGCAGACGCGTCGACGTACCAAGACTCGAGGTACGAGCATCGACGAAGAAGGGCCCGCGAAGAAGCATCCTGGCAAACTCGTCAGGGGGCGGGCCCGAAGGTGTAGGCCCGCCCACCAGACGTGCGAAGGCGGCTATGACAACTGTGCAGCTATTGCAACTCGGGGGCTATGACAACGCGGGGGTTATTGCAACTCGGCGAGGAGTTGTTCGGCCTGGCGACGATAGGTGAAGACCGAGTCGTTCTTCAGCGCCATTTCGAGATAGACCTTGGCCTGGGCTTTGTCGCCCTTGTCGGCATAGACTTTGGCAAGGTGGTAGACGGCATCGGGACCGACGCGGCCGGAATTGATGGCAGTGGTGAGTCCCTGCTCGGCCTTATCGTCCTGGCCGAGTTGGTGGTAAACCCAGCCGGCGGTGGCGACGGCCTCGGCGCGGCTGGGATGACTGGGCGCCATTTGCTGCAAGACCATCTCGATCAGCTCACGTGCCCGTTCGTGTTTGTCCGGTTCGTCCTGGTCGGCGAGGGTGAGCGTGAGCCAGTTGGTAGTGGCAAAGTTCGTCGGCGAGTCGCGGTACGCCGCCTCGAAGAGTTCCTGGGCCTCGGCGTACCTGCCGAGGAATCGGTAGACCTGACCGAGTGTGAGCCGGGCTTCGCTGGACTCGGGATCGAGCCGGGCCGCCTCCTGGGCGTGCGTCAGCGCGCCTTCGATGTCGCCGACGCTGACCAGGTAGTTGACCATGGCGATCCGCGTGGGCACGTGCTCCGGATGTTGTTTGACGGCGTAGTCAAACCATTCGGTTGCCTTCTTTTTGCTCGTGTCGCCGTCGTCGTTAGCGTACAACATGCCCATGGCGACTTCGGCCTTTTGCGCCTGTTCGTTCAGTTCGGCGGCGCGGGCGTATTGCTTGTACGATTCTTCGCGATTGGCGGGCGTCCCCAGCATGAACAGGGTGCGACCGAGCCGCTGGTGGGTGGCAGCGTTGGCGTCGTCCAGTTCGGCCAACTTGCGCAGGAGCGGCTCGGCGGTCTTCCAGTCGCGTTTCCGTTCAGCGACCTGCGCGCGCCCGCTCAGCGATTGTTTGTGGAAGCGGTCGAGCCGCACGCTATCGCCTTGAAAGTTCGCGATCAGCGCGTCGGCCTTGTCGAAAAGCAATCCAGACTCAGTCATCAGGCTATTTTGCAGCGCGAGGCCGCCGAGCAACAGATACGCTTCGGGGTCGTCGGGGTTGTCGATGACGGCCTGGTCAAGCAGGGCGTGGGCCTGCTGGGCGGCCGTGGGTGCGTTGCTGCGGAGAAAGATGCTCGCCATCATCACTTCGGCGGGGCCGAGGTCCGGATATTTTTCACTGGCCGCCCGCAGTGACTCCATCGCGCCTTCGAAGTCCTTGTTCTGCAGCTTTTGGGCGGCTTCCTTGATTTCCGGCTTGCTGTTCGTGTCTTCTTCCTGGGGAAGCACGCTGTCGGCGATCTCGTCGCCCGTCTTGAATGGCGCGGCAAGGGTCGCGCAGTTCCACCATGACGACGACAAACCGACCACGGCGACCAGCCCGACGCGGAGCAGGTCCTGCAGCGAACGCGTCGCCGAGCAACGGGAACGAGTACTGCGACGTCGCCGGGCGGCGGTCGCCCGGAAATACTGGCTGGCCATCGTGATTCTCCCTGTGGTGCTGAATGATCGCGGTGGATCATTCCATCGATTGTATTTGGCGATTGGCGGCGCAACGCTTTGTGGCGCCTGGCCGTGGCAATGCGTTCTCGGCTTCGAGCGGCACGGTCCGCGGCCACCCAGTTGGTCGTCGGGCCCAGCCACTTTTTGGGCCCCTGCTCCGTCGGCCCTGTCGGGGGGCACAACATACCTACGCAGCGACGGTCCCCGTTTGACGAAAATGACGTCGGCAGGGAGGCATTTCAGGTGTACGCTTTCCCGGGATCGCGCGAGGTTGCCCGCGCCCGGTCGGCACACCTCGCGCTAGGACGCGGGGCATGGGCACGCGTAATTGTAGGCCACCACAGCGAGGAATGCCTACTACTTGGCGATCACGGGGGCTTCGCGGGGCGCACGGAGCAACTCGCAACGCCACGCCGGCGGTCGACCGTCAGCCTGCAATGGCCGCAGATTCGATACGAGGGGTGCAACCCGACGTGTTCGGTTAAAAAGCGGCGTAAACCGGCGGAGCTGGTTGCCGAGGGTTTCACCCCCCCTCGGCAAAGATGCCGGTCGCGTACCAGACGCCGTTGCTACCACGCTTGATGTCGAAGGCGAACATTTTGTGCGGGGAGCGGACGGCCCCCCAGTGGCCCGAGGATTGACGCCAACTCCGCACGCATTCATGGCAGGCGTCGACCAGCGACTCGCCTCCCCAACTCTCGGCGACGACTTCGCGCGGCAGCGATCCACCGCGGAGTCGGGCACTGATTCGGTGGAAACGCATGTCCCAACTGTGGTGTCCCTGCAGACGGATGCGGGCCTGGTACGTCGAATGGGACTCGGCCTCCTCGGCCAGCACCGGGTTGAACTCGCCCTGGGTGCTGCGGGGGCCGTCCGGGTGCATGCGGACGGCGAAGATCATGGTTCGCTGCGTGAGCGTCCCCTCGGGCAGTTCCAACATGGCACTCACGGCGTGGGCCCGATAGTAGCTCCCCTGGCGAAAGGGAAACGCGCTGACGACCTGGCCGTAGTGCTCCGAATTGGCGTCGAGGTAATCGACGATGGCGATTCCCTGGTGTCCGCCCATTTCGGCAAACGCACCGTGGTCGATCAGTCGGATCTGTTTGCCGTCGACGTCGATCATTTCATCGACGGAGACACGGACGACGACGTACTTCTGCAGGTCCTCGCGGACTTTAGCATTGGCGAGCGTCGTGGTCTCGAAGGCCTCTTGAGCACGGTTCGGCTCGGCATCGCGGAAATAGATGAAGAGCATACGCCCGTCGGCGATGGCCCGGCTGCGAGCGTCGGCGTAGTTGTCGTACCAGGCGACGTCGAGCTGCGCGGGCCAGGTCAGATCTTCTTCGCCGCCGTTCCAGCGGAGTTGATCATCGCCAACCGTCTTGGCAGCGACGCGCGAGACATCGAGCGCGACGACGAGGCTCAACGCCAGCAGCAACGCCCAGACGGGGAACGATAGACCGAGAAAACGCAGACGATCGATAGCATTTGATGGTTGAATCTTCATGGCTCGAAGGGGGCCCTTTGGCAAAGTTCGTTTCGTGATGCAGTCCGTTTGGCAACGACCGTCGTGACGACGGCCGGCGAAATCGAGCGGGTGTTCCTGGGCGGCGGAGACACGCGCGGCGGCACTCCTTCGCGCCACTGCCGCGGAAGACGACGGGTAGTAGCGGAGAAGGTGTGCGGGTTGGTAGGATTCTACGGACTGGAGGCTGTGCGTAATAGAGGCTGGATGAGAAACGGTCGTGCCACGCCCCTTCGCTGCAAAAACCGTCCCGAGTCTTCCCCAAGAGCTGACACGAGGTGAGCCCGATGCCCGCGCGAATTATTCGACGTCACTTTCCCTGGCAGGTGCTGCTAACACTTGTGCTCACCACCGTTTGTGGGACTACGCTGGTGTGGGGCACGGCGCTGGGCCGTGGCGCAGAACCTGCCGGAAGTGACCCATCAGCGGTTTCCGATCAACACGACTCGCTCGGGCAATTGATCGAGCAGGCGCGCGGCAAATTCACGCCGCCGGCCGACGAACAGAAGCAGGTGGCGATCGCGCAGTTGGACAAATCGGTGGACCGACTGGGCGATTATCTGAACACCGGCACCGAGAACGCTCGGGCCTGGAAGCGCTATCTCGAGTGGCCCAAGCTCGAAGCCCTCGTCGCGCATGCGAGCGACGCAAACGCCGAAGAAATTGCTGCGCGGCTGCGGCCGCTGCAGCGCGGCTTCGTGGGGCTCGAGCTACCCGTGTTTGCCGACGTTGCATCGGCGCTTGAGCAACTCGCCACGCAGGCTCGCCAGAATGAACAGGGCGATTTGCAGGCGCAATTCAATCAACGCCTCGACACGATCGCCGCCGCACTTTCGGGCAACGAAGGCGAGTCGACCGTCCTCAACGACGAGGCGGCCGCGGCCGTTGACTGGCTGGCGCGCCACGGTCAGGCGGGCGAACTCGTCGACGCGATCCATGCGCGCTATCGCAGGGAAAACGTGCTGGTGCGCGTCGACGGCGACTTGATCCGCGCGGCGTTGGACCGGGACATCGACGAAACGGGACCGGTGCACGACAACATCCTGGGCACGCGAATCGAGGGGACGTCGGACACGACGGGCCGACTCCGTTCGACGCTGATGCCGTCTGACGACGAGGCGATGGTCGCGCTGAACTTTGCCGGCGTGTCGGAGTCTTTGACGACGGGCTACAACGGACCGGCCCGTATCCGCAGCGCCGGACACACAACGCTCGACGCCCACACTCGCTTGACGTTGGGCAACTCGGGACTGAGCGCCGCCGACGTGGACACCACGGCGACAACGAAGACGACGACGCTGGGCGTGAGCAGTAACCGCGGCGGGGTGGCCGGCTGCCTGATCACGAAAATCGCCCGCAAGAAGGTCGCCCAAAAGAAAGGCGCGAGCCAGCGCGTGGCGGCCGATCACGCGGCCGAACGCTTCAGCACGCAGATGGACGACCGACTTGCCGAACTGGTCGCGCGGGTCAACGACTATTATTACAAGAACCTGCGGCAGCCGTTATCGGACCGCAGCGCGTTTCCCGACGTGCTGCGGCTGACGACGACGGGAAGTGAGCTGTTGGCGGTCGCATTGGCGGGGCGCCGCGACCAGATGGCGGCGCCGACGGCTCCACCGGCTGGCTTCGACGACGCCCAGTGTGAGTTGCGCCTGCACCAATCGGCGATCAACAACCTGGCCGAGGCGATGTTGGCCGGTGAAGAGTTCGACAACGAGCAGTTTCGCCGCCACCTGACCGACATGTTTGGTGACGCCGCCGACCGTTTCATTGCCGAGGCGGGCGACGGTGACGATGCCAACTCGACTTGGGCGATTCAGTTCGCCGACCAACAGCCGCTGACCGTTGAGTTCGGCGACGACCAACTCACGCTGAAGATTCGCGGCCAAAAGTTTGTCTCCAACGGCCGCAGCTATTCGGCGATGGACGTCACGGCCCGTTATCAATTGGTCAACGACGGCGACACGGTGAAGGCGGTCCGGCAAGGCGACCTGGAGATTCTGCCGCCCGACTATGAGCCCGGCAAACGGCTGCAGGTCCGGCAGATCACGCTCAAACAATTGCTCGAACGACGGTTGGGCCGAATGCTGACCGAGGAGATCGTTCCGGAACCGATGACGATGACGGGCGAGTTGGCCGGGGTGGGCGCACTACGGCTGGGTCGCCTGACAACGCAGAACGGTTGGCTGGCGGCGGGGTGGCTGCGCGAATCGGCCCCGCCCGCGTCCGACGCCGCCGAGACAGCCCGAGCCGACGGGCAGCCGGACGTGATCGTGAAAACCGCCGCGCGCGATTGAGCCGCCGGGAGGGCGGCGTTCTCAGCCCCCTTGTGGTTTTTTGCATTCCCGTCGTTTTTATCGGCCGATCGCATTCTCAGTGGCGCGGTGCGCGGTATGATGGCGCGGCGTGACGAACACGTCGCGCCGCTCGTGTCGCTAGGGCATCGCGGCTTCCATTGCAGCGGAGTGCACCGTGCTACGTGGTGGCGCTGATCACGCGGTGCCCAGCGGGCAAATGCGCCCGCGCATTAAATGTCGCCGGCGCATAAAGTCGCCGTCGCAGAGAATCACACAGTGTGTGCCCCCAGCCTGGAGGATGGAGTCATGCCCGAGGCGGTCACGATCACGTTTGACTGCGTGCCCCTGCGTTCGGTGCTGAGCCGCGAGATCCCCGAGGACGCGTCGCCGAAGTTTCGCGCCCGATGCGAGCGCTTGTTGGCGGCCATCGACGAACACGGCGTGCACAACACCTATTTCCTCCACAGCGCCACATGCGAGTTCCATCTGACGAACTCGAAGTCGCTGGGCATGCTTCAATTCTCGTTTGAAGGCACGGTCTTCACCGACCAGTCGGACCTGAAGACGGTCCGCAGCGACCTGGCGATCGAACTCACCAAGGAAACGTGCCCTTGGCTGACCGAACCGGCCGTACAGTGGTTCGCGAAGACGGTCGAGCAAGCCGTGATCGTCGAGTTCGACCGATTCATCACCGCCGGCGACCTGGAGCGTACGATCCAGCGGCACGAGCAGCTCAAGGCGCAAAGCGACCAGCAGAGCGGCTACATCGGCATGTATCTCTAGAGCGGCGGTCCCCGCGCACCAGCCGGCCGCCACTGCGGGACGGCGGGACCTTTCTGTCGGGTGTTCACACCACGTGCTAGTGCACTCTCGGTGTGCGCGGGTCGCCTGAGGGCGACCTGCCGCACGTCGTGGTCTTCCCGCGCTTATGCTCCTTGCTTGCATGCTGGCACGTTAGCTGAAAGCCGCCGCAGCGCGTCAATTTGGCTAAATAGAGAAGTCTGCACATTTTGAGTTGAGATTGCCGGTCGTCTTGTTCTCAACGAATGGGAGGAAAGTCCAAAGTTTGCCGGTTGAGCGGTCGATACCGTCTGTGCCGAATTTTCCGCTTCCAGCGGCGCGGGTGGCATCGCGCGGCCGGCAGCGGCAAATACCGGCGAGCGCAACGGGTCGGAACGGGCACGGCCGCCAACGCCACCCCCCGGATCGACGCAACGAAAACACGGGCAAGTCTCCGACCCCAGACCACCAACAGGAAGCGAATCCATGTCCCGGTCGATGAAGACGTTTTGGGTAGCGATCACCTGCTGCCAGCTGTTGATCACGGGTTGCCAGCCGGCGCAGCCGCTGTACCTGTTCGAGGACGGCGACATGTCCTACTACAAGGACGTGGCCCAAGACATCGAATACCCCGACGTGGAGTCGCAACGGTTGGCGGACGTCGACGGGGCGTTGCCGCCGCTGACGCTCGACAACCCGAACCCGACCGAGTTCTGGGACCTTTCGCTGGAAGAGGCGGTGCAAAGTGCCCTGCACAACAGCAAGGTGATGCGAACGATCGGCGGCACGGTGCTGCGAGAACCCAACGGACTGCGTCGTTTTCCTGACGCGGCACAAACGGTTTACGACCCGGCACTGGTCGAGTCGAACCCGCGGCAAGGTATCGAGGCGGCCCTGAGCGCGTTTGACGCGCGGTTCTCGACCAGCGTGTTCTGGGAACGGAACGAACGGCCGGTGAACGTCGCCGGTGGTTTCGCGCAGTTCGTCGCGCCTTCGTTGCAGCAGGACCTGGGTAGTTTCCAGGCGCAGCTGAGCAAGACGACGGCCACCGGTGGTACGTTCGCCCTGCAGAACCTGACCAACTACGACTACAACAACAATCCGTCGAACCTGTTCCCCAGTTCCTGGACGACGAGCATCGCCGCCACGTTCCGGCAACCGTTGTTGCAAGGTGCCGGTGTCGAGTTCAACCGCATCGCTGGACCTGGTGCCCAACCGGGTTTCAACATCTTCAACGTGGGCACGGGCGTGGTGCTGGCGCGCATCAACACGGACATCGCGCTGACGGAATTCGAGGTTGGTGTGCGTGAGCTGGTCTTCGAGACGGAACAGGCGTACTGGGAACTCTACTTCGCCTACCGCGACTTGGACACGAAGAAGAAAGCCCGCGACACGGCGTTGCGGACCTGGCGTCGCGTGTATGCCCTGTATCAACAAGGTTCGCGGGGCGGCAGTGCGGCCGAGGAGGGTCAGGCTCGCGAGCAGTATTACCTCTTCCAACAGCAGGTCGAAAACGCGCTCAACACGCTGTACGCGACGGAGCGCAAGCTGCGTTTCATGATCGGCATCGCACCGACGGACGGTCGGTTGATTCGACCGGCCGACGAACCGACGATCGCCAAGGTGCTGTTCGACTACCACGACGTGCAGTGCGAGGCGCTGGTGCGGGCCGTGGAAATCCGCCGCCAGAAGTGGCGCGTCAAGCAACGCGAGCTGGAGTTGATCGCCTCGCGGAACTTCCTGTTGCCACAGTTGGACGCGGTGGGTCGCTATCGCTGGTTCGGCTTCGGCAACGACCTGATCGATCCGAACAGCGGCGGCAAGCCACCGTTCGACAACGCCTGGCAGTCATTGCTCAGCGGCGACTACCAGGAGTGGCAGCTAGGTTTGGAGATGGGCTGGACGCTCGGCCTCCGCCAACAACACGCCGGCGTGCGTTACGCCCAGATGCAACTGGTCCGTGAACGTGCGGTGCTCAGTGAGCAGGAGCTCGAAATCACGACGGCCCTGCAGGGAGCCCTCGGCGAGGTTTCGCGGGCATACAACCTTTCGGAAACGATCTTCAGCCGGCGGGCGGCCGCCGAGGACCAACTCGACGCCCTCGAAGCGGTGTACGAGAAGGAGCACAACATCCTCAACCAGGTGCTCGATGCCCAGCGGCGATTGGCCGACGCGGAAAGCCAGTTCTTCCGCGCCGTGGTCGACTACAACCTGGGGATTGCCACGGTCCACTACACGAAGAGTTCGCTGCTGGAATACAACAACGTATACCTGGCCGAGGGTCCGTGGCCCGGCAAGGCGTACTTCGACGCCCGCCGCCGTGCCCGCGAGCGTGACGGTGCGATGGAGATCAACTACGGGTTCACGCAACCGAACGTGATCAGCCGGGGAGTGTATCCGCAGATGCAGGGCCCGCAAGTCGAAGCTGGCCAGTACATCGAGAGCGGACCGCTGACGCCGCTGCCGCAAGGTGCCGAACAACTGCCGACGCCGGCCCCCACACCGGCGGACACCCCACCGTCATCGGGCGTTCCCAGCGGCGGCGCACCGAGTGGGGCCCCCCGAGCGAGCGGACAATTTGACCGCTCGTACGGAGCGGTTAATCTGGGTCCGCGGGGCGGTAACGTCAACTGGGGTTCGCACGCAATGCCGCAGCCGACTTCGTCACAGGCTGTCAGCTCTCGGGCACCGGCTGACAACGTACAACTGGCGGGTCACACGACGGCGGCTCTGCAGCATGAAAATCTCGCGCATCAAACGGCTCCTGCAAATTATCCATCTGCTGCAGAATCGCAACGGCGCCACCCCTGATTCGCTCACGTTCGACTGCGGCGTGAGCCGGCGGACGATCTTTCGCGATCTCAGCCTGCTGCGTGACGTCGGCGTCCCTTACGTCTTCGACGAGGAGGAACGCCGCTACTATCTGCCGGCCGAATACTTCCTGCCGCCGACGAACTTCACGGCGCAGGAAGCGCTGGCCGTGATCGTGATGTGCAACGAGTTGGGCAACCATTCGAGCGTGCCGCTGTTGAGTTCGGCCCGCCGGGCCGCGGCGAAGCTTGAGAGCGGTCTGCCCCGCGAACTCCGCGAGTACATCTCGTCGGTGTCACCGAAAATGGCGATGCAGTTGGTGCCCAACAGCGCGGCGCTGATCGAGCCCGATCACTACGAAACGCTTGTCGAGGCGATTGCCCGGCGCGAGAGTGTGCGGATCTGTTACGCCAGTTATACCGAGGCCGACGACATCTGCACGAAGCTCGACCCGTATCGATTGCTGTTCAGCCGACGGAGTTGGTACGTGATCGGGCGATCGTCGATGCACCGTTCGGTGAGGACGTTCAACGTGGGGCGAATCAGCGCGGTCAGCGAGTTGGGCGACCCATACGAGATTCCGGCCGGCTTTTCACTCGAGCGTTACCTGCGCAACGCCTGGCACCTGATCCCGGAGCCGGGCCGCGACGAAGAAGTGCACGTGCGATTCGACGCGATGGTGGCGGGCAACGTGGCCGAGGTCCGCTGGCACAAGACGCAGCAAACCAAGTTCAACGCCGACGGTTCGCTGGACTTTCACGTGATCGTCTCCGGATTGGGGGAAATCTGTTGGTGGATCCTGGGGTACGGCGACAAGGCCGAGGTGATCCGGCCGCCGCGTTTGCGGGCGCTAGTGGCTGACCACGCGCGGCGGATGCTGGAGCGTCACACGGGACCGCCGTCGATGCTGCCGGGCAGCGACGCCGCGACGCCACTTGCCCAATTCCACGTGAAGCGGCACCGCAAGCCGTCGTAGGCGATCGGAGTCCCGAATCGAGCGGTGTAGCGGTGCCTCGGGCGGGCGCCCCCATCGCGTGGCCGGCCCGATCGCGTACAATGACACGCCACGACAACGCGGGCAGGATTTTCACGTGAGCAGGACGCGACACACCAGCAGGGTTGGCATGTTTTTTTCCTTCGACGGCATCGACGGCTCGGGCAAATCGACGCAGATGTCGCGTTTTGTCGCCTGGCTGGAGCAGCAGGGGCACGACGTCGTCGTCTGCCGTGACCCCGGCAGCACGCCGTTGGGCGAATCGCTGCGTGAACTGCTGTTGCACCGGCACGAACTGGCGCTGTCGGCCCGTGCGGAAATGCACGTCTATATGGCGGCCCGCGCCCAGCTGGTCGACGAAGTGATTCGGCCGGCGCTGGAGGCGGG
Source organism: Planctomycetales bacterium (assembly GCA_020426575.1). Taxonomy (GTDB): domain Bacteria; phylum Planctomycetota; class Planctomycetia; order Pirellulales; family JAEUIK01; genus JAGQPT01. The sequence goes on from JAGQPT010000171.1 coordinate 21,877, forward strand.
TCGCACCGTCGTCTCGGACCGCTATCTGTTGGCGAACGTCGTCTACCAGGGACACGCCGGCGGCATCGAACCAGCCGAGGTCTGGCGGATCGGCCGCTTCACGGTCGGTGGCGTGCTGCCGGACGTGAACATCGTGCTCGACGTGCCACCAGAGACAGCGGCCGAACGGCTACGCCGCGACGAGACGCGCGAGCCGGACCGCATGGAACGGCGCGGCGAGGAGTTTTGCCGCCAATTGCGCGCGGGTTACCTTGCCGAGGCGGCGGCCGACCCACGGCACGTCGTGCTGGTCGACGCCACACGAGGGGTCGAGGAAATCGAGGCCGACGTTCGCCGTGTCGCCCAGCGCGTGATCGATTCAGCGGCCGAGGTGCGCGGCACGTGAGCTGGCTAGGCGTGGAAGGACACGACGCGGTGGCCGAGCAGTTCGCTCGAGCGATGGCACGGGGGCGGTTGGCCAACTCGTTCGTGTTCTGCGGCGAGGCTGGGATCGGCAAACGCCTGTTCGCCGAGCGGTTGGCGCAGTCGCTGCTGTGTCTGGAACCGCCGGACGGCTTTACCGCCTGCGGCGCGTGCGCCAGTTGCCGGCAAGCGCGGTCGCTCACGCACCCCGACCTGCACGTGGTCACGCGCCCCGAGGGACGCGCGAACATTCCCGTCGACCTGTTGATCGGCGACAGCGATCACCGCATGCGCACGGGGTTCTGCTATGAAATCGCGATGAAGCCGTTTTTGAGCCGCCGCAAGGTGGGCATCATCGACGACGCCGACTGGCTCGGCGTCGAGGGGGCGAACAGCTTGTTGAAGACGCTCGAGGAACCGCCACTCGATTCGGTGTTGATCTTGATCGCCACGAGCGTGGACAAACAGTTACCCACGATTCGCTCGCGCTGCCAGACGATACGCTTCGCCCCGCTCGACGATGCCGCCGTCGCGCGGATTCTGCGAGAGAATGAACTGGTCAGCGAGACAGCCGAGGCCGAGCATCTGGCCGCGATGGGTGGCGGCAGCGTGGCCCGGGCCGTCGCGGCCGGCGACGAACAACTGCGGACATTTCGTGCCCAGTTGTTCGATCGGCTGGGCAGCGGTGAGTGGGACACGCTCGCTCTGGCGGCGGACATCGGCGAGTTCGTCGGCAAGGCGGGCCGCGAAGCCGCCGTGCGTCGAGAACGTCTCGGACAAATCATCGACATGGTGATCGACTTCTATCGCGGGGCGCTGCGAGACGGCGTCGGCGCCGAAAGGGACGGCGGGGAAAGGGTCGGTGCCGACACGATCGGCGGTGACGTCGAGGCGCTTGAGCGTTGTCTGCATCGTTCATTCGAAGCTGCCGCGCAGTTGCAGCGCAACGTACACCTCACCACGCTCGTCGACGCCTGGATCGACGACCTGGGCCGAATCGTCCGCCACGACGCCGCTGCGCCGCGCTGACTTGCTGGGCGCTGATTCACAGGGCAGTTGGTTCGCAGGCCGGCAGATTCACAGGGCAGCCGTCGCGCTGGGCGCCCGTCAACGCTTCGCCGTCAGGGCGGAGACGGGGAAATCGGCACTGGTCGGTCACGCGCTGCGCATATAATTTGGTGCAACGGGGCAGCAGCGATGAATCGCAAGTCCTTTCCTGGCAAGAGTAAACATACAAGATAGGAGTAGCACAGTGGCAAGCGCAGAACTCATCGAAGGCCTGAACCACGCCCTGAATCGCGAGGTGTCCACCTTCCTGCGGTACATGTTGCAGGGAGCGTCGATCAAGGGTGCCCAATGGGCCCCGGCGCGTGAGATGTACCTTGGCGAAGTGACCGACGAAGTGGGGCACGCGCTGTACCTGGCGGAAAAGATCGTGATGCTCGGTGGCACGCCGATGCTCGACCCGGACCTGACGCCGCCGCCGAGCGACGTCCGCAAGATGCTGGAAAACGACATCGCCCAGGAGCAGATCGACGTGAAGGGCTACATCAAGCTCGCCGAGTTGGCCGACAAGGAAGGACTTGCCGATCTGAAACTGCGGATGGAGGACCAGGCGGCCGACGAAGCGGGGCACGCCGAAGCGATGCAGCGCTTGCTCGGGTAAGGCGATCGCCGGGATGGGGCGTCCGTTAGACTGAATCGGGCACGAGTCGTCCGAGGGCGACCGCGCGCAGTCGCTGGATGTCGCACTCGAAAAGTCGAGTGGCATCTGCACGGGCGAGCTACTGCTGCGCGTCGCCTTGCAGGGTGAGCACGAGTCGGCGGGCGCTGGCGTGGTTGCGGTATTCGCAGAGGTAAATGCCCTGCCAGGTGCCGAGCCGCAGCCGACCGTCGCCGATGGGGATCGTCAGGGAGTTGCCGACAAGCGACGACTTGACATGGGCGGGCATGTCGTCGGGGCCTTCGCAGGTGTGGCGGAAGGGGAAGTCTTCGGGGGCGATGGCGTCGAGCGCCCGGGCCAGGTCGAGCGGCACATCGGGGTCGGCGTTCTCGTTGATCGAAATCGCAGCTGAAGTGTGCTGGATGAAAACGTGCAGCAGGCCGACGTCGACCCGTTCGAGTTCGGGGACGGCGGCCACGACCTCGGCCGTGATCAGATGACAGCCCCGCGAGAGGCGGGGCAGCGTGAGGTTCCGCTGAATCCACATCGAAACTATAGCCTTTGCAATATCGTACAGGGGCGGGGTCATGAAAACGGCCGAACGTCGGCCGACGACGGATGCTCCGCTTCGTGACGCCAAGTGACCGCTTTGTTACATTGGGGAGCGTGAGGCGTCAAACGGCCACGAGTGGCGGCGATTCACGCTGGGCCGGCTGACGCAGCACAAACAGGGGCGCTGATCGCGCAGGGGATGGTCATAACAGGCGGGCCATCCCCCCGAACTTTTTCGCTGTTTATCTGATCGGCGGAGGTCACTCACCGTGACATGCTCCCATTTGAAAGAACTGTACCGGGTCTGTCAGACCAACGGCCTGCGGATGAGCAGCGCCGAGTTGATCCACATCGTGTGTCCCGAGTGTGGGGTCAAGGAAGTTTGCCCGTCGGTGTATTCGATCGAATACGACGCGATCGACGAGGCGACGCCCGAGTCGCCGGCAGCGGCGAAGCCGTCATCGGAGCAGGTACCGTCATCGCCAAAATGACCGGTTCGCCGGCCGCGTCGACTTTTTTGGTCGAGAGCGAACCGACCCAGTGGCGTGGTCGTATCGAATGGGCGCAGGATCGGCCCTGCCCCCGGCATGGTTGACCCGAGCGAGCCGCGGTCCCAGCCCCCTTTGGGGGTTTGGGCGATTGTGGTCGGGGCAGCGGAATCGCCGGATGGCAACGGGCTGGAACGCGCTAAAGCGCTCCGGTTTTCCGCGGCGGGAATCAAAAGAGTTGACTTTTGAATTTTTGTAGAAATAATTGGACGGTTTTAGGGACGCCCCGGCATCCCGCCTGGCGTGTTTTCGCGGTCCGAGAGGCCGATTGGAGCAGTTTCACGCCGTTTGCCAATTTCTGCGTCCCAGTGTCCCGAACCCGCAGGGGTTTGACCGACTCAAAACGTTATTTGCGGTAGGCCTACTTTCACCAATTCGGAAAGAGTCAGCCAGGAGGGCGACAAGTAAACGTCACGGTCTACTGTCATAACCATTAACGCCGCATGTGGGACACGTTCGGACCACGGTCCGACGGGCTCCCGTAGGCCCCAGGTCCACATCGGCAAGGCATATTCACAGCCACTTTTGATCACGAGGGGGAAACCCACAATGAGGAATGTTTTTGAGGCCATTTTGGAGCGGGGTCACGACGAGGACTTCGAGCCAGTTGATACGCTCGATTTCGAGCCGACCGAAGCGCCGGCCGGTTCGCCCGAGAAAATCGAGAAGCTCGCGCAGCGGGTGGAAAAGGGTCTGCCGATCTGGCACCCGGATGACCGCCAGGACTACTCGGGACTGACCGGTGTGATCCGTCCGCGCGACTGAGCCCGACCGGGCAGGGTTTTGCCAGGCCCCTGGCATTCGTGCCGGGGCCCGTCGGGTCCTGGATGTCCCTGACAATCGACTGCGAATGAAGGATGCCCGGACGACGAATGACCGTCGCCCGGGCATTGCTGTTTTCCGGCTGCCCTGCTGTTTTCGGGCAGCACTATTCCAGTCGCCGAATTCGGGCGGCGGCGTCTGGAGGCGTAGTCCCCCTGAAGCCGTATGACGGTCCCCGGCGTGGTCCGTATCGCCACCGCGGTGTCGTGTCGGCGGCCGATACTTCCCGTGCTCGCCCAGAGCATTGGAAGCACACGGTTGCATACCGCTTCACGTGGGCTGGCAGAGCCGTTTTCGCGGGTGCGCCTCGTTGCCGGGCCGACCAGGCCGCTGTGGTGGCGGCTTTTGGCCGCGCTAGGAAGCGTTTTGTCGAGTGTCCGACGAAATGACACCGCCGCAACGGCCTGGTCGCAAGTGGCCGACGTCAGACGGCCAAGGACGTGGGCGCCGGCGCGGGAGCAAAGGCCGGCTGTGCGACGCCAGCCTGATCGGCGGCGACGGCGATCTCGTGCGGCGAGAGTTCGTCGCGGAGGACCCTGACTTCGGGGGGAGCCTCGATTCCCAGGCGAACCTTGTCGCCGTTGACGCGAACCACGGTGACGGTGATCGAGTCACCGAGCCTAATCCTCTGGCTTTCCCTGCGCGATAGCACCAGCATGTGAATACCTCCGTGTATGATGTGTGTACGTATGTATATGATGTTTCAACCTGCCGTACAACCCCTCCGATGGGTTGTTGTCGGCCGGCGATGATAGCGCTATTGGGACCGCACCTGTGAGGCGTACACAAACCGTTCTGGCTGTCGCGTGCGAAGGATCGTTGGTTTCGTCGGTCCTCGTTCGGCCGGTACTGGCAACGAGGGGCGCGCGACGCGGTGTTCCAATCGAACGCGACGGATGCGGTGCTGGGATTTCTGCCCGGCTTGAACTAGTTGTTGCTGACCGCGACGAGGTTCGGCGCGGCAATCAATCTGGTGTGCTGAAAGCGCTCGCCCGTTGAGGCGTAGAAATACACCGAGTTGGTGTCTGTCTCCCAGACGGCCGTGAACTTTACGGATCGCGGGCCGTGGATACAGAAGTACATTCCGCAGGGCCGGCCGGCTCGGGTGAGCATGTGCTCGGTCAGCGGAAAGGCGTCTTCTACGAGTTGGTCATATTGGCAGAGCGTTCGGTTTACGTATTCCCTTAATTGATCTAGCGTTGCAAACTCACTCGATCGGGTGACCATAAGTAGGGTGATCTCCACTAGGCACGGTCAAGGAATTAGGGGTGGTGACCATGCGGATCGCGGTGGATGGGTGCTTATCGGTACTTAGAACTTATCGGCAAAATAGGAAGACTGTTTCGCAGTCGTTTGCCAACATGACAGCGTTTTTCTGCGCGGCGCCGGTTTGCCCAGTCCGCACAAACGCACGCTGAGACTTTCCGTTACAGTCGTACCCCGACACGCCGTGGAGGCCCATCGCGGCGCGTGATCGACGGAATGATTCTTGCGCGACGCTACGGGGCCAATCGTCGCATCGAGAGAACTTCAGAGAGGCCGGCAACGTCGTCGAATGTCGTTGCATCGCGGCAGGTGACTACGCCTCACATCGCGGGTTCCGCCCAGCGGCG
>JAGQPT010000172.1 GCA_020426575.1 Planctomycetales bacterium
CGGACAACACGACCGAGGACATCAAGATCCTCTGCATCTCGGGTATGGTCGAAGACGACAAGATCGGCGACCTCAAGACCGCCGGTGCCGACGACTTCCTCCACAAGCCGTTCGAAGTCGAGGCGTTGATCGACCGCATCTGCCGTCAATTGGAAATCGAGACCGTAACGGCGTAACGCATCACGGGTGCCACTGCTCGCCCTGGTCCAATTGCCTTGTCCGGCAGTGCCCGGGGCGACGGTGACGAGCCCCGTCAACGGTTACGATCATGCAACTTTGCCTCGTCAACACACAGGGCCGTCGGCTACCGCTAGGTAGCCGATCGGCCAACGTGTTGGCGGATCTCTTGATTCGGCGCAGCGGTGGTCCGCCATGTGACGACGACTTCGTCCGTTCGCTGGAAGGCGTGATCGAGGCCGACGCCAATCTGTGCGCGTGGGTCGCTCAGCGCAGCGGTCAGAAAGACGCCGGCACTGCTGCCCGTTGGCTGGTTCAGCAGTCTGCTGTCAGCTTCTCTGACGTGTTTGTGATCGACGAACCGGGCGAGGGTGACTCCGCGGCCGGTTCGACCAAGGCCGACGACGACGACGCGTCGGCCTGGACCGCGCGGTTGTTGCCCGAGTTGGCCCGGCAATTGGCGCGGCTCGACGACCTTGAACACCGCTTCGCCGAGACGCTCGAGGCTGAAAAACTCGAAGCGATGGCCGAGTTGGCCGCCGGCGCCGGCCACGAGATCAATAATCCGTTGGCCGTGATATCCGGCCGCGCCCAGTTATTCCTGCGTCAGGAGGACGACCCCCAGCGCCGACAGGCATTTGCGTCAATGAACACGCAGGTAGGTCGCGTATTCGAGATGATCTCGGACCTCATGCTCTTTGCCCGACCACCCGAGCCGCAGCGTGAGCTCGTCGATCCCGCCGACGTGATCGACCAGGTCGTCGCCGATCTGGCCGACGTGTTTGCCGACCGCGGCGTCACGCTCAACTGCCAGGATGTCGCAACCGACGACGCGGGCCTCAACGTATCGGCCGATCGCACCCAATTGATCGTCGCCGTTCGCGCCGTCCTCGACAACGCACTCAACGAGTTGGACCATCACGGGCGGATCGACATCGCACTTGCCCAATCGCCCCGGGACGCCGAGCGAACCGGCAACGACGAGGTGCGAATCACGATCCGTGACAACGGCCCCGGCATCGCGCCCGAGGTACGGCGTCACCTCTTCGACCCGTTCTATTCCGGTCGCCAGGCTGGTCGTGGTCTGGGCATGGGCCTGGCCAAGTGCTGGCGCATCGTCACCAACCACGGCGGTCGCGTCGAAGTCGCCAGCGAACCGGGCTACGGAGCAACCTTCACCATCGTCCTGCCTGTGGCACAGACAGCCGACAGTTGAGCGATGCAAGCAATGCCGGTACTCGCATCGGAACGGTGCGATAAGCGGGCCTCAGGCGATTCGGCGTCGCGGTAGGCCGACGTCAACTCGCTGTTGACCCCGGCGACGGTGTGGCACTACATTCCGCCTCGCCAAAATTGCCCCCAGCTTCACTGCCCCCCACATTTCGACGTGCCGAACTCGATCCGCTGCCGCCAGGCACGGTGTCGGGCAACGCCGATGCGCCGGAAAGGATTCCCGTGCCGCGATTGAGATTTATGCGCTACGCGCTGGCAGCCGTGCTGCTCACGTCACTCTCTCTGTCGTTCTTGCTGCCGGCACCGCCGGTGCATGCTGCCGACGCGGCTACGACCGATCAACCGCCGGTCGACGTGGCCGCCAAGCGTCAGGAGATTCGCGAGCGGATCGACGTGGCGCGTCGCGTGCAGGAACAGGCGACACCGGAAAGCGCTGACGCCGCCAAACTTGCTGCCGCGGAACTGGAAACGCTCAAACAGCTCGACGCCATCTATGCCCAGCAACAAGCGGCCACCGAGCGTGCCGCGGCGCTGGCTGCCACCTCGGAAGAAGTGCGGCAGCAAAAGGCCCAACTCAGCGACACCTTGGAGAGCGAGCCGAAACCGTATTCGTTCCTGCTGCTTGAGCAACTCCGCGACGAGCTGACGACGCTGCGCGGTCGCGTCGAGGCCCAAGAGGTGGCCGTCGGCGACGCCCGCACCCGCCTGCAGATGGCGAAACAGCAATCCGAGGAAAAACGCCGCGAAGCCCGGCGCAACGGCACGGCGCCAGTCGCCGATCCAGCGGCGGCGGCAGGCACCGGCGACGCGACAACCGCGGCCCCGGCCGCCCCCCGACCAGCAAGCGTCGTCGACGAGATGGTCAAACTCCGCGAGGTCGAACTGCGCAACGAAGAACGCGCCGTCGACATCGCCCGCCGGCAGGTGGAAGTGCTCGTGGAGAAGATCGCCATCGTCGAGCCCGACACAGCGTTTTCCCGCGTCGACCTGAACCGACAGCTCGAAACGCTTGACAAGCTTCAAGGCGAGCTGGAAAACCGGCAGAAACTACTCGAATTGAAACTCGACAACCACATCGAGCAACTGAGTATTGTCGACGACGCGCTCAACGCCCCCGGTGCCAATGAAGAACTGTTGTTGGCCGAGCGGGCCACGCGCCAGGAAGGGCAACGAAGTATCAACGCCCGCATACTGCTGATTCACTCGCAATTGGAGCGACTCAAGGAGCGTCGCCAGATCTGGGAACGCCGCTTTGCGATCACCAACGGACGCGCGCACCGGCAGGAACTCTGGAAGTGGCGTGAAGAATCCGATCAGGCCATCGCCCAGATACAAGCAGACATTCGTGCACAACGTCTCACCATCGACGAGCTGCGAGTTCAACTTGCCCCGCTGCAGCAGCGCGCCAAGGAGGCCGACGAACAAGACCTCGAGATCGCGCAGCCGTACAAACAAGATGTGCAGCTGCGAACCGAGCTGATCGACTCGCACCGTAACAACGTAGCCAGCCTCGAGGAGTACCTGAAGCTGGAGCAAAAACTAGTCGCCGACGTGGATGCCAAGACCACGTCGATCTCGATCGGCGACTGGGTCGACTACGCCTGTGACCGCGCCGCCGCCACTTGGAAGCACGAACTGTACTCGACGGACGAAAGCGGCGTCACGGTCGGACAGATCTGCCAGGGGCTCGTGCTGCTGCTGCTCGGGTTGTCGTTCTCACGACGCGCCAGCCGCGCCATCGGCAACCGCCTGTTGCCTCGGCTCGGCGTGAACGAAGGCGCCGCTTCGGCACTCGAATCGCTTATCTTCTACGCCCTGTTGTTGACCCTCTCCCTCAGCGCGCTGCGCATCGTTCAGGTACCGCTGACGATGTTCACCTTCATGGGTGGTGCCTTGGCCATCGGCCTCGGTTTTGGTAGCCAGAAAATCCTCAATAACTTCGTCAGCGGCCTGATCCTGCTGATCGAGCGACCGGTCCGCTGCGGTGACCTCATCGAGATCGACGGGCTCTCGGGGATCGTTCAACACATCGGCACCCGCAGCACGCGAATCTCCACGGCCACGAACGTCGAGATCATCGTACCCAACAGCACGTTCCTGGAAACGAACGTCGTCAACTGGACGCTGTCCGACACGACGATCCGCGCCTGTGTGTCTGTAGGAGTTGCCTACGGATCGCCAGCCCGGGAAGTCGCCCGTTGGCTCAAACGCGCGGCTGATGAACACGGACTCGTGCTGGCCAAGCCGGCGCCGTTCGTCTGGTTCACTGGCTTCGGCGACAACGCGCTGGAGTTTGATCTTCACTTTTTCATCACGATGCGCAACCTCAGCGAACGCCGCCGCATCGAGAGCGACCTGCGTTTCATGATCGATCAATATTTTAACGACGCGGGCATCGTGATCGCCTATCCACAGCGCGACATCCACCTCGACGCCAAACAGGCGTTCGACGTCCGCCTGCTGCCGGCCACCGAAGCCGACGCATCGGGCACGACCTCGGCCAGCGCCACCCGCGCAGCCTGAGGACGCTTACGCCAACAGCGGCACGCGTCGACTTCTCACACCAGCCCGCGGCGCGTTAACTCCGCGACGACGGTGTCGACGATGCGGTACGCACGCAGTGCCGAATCGGCCTACGTCACCCAAGTTGCTACGAGTTCGGGAACGCGCGTAAGTACCTCCCGTCCAAACAATACTTCGTCGACGTATCCCATGTGCAGCATGTCAATCAATCGACAGAGATACGACTTGCCACAAGTCCACCAAGTGTAGTGATCGTCGACAATCAGGTAATGACTGACGTGCACCCCTTGGCTAGCGCGAAGCTCTTCCAGTTCCATGCCGTCGAGCAGGGTTTCGTATACACCGTCGGCAACGCGGCTTCCAAAGGTAGTGGTGTAGTAGTACTCCTTGATTTCCCAAACCGCTGTCGGGTTCAGCACACTCGGGAAAGCTCCATCGACTCGACGAGAGAGCGTCCTTACGGGAAGGCCTTTCCGGGTAAAGCTCGTCAGTTGGCGCGGATCGTAGTCGCATGTCGCCCCATTGGCATGGGCTTCGATGAGCATGTTGACGATGCACGTGAGGTAGGCTTCGGCTCTTTTCTCTTTCTTCTGCTTGTTCATGGGCAGCGGACACGTCGGTCGGAGTTGTTTTTTCAGTCTCCGAAAATGACGTTTCGCTTCGGTGGCATTCATCAAGAGCGGTTCGACAACGTCATTCAACACGCCAGCTCGGTGTTCGTAGTAAGAGCAGAGCTGATTGCCAACGGACGCTCCACTTCTCGTGCGAGAAAGTACAGCCGGGTCGAGCCCGAGGTCATCGAATGCAGCCTCGATCTCGTCGATGGTGGGCACGCGAACTCGTCCTTCACCTCGCACTGTATAGCCGATCCGCTGGCTGAGCGTGCGCACACAGGCCCAGAAGTCAAGTGGCAACGCCGTGTATTGCGGATCAGGAAGCATGATTTGGCAGCGCCACCGCTGCAAAATTGGTGGCAGGATCACGGACGAAGCGATTCTTCAAATCGCTTAACGAATTCAAACAACGACAGTCCCAAAGCGTGGCACACTTGGCGAACTTCCAAGATGTCCAGTCGTCGCTCGCCTGCTTCATACTTGCTGACAAAGGACTGCGGCTGGCCCAGTTTGCGCGCCAGCGCTTCTTGCGTAACACCAGCCTCGCGCCTAATCCGGCGCAACGTCGTCAGCAGCGCAGTCTGCTCAGATTCTTGTCGGTTCTTAGTCACGGCGGCATTGTTTTAAGGAACCTAGACAGATATCCCAAAATCGGATATGATCATTGCCGCCGGTGAAGCACCGTCGTAGGATCAAGCCATGCAGCTTCTGCTATTCGAATCAGGCGTGTCGACGCGCGTCGCGCCGTTCAAACAACAACTGCTTAAGTGGATCGGGAACAAACAGCGATTCGCGCACGAGATCGCTGCGTATTTTCCTGCGGACTATGGAACGTACTTCGAGCCGTTTTTGGGGAGCGGCGCCGTGCTTGGCACTCACTCTCCAAAGACCGCGATCGCAAGCGACTCATTTGGGCCCTTGATCGAAATTTGGCAGGCGCTGCAGCTCTCCCCCGATCGTCTGATCGATTGGTACACCGAGCGCTGGACAGCCATGATGTCGGGCGACAAGATCGCTGCATATGAGGCGATCAAGGCTTCATATAATGGACGACCCAATGGAGCGGACCTGTTATTTCTTTCGCGGTCCTGCTACGGTGGCGTCGTTCGCTTTCGCAAAGCCGACGGCTATATGTCTACGCCGTGTGGCCCCCACCAGCCGATTTCACCGCGTAGCTTTGCGGAGCGCGTCCGCACTTGGAAGGAAAGGACGCGTGGCACTCAGTTTTGCCATTTTGACTACAAAGAAGCATTTAGGCGCACGCGACCTGGCGATCTCGTCTATTGCGACCCGCCCTACGTCCACTCCCAAAAGATCCTCTATGGCGCACAAACGTTCGTTTTGGCGGAACTCTTTGAAGAGATAGCTAGTTGCAAATCACGCGGAGTGTTCGTGGCGCTCAGCATCGATGGTACAAAAAAATCAGGTCGTGTTGATTGCCCGTTGCCAATCCCTCACGGCTTGTTTGAACGCGTCGCGGAAGTCAACTGCGGACGATCGATGTTGCGCCGCTTCCAAATGGACGGCAAGTCGCTTGAAGAGGAAGTCGTCACCGACCGACTCCTCCTAACCTATTGAGCCGCTTTGAACCGCTTTGTCGTCCCTTCACACCAGCCCGCGACGCGTTAGTTCGGCGACGACGGTGTCGACGATGCGGCGGACCTGCGTCGTGTCGACGTCGCTGGCCGTTGCCTCGCCCGCCGGGCAGCCGCCGACCGGTTCGTCGACGAAGCCCTCGTCGGCCAACAGACATTGCAGTGTGCGGCTGAGCACGCTGATGTCGACTTGCTGGTTCTCCGACAACGGTTGCCGGCCGGCGCCGGTCGCGAAACCGCGCAGTGTGAGCGCCGCGCGAAAGCCCTCGGGAAAATCAGCCGAATACAACATCGCGTCAAAGAGATTCAACAGCCGGAACTGCACGGCGCGGGCTTCGTCGAGATGCCCCGCGATCGTGAGATCGTAGAGCCGCCGCGTGACTTCGGGCACGACGCCGCTCGTGGCGTTCGTGCCGCCGTCGCACCCCATCAACAGCATCGGCACGAGCGCGGCGTCCCAGCCGGTGAGAAAGCTGAAGTTGGGCCGCTCGCCGCGCACGGCCTGGATCATCCGCAGCATGTGCGGCATGTCGCCCGACGAGTCCTTGATCGCCACGACGCGCGGGCACTCGTGCGCCAGGCGCTGCACCGTGGGCACGTCGATCGGCGACGCGAACATGGGGATGTTGTACAACGTCACGTCGATCGGCGAGTTGACGGCGATCTCTTTAAAATAAGCGTAGACGCCGTCGGGGCTGAGCTTGTAATAAAACGGCGAAACGATCGCCACGGCCCGCACGCCCAGATCGTGGTAATACTCACAGGCGCGAATCGTCTCGCGGGTGTTGGCCTCGGCCGCCCCGGCCAGGATCGGCACCCGACCGGCCGCTTGGTCGGCCATGATCGCCACGATGCGGCGGCGCTCCTCGGGCGTAAAACGCGTGAACTCGCCGGTCGAGCCGTTGGGATATAATCCATGGACGCCCCGCTCGATCAACCAGTCGGTGTAGCGGCGCAGCTCGGCCTCGTTGATCTCGCCGGCGGCGGTCAACGGCACGATGTTCGGAGTGAAGATGCCACGCAGGCGGGTCGTTGCGGGAGGGATGTTCATGGAGGCGTCCGCCCCGGGGGCGGTGCTGGTAGCGGGATTTGCTTGGCCGGCGGTGTCGTGCCACCCTATCATAGCTTCCCGCTAGTCGTCACGGCGATGCCGTACTCCCGCACGTTCACTACAACTGGATCAACCGACATGCCAATCACACGATCGCGTCTTCGCCCGCGGCAAGGAGCCACGCGTGCCCCGTCGCTTCGATATCGGCGCAAGTGTGTAGGTTGGGTGCTCGCACCCACCTTTCGAAGCCGCGCACAAGGCCGCGTCCGGTGGTGTTTCCAACCTGATGGTGGGTGCGAGCAGCCACCCTACCGCTACGCCCTTTTGCTGGCGGTGTTGCTCACGGCGTGTCCGGCGATGGCCGGTGACGTCGCCCACCTGCAAGGTGAAATGGCGGGCGAGGTGACCCAGTCGTCCGCGATCCTGCAGTCGCGGTTGACGGCGACCGAATTAGCTGACGACGGCGACGTACCTGGCGTCGAGGGCTGGGGAGCGTTTGAAATCTCGCGGCGTGTCGACTTCGCCGATGGCCTAATGACCGAATGGCAACAGGCGACGGCCGACGGCGATTACCTGATCAAGACGAAGGTCGCCGACCTCGAGCCCGGCACGACATATTACTATCGCCTCGTCTATGGACCGACACAGCAGGAGACGGCGCGGGGGCCCGTCCGCAGCTTTCGCACATTGCCCGCGGCCGACGTTACGGCGCCGGTGCGGTTTGTCGTAGTGACGGGCATGAACTTCAACAAGTTCTATTCCCAGTCGGGCCCGATGGACGACACGCCGCCGACTGAGCAAGACTACGAATTGGGTTACCCGGCGCTGTTGTCGATCGCGGCGCGTGCGCCCGATTTCTTCGTCGGCACGGGCGACAATGTTTATTACGACCACCCACGCGAGCCGGCCGCCAACACCACGCCAACCATGCGCAAGAAGTGGCACGAACAATTCGTACAGCCACGCTACGTCGACCTGTTCGCCAATGTGCCGACCTACTGGGAAAAGGACGATCACGACTGTCGCTACGACGACTGTGACAACACGGGCGATCGTCTGCCGTCGCCGCAGCTCGGCATCGCCACGTTCCGCGAACAGGTGCCGGTGGTCGACCCGCTGGATGATGATGCGGTGACCTATCGCACGCATCGCATCGGGCGGTTGGCGCAGATCTGGCTGCTCGAAGGCCGCGATTACCGCAGCCCCAACGACTCGCCCGACGGACCGGACAAGACGCTTTGGGGGGCCGAGCAACTCGCCTGGCTGAAGCGGACGCTCAGCGAGAGCGACGCGGTGTTCAAGTTCATCATCAGTCCCACGCCACTGGTGGGACCCGACGATCGCCGCAAGACGGACAACCACACCGACATCGGCGGCTTTCAACACGAGGGCCAGGCGTTTTACGATTGGCTGAGCGAAAACGGTTTTCTCGATCGCGGCCTCTACTTCATCTGCGGTGATCGGCATTGGCAGTATCATTCGATCCACGCGAGCGGCTTCGAGGAGTTTTCCACCGGTGCGCTGGTCGACGCCAACTCGCGGCTGGGTGTGAAGCCGGGCGACGAGGACGGTACGGACCCGGACGCACTCATCCGCCAGCCGTACACGTCGGATCCGCCGTCCGGCGGGTTCCTGCTGGTCGACGTGGCCGAGGGGAGCGACGGTCCGCGGGCCGCCTTCGAGTTCTTCGACGAGAACGGCAAACTGCTGCACCGCGTCGTTCGTGAGGCACCCATGGACACAACGCGGTGAGCCGATCGAAGCGTCAACAGCGAGCGAACAAGCGCGCGGGCGAACCAACGTCGGCCAACACTGTGCCGACCAACACTGTGCCAGCCAACGCCGTGCCGGCATGGCCCAGTCGCGGTGTCGCCGCGTGGATCACTCTGCTGGGTCTGGCGGCGTACGCCGTCGCGTTCTTCGCCGTGCGGCCGCCGAGCCTGCCGACGCGCGGCGACGGCACGCCGTGGCGCCGCATCGCCTTCTTCGACTGGTTTCTGATTCCCGATGAATTGATCGGCACATGGTGTGAACACGTCACCTTCATGGGGTTGATCGCGCGCCTGGGAATTGTCGTCGCCGCGGTGTTGCTCGTGGCGGTGGCTGCTACCGCCGGTGATGCACTGCTGCGGCTCGTCGGTGCTGCCCGAGCGCTGACGCGTCTTGAGAGAGGCATCTTCGCGTTGGCCGTGGGACTCAATGTCGTGTCGCTCTTCACGCTCATCCTCGGACTGGCCGGGCTGTTGCATCATCGGCTCGTGTTCGTCGTGCCCAGTATTGCTGTGTTAGCGGTCGGCGCCGTGTGGGCGTATCGCACCTGGCGGGCCGGCGACAACGGCGCGGCAGACGGCAACAGCGCGGATAGCGCGCTCGTCGACGATGACAACCTGCCCGTACGCCGCTGGTGGTGGTTGGCCGTGCCGCTGGTCGCGTTGCTTGTCGCCGGTGGCATGATGCCGCCGGTCGAGTTCGACGTCCGCGAGTATCACCTCCAGGCGCCGAAGGAGTTTTACCAGTCTGGCAGCGTGCATTTCCTCGCCGAGAACGTTTACGGCAACATGCCGCTCGGTGCCGAGATGTTGGCGCTCGCCGCGATGGCGACACTCGGCGACTGGTGGTACGGCGCGCTGGTGGGCAAGCTGTTGATCGCCAGCTTCGCGCTGCTGACGGCCGTCGATCTGTGGGCGCTAGGGCGACGTTATATCTCTGACGCGGCGGGTGTCGTGGCGGCCCTCGTGTACTTGAGCACGCCGTGGATCCTTCGCGTTTCCATGCTCGGGCTCATCGACGCCGCCGTGGGCTTTTTCACCATCACGGCCATCCACGCCCTGCTCCTCTGGCATGAACAAACCGAATCGGGCCATCGAGGGCTGTTAGCAACGGCGGGCTTTCTGGCCGGTGCGGCGGCCGCGTGCAAGTACCCCGCCCTGCTGATGACCGTCGCGCCGTTGACGCTGGTGGTCGCCGTCGTCGCGCGGCGTCGCGCGACTGCGCTCGGCATTTTTTTCGCCGCTGCCCTGTTGGCGTGTGGGCCGTGGCTGGCAAAGAACTACGACATGACGGGCAACCCCGTCTATCCACTGCTCGGCGACGTGTTCGGCACGGCCGGGCATACACGCGAACAAGCGGCGCGCTGGCAAGCCGCGCATCGGCCGCCGAACTTTGCGGTCAGCGACGTCGCCGAGCGCACGGCGCGGGTGCTGTTGCGCAGCGAATGGCTGGGGCTGTTGACCGTGCCGCTGGCCGTCTTGGGTGCATGGTTGGGTTGGCGCGACCCGCGGGTGCGCTGGGGCGTGGCCTATCTCGTCTTCGTGCTCGCGGCCTGGTGGTTGGCGACCCACCGGATCGATCGCTTCCTGGTTCCGGCGCTGCCGGTGGTGGCGCTGTTGGCTGGCGCCGCCGTGGGGCGTCTCAGCCGGTTGGTTGGCCGACACGTAATGTCGCTGCTGCTGGCCGTTGCCTGCCTGTATGCGTTTCTGGTCGCCGCGACTGGCCCGGCCGGCGACAACCGCTTCCTGGCGTCGCTCGACTACTTGCGCCACGATCCGCAGCGCGTCATGCCTTGGCGACTTTACCTGAACGAACACGCCGGCAATGACCGCGCCGTGCTGTCGCTGGGCGATGCTGAGGTGTTCGACTTCGAGGTGCCGGTCGACTACCACACGGCGTTCGACGCCTGTCCGCTGGAAGTGCTTTACGACACCTTACCCGCCGAGGAACTGCACCCCGCGATACGGCGGCGCTACGAGTACATCTACGTCAATTGGGCCGAGATCGAGCGGTATCGCTCACCCGGCAACTACGGCTACAGCGACTTTGTGCAACCGGCGGTGTTCGAGTCACTGGAAGCGGCCGGCGTGCTCGACGCCCGCATCGACGACTTCGCCGACGCCGGCGTGGTGATCTATCACGTAGCACCGGCGGACACAAGTAGCACCCGCACCCCGCGTGAGACACAATGACGCCAGAACGTGCACAAGGAGTATCCCGTGACAAGACATTCGTTTCCCGAGGTCGAAGCGATGTGCGAAGTGCTGCAGGCGATTTCTCTGCGTTACCGTGAGGGATCACCAGAGGGTTTGGCGCTTGAAGCGGCCGCGATGGCACTTTTGGCACAAACTTGCCAGACCGCTTCCGCAGACTTTGAACGGTTCCTACAACAATCGGACACCCACGCAATTGACGAGAAGACACTCTCAGCATGGTTGGAACGGCATCCAGATGCTCCAGCGGGCACGACTACTGTCATTGGTGGGCGGCTACACGTTGTCACGTGCCTACCCAACGGACTGCTCGGCCTCGTCCGCGTTCGGCCCACTGACTAGAGCACGAGGTCAGTTCATATAGAAGGGATGCCGTGACGCGCGATATCGACCGCCTTCCTCAGATTCACCAGCGTTGGCCAAGACGGCGGTTGTTTCATGTCCGCATCGGAACACAACCCTTATGCTGCCCCGGCAAGTATTCGGCGCTGCACGACACTTCCGGGATGGAAACGCACAGCGCTTGTTGTGTTTCTGGCGCTCAGCTTGTGTGCGACGTTTTTGCTTGCCTATTACGACGCACTTGATAAACGCGTCAGCCCAAGCGCAGCGGTCATGTGCTCGTTGGCCACCTCGATGTCCCAAATGCCTGGATTGGTCATTTCGCTGCGAAAGCGGATTCAACGCTGGGCGATCAGTTCGGCGGTGATCGTTGCCGTAACGGCCAATGCTGCATATGCCGTCTATGCCGCTGGCGGACCAGAGGGTTCAGTGGTCAATGCCGCGCAAATGCACGTGATCGTCTTTCCGATGATGCACTGCTTGTTCGCGGCTTTTGTGTACGGCGGCGCATTTATTCTCAGCGCTGTCCTAAGCCACTCGACGGGCAACAGGTAGATCTGTCATCTGTGGAGTTCGGTGGTGGGTGGATTTGCGTCTGCAAGAACTGCGGCCAACCGAGAAACGTCTTGCCGGCGGCAGTGGTCCCGCTCAACCGTCGGCCTTGGCCTCGTTGGCAGTGGTCGGCGTGTCGCCCGTGTTTGGTTTGATGTCCTCGTTTGCGTTGTCGTCGGGCTGTTGCTTCGCCACGTTGGGCAGTTGTTCCGGCCACTCTGATTCAGGGGGGACGAAGGCGACGAGGCGGTCGCCCGGCTGGAACGCCAACGGCGTCTCGACCGTGGCGACGCGGACGTGCCCCTCTTCGTCGATCGCCATGAGCGGCAAGACGCCGTCGCCATAGCGGGCACGATAGGCGGCGAAATCGAACTCCGCCGTCAGGCTCGTGCACTTGATCGTGCCGCCCTGGGCGTGACGCTTGGCAAGGTTCGTGTACGTGGCCTCCGGCGCGAACAACCAGCGGCCGTGAAACTCGCGCGCCACACCCCTTTTGCGACGCGCACTCTCAGGCTGCGAGACGAGCTGGTAGAGGTCGACGCGTTCGAAGATATCGCGGGCCTGGATCACCGCGAGCGTGTTCACCTCGTCGTTGGCCGTGAGCGCCAACATGCGGCCGACGCCGCCGAGGTCGAGTTCGTCGAGCGTGTTGTCGGCCAGCACGTTGCCGTGATGCGCGGCGAGGCCTTGCAGGCGGGCCTCGACGACGTTCTGGCGGTTGGCGTCGACGAGCACGACTTTTAGATCTTCGTGTTTGAGCGCCTCGGCGATGGCGCGGGCCCAGCGATGGGCGCCGAGGATGAGGAATCCCTGCGGGTCGCGGTCCGAGAGCCCCAACCGGCGCGCGACCGTCGAGATTGTCGTGCCATAGACGACGACTGTCGAGATGATGACGAGGAAGGTGAGCGGCACGAGCAGATTGGCCTGGGGGTGGCCGAGCTCTTCGAGCCGGATGGCGAAGATCGCGGAGACGGCCGCGGCGACGATCCCACGCGGTGCCAGCCAGGCGAGGAACATCCGCTCGGCGCGATTGATCCCGCCGCCGATCGTGCACAACCAGACGGCCAACGGACGCACGACGAGAATCAGCGCCACGATGAACACGAGCGACCGCCAGTCGAGCGCCCGCAGGTCGTCGACCTTCAACCGGGCGGCGAGCACGATGAACAGTGCCGAGACGAGCAGGATGCTGAGGTCTTCCTTGAACTGGATGATGCGTTTGATCGGCACGCGGTTTTGATTGGCCAACACGGCACCCATCACCGTGACGGCAAGCAAGCCGGACTCGTGCTGCAGGACATTCGAGGCGCCGAAGACGACAACGGCGAACATCAGCGTCATCGGACTGAGCAGGTGGTCGGGAATCAGGTGGCGTTTGAGCAATTCAACCAGCGCCCAGGCGCCGACGAGCGCGAGCCCTGTACCGGCGACGATCGTTTTGATCAGCCCGGCGATGGCCGTCGCGCCGACGGCCTCGCCCGCGGAGAAGAACAGGGCCTCGAAGACGAGGACGGCCAGCACGGCACCGACCGGGTCGACGACGATTCCCTCCCAACGGGCGATCTGTCCGACGCGACCGCTGGGACGCACGTCGCGGAGGATCGGCAGCACGACGGTGGGGCCGGAGACGACGAGGATCGCACCCAACAGGCAGGCGACGCGGGCTTCGAGGCCGAGTAAGAAGTGGGCCAGTGCGGTGGTGACGAGCCAGGTGACCGCTGCGCCGACGGTGATCAACCGCAGCACGGCCCCCTGGGTGGCTTCCTCGCGGGAAAGTCGCAGACTCAGCGCGCCTTCGAAGAGGATGATGCCGACGGCCAGCGACGTGAGTGGGAAGAGCGCGACGCCGAGCACGTTTTCGGGATGTGCCAGTGAATCGGGCGCGGCGAGCGCGGGCACGGCCCAACGGAGGCCCGGCCCGGCCAGCAGGCCAAACCCCAGCAGCAACACGATCGAGGGCAACCGCAGCCGCCAGGCGAGCCATTGCGCGCCGACGCCGAGCAGAATCACGGCGACGAGTTGCAGCAGGACTACTTGACCGGTGGCCACGTCGGCGCGCTCCTGGGGTTGTGTCTTTCACGCGGGCCCCGCTACTGATAGCATTTCCTCGGCCGATTGGCGAGTGGTCAAATCGTCGTCCGGCGTTGCGGAACCTGCCGAACGGTGCCCCGGAAGACATTTCCTCGGAAGCGCGTCACTGCACGTCCCAGCAAAGAAAGCGAATCATCATGCAAGTTGAGCGGATCGGGAACAACGTCGACGAAATCGCTGCCAGCACGAACGTGGTTGGCATCTTCCAGGATGAGCCGTTGTCCGAGTCCGCCGCGGTCATCGATGGTGCGAACGACGGATTGATCACGCGGTTGATCGCAGCCGAAGATTTCACCGGCAAGCCGTTTGAACTCGTACCGCTGTGGTCGGCCGCGGGCGGTGCAGCGGAGCAGGTCTGGTTAGCCGGGCTGGGACCGCGCAAATCGTACGATGCCGAGACAGCCTACCGCGTCGCCGCCAGCGTCGCGCGCCAGCTTTCCACCAAACCGCGCGGCAGAGTCATGTTCGGACTGGGCGAAGATCTTTCCGCCGAAATGGCGACCGCCGTTATTTGCGGAGCGCTCGTGGGCTGCGAAGGACAGGACCTGTATCGCGCCAAGCGCAAACACACGGCCTTCAATACCCTGCTGGTCGACACGGACGATGCGGTGATTCGCCGCGCCCAGTGCCTGGGCGAGAGCGTCAACCTGGCCCGCCGACTCGTTGACCGTTCGCCGCGCGACCTCTATCCGCAGTCGTTCGTCGAGGCGGCCGAAGCCGCCGCCAAAGAACACGGGCTCGAACTCGAAGTCTGGGACGAGTCGCGGCTGGCAAGCGAACGCATGGGCGCGATGCTGGGCGTTGCCGAGGGATCGGCCCGGCCGCCGCGCCTGGTCAAACTCTCGCACAACGGCGGTGGCAAGGACGCGCCGACGATCGCGCTGGTCGGCAAGGGAGTCACGTTCGACTCGGGCGGCCTTTCGCTCAAGCCCACCGATTCAATGATCGCGATGAAGTGCGACATGGCCGGTGCCGCCACCGTGCTGGCCGCCATGACGGCGATCGCCCGGCTGGGCGTGAAGGCGAACGTCGTCGGGCTGATGGGAATGGTCGAGAACATGGTCGCCGGCAATTGCCTGAAGCTGGGCGACGTGCTCACGGCCCGCAACGGCAAGACGATCGAAGTGCGTAACACCGACGCCGAGGGCCGACTCGTGCTGGCCGACGTGCTCTCGCTGGCGGTCGATCTCGAAGTCGACCGCATCGTCGACCTGGCAACGCTCACCGGCGCGTGCATGGTGGCGCTGGGCACCGATACGGCCGGCGTGATGACCAACAACGCTGCATGGTGCGACGAGGTGATGGCGGCGGCCGGGCGCTGTGGCGAGGCGGCCTGGCAACTGCCGATGTTCCCCGCCTTCGGCGAACAGATCAAGAGCGAGGTCGCCGACATCAAGAACACGGGCAACGGCCGTTGGGGCGGCGCGATCACCGCGGCCAAGTTCCTCGAAGAGTTCGTCGCCGAGGTCCCCTGGGTCCACATCGACATCGCCGGCCCCTCGTTCCTGGACAAGAGCACGGCCTGGTCCGACGGCGGCGCCAGCGGCGCATTCGTCCGCACATTGGTCGAGGTGGTCGAGTCGCACGTGGCCTGACGCACGTGGGACATACGCACGTTTCGTTGTGGGGCGGCCACGCGATCGCTCGGCGCCGTACACAACGGGCACGGCTTGCGATATGATGACCGCCGGAGGTTACCATCGCGATGCGTGTGTTGCTGGCAAGTCCCCGCGGGTTTTGCGCGGGTGTGAACATGGCGATCGAGGCGCTCGAGCTGTCGCTGCGGCTGTTCGACGCGCCGATCTACGTCTATCACGAGATCGTGCATAATCGCTACGTCGTCGAGCGGTTTCGCGACCGCGGCGTCGTCTTTGTCGACTCGCTCGACGAAGTGCCGCACGGGTCGCGGCTCTTGTACTCGGCGCACGGCGTCTCGCCCGAAGTGCGCCGCGCGGCCGCCGAGCGACAGCTCAAAGCGATCGACGCCACGTGCCCGCTGGTGACGAAGGTGCACCTCGAAGCGCTCAAGTACGCCGAGCTCGGCTACACGATCCTGTTGATCGGCCACGAGGGACACGACGAAGTCGTCGGCACGATGGGTGAAGCGCCCGGGGCGATGATGCTCGTCGAGTCGGAAGAGCATGCCCGTGAGATCGAGGTTCCCGACCCCACGAAGCTGGCGTACCTGACACAAACGACGCTGTCGGTCGACGACGCCAACCGCATCATCGCCGAGCTCAGGCGGCGCTTTCCGCAGATCGCCAGTCCGCCGAAGGACGACATCTGCTATGCCACGCAGAACCGCCAGGAGGCGGTGCGGATGCTGGCGCCCGAGGCCGACGTCGTGCTGGTGCTGGGGAGCCAGAACAGCAGCAACAGCCAACGGCTGGCGGAACTCGCGCGCGAAGAAGGCAAGCAGGCGCACCTGATCGACGGTGCCGCCGACATCGACACCGCCTGGTTTGACGGCTGCCAGACCGTGTTGATCACGGCCGGTGCCAGCGCGCCGGAGGTGGTCGTCGAAGAATGTGTCGAACTGCTGCGGGAGAAGTTCGGCGCCAGCGTCGAAGCGCGCAACATCCGCAGCGAAGATGTCACGTTCCCCCTTCCCAAGCCGTTGCGCACAGCCGTTGCCGACCGGGGATGAGGCGCCGATCATGCAGATCCGCGACCTGGAACTCTTTGCCATCGAGGTGCCGCGCTCGTTCGCCGGTGCGACTGATACGGCGCTGCTGGTCCAAGTGGAAACGGACGACGGTCTGACGGGCTGGGGTGAGGCCCGCTCGCCGTGGCGGCGCGAACAGTTGCCGGCGCGGCTCGCCGCGCTAAGGCAGGTACTGGTCGGCCGCAGCGTGTTCATGATCGAAGAGCTGGCCCGGCTGCGGCTTCCCGGCGGTGCGGCGCTGACCTGTGCCGTGGAAATGGCGCTGTGGGACATCATCGGCCGCGCGGCCGGCGAACCGATCTGTCACCTGCTCGGCGGTCTTTATCGCGACCGCGTGCCCGTCGCCGTACGGCTGCCACTGGCCGACAACGATTCGACGACGTCGCTTGTGCGCGAACTTGCCGATCAGGGACTGCACTGCCAGATGCTGGTCGCCGGGGGCGACGTTGCCGACGACGTCATCGCCTGTGCGGCATTGATCGAAGCGGCCGGCGAGCGGACGCAGTTGTCCCTCGACGCCGAGTGCCGGCTGACGGCCGGCGCGGCGCGACAGTTGTGCGCTCGGCTCGAAGAGTTGGGGATCACCTGCCTCGTCGACCCCCTGGCCCAGCAATCGGCCGACACATTGGCCACACTCTCGCGGCAGACGAGCCTGGCACTGGGCTGCGCGGCGACGATCCGTTCGCCGGCCGACGTGCTCGACGTAGTGCGCGAGCGGGCCGTCGGCCAGGTGACGCTCACGCTCGATCAGCTCGGCGGCATTTGGCAGGCGCAAAAGTGCGCGGCGATCACCGCGGCGGCCGGCACACCGACGGCCATCCGCGCCACGGCGACCGGCGTCGGCACGGCGGCGATGCTGCACCTGGCGGCGGCGCTGCCGATCATTTCGGCCGCCAACGAGACGACGTACCTGGCTGCCGCGGACGACTGGCTCAGCGAACCACTGACGACGGCCGACGGAGTGATGAACGTCCCCCGCGGCCCGGGCCTCGGCGTCGAAGTAGACCGCGACCGCCTGGAAGCCGAACGCGTGGCGTAAGAGATGAATGGTCGCGCCAGGCTTGCTCAGCTTTGGATGCCGGCTCAGCTCTGGATGTACGACTTGAGGACGTGGTTTTCCATCGTCATGCGGTGGTTCTGGGCTTTGACCAGGTCGCCGAGCGAGACGATGCCGACGAGGCGGTCTTCGGCCTCGTCGATGATCGGCAGGTGACGGATGCGGCGGTCGGTCATCAGGCCCATCACCTCGCCGGCGTCGTCGCGCGGTGTGCCCGTCACCGGACCGGTCGTCATCACGTCAGAGACCAATCGGTCGGTGAAGACGCCGACACGGGCGGCCGAGGCACGGAGCACGTCGCGCTCGGTGATGATGCCCACGATCGAGCTGGCCTTGGCGCAGTCTCCCTGGACGCAGACGACCAACGAACCGACGTTCTGCCGCACCAGTCGCTGCACGGCGTCGTCGAGAGTGGCGTCGGGCGAAATCGTGTGAACAGCCCCACCCTTGTCGCGCAAAATGTCGCCGATGGTCATCGCTAGGATCCTCCACAGTACGTCGTCGGCAATGGCCCCCACCGGGTAGTGGGGCCGATTCCCGTCTCTTGCCGACGATAGGAACGTAACGGACGCCGCAAGTTTCGAAGGGCGCGGCGGCGGGCTTTCACTGTTCCACGTTGGACGCAAGAACGCCGATTCAATTGATGAAGATCAAAACACGCCCGAACGGACGAGCCCTCAGGATATCCCGAAACAGGGCCGCGCGTCAAAAAAGTTTTTCCCGCCGCTGCCACCATCCATCGGCAGCAAGCCGCTCGTCCCACGACACTTAACGACGGATGTCCATGTGTTGCGGGTCAGGCAAACACTAACGCCCTGCTCGTCGGTGGTCGACCCGCTCGCCGACCGGAAACTCGCTCACCCGCCGGCACTCGGCTCGCGACGCGGCGGGTAGGTCTCGATGCGGATGTTGCGAAACATCAGGTCGGTCGTCGGATCGTGCCCCTGGATGCTCAGCGTGCCCGGCTCGGTGCGGAGCCCCTCGCGCGGGTTCTCGTGCGGCGGCCGCTCGTCGGTCCAGTCGCTCACCTGAAACCCGTTGACCCAGACGGCCATGTGCGGCCCGGTCGCCACGATGGTCTTGGCGAACCACTTGAAGTCGCTGGCCACGACGCGGCGGGCCTTTTGCCGGCGGTAGATGCCACCGGTGCCGAAGTCGCTCGGCACGGTGCGATCGCCGTCCTCATAGCCGTTCTGGATCTGGCTCTCGTAACCTTGCCAGAACAGCCCGGGAATCGAGCGGAAGAAGATGCCGGAGTTAAGGTGCTTGCCGTTGGCGATCACCTCTAGCTGCAGGGCGAAGTCGTCGTACTTGCCCTCGCTTTCGAGCTGTCCGGAGCCGTTGACGACGCGCAGGTAGCCTTCGTCGGTGACGCTGAACTCGCTCTTGTGGTCGGGCGTGACGTGCCAGCCGGTGAGGTCGCGGCCGTTGAAGATCGGCTCGGTGCCCAGCGGGCGGAGCTTGATGTTGCGGAAGGCGACTTCGCCCTCGTTCAGTTGCAGGCCGATGTGACCGCGCCCCAGCGGTGCCGGGTCGGTGTAGTCGACCACCTGTTGGCCGTCGAGCTCGATGCGAAGTCGGCCGCCGACAAGCGTGATCGCGAAGGTGCGCCACTCGGACGACTCTTCGCCGGCCGTGCGCTTCTGCCGGCCGACGACACTGCCGGTCGGATAGGGTGAAAGCGCCAGCGGGGCGATGTTGACCTCGTAGCAGTCGGTGGCCGGGTCGGTCGGGTGCGACATCGTGTGGAGGAACACGCCGCTGTTGGTGGTCTGTGGCGCGCGGAAGTCGACGCGCAGTTCGTAGTCGGCAAACTCGCTGGTCGTGAGCAGCAGGCCCCGCTCGCCTTCGCTGACGTGGATCGCGCCGTCCTGGACCCGCCAGTTCGCTTCGCTCGTGGGCTGCCAGCCGAACAGGCTGCCGCCGTCGAACAAGAGGATCCAGCCGTCGGCGATTTCGGCCTCGCTGAGTTTGTTCGGCCGCGGCTCGTCGGCCACGGTCGTGCCACCCCAGGCCAACACGGCCACCAGGCAAAGTAGCAGGCAAAGTTGCGGGCGGAGATCGCGGTGCGTCATCGGTTCGGGCTCCTCAATTTCGCCATATAGTTGTCGCCATATAGTTGTCGTTGCACTTTTGTCGCTGCATCGCTGTCGCTTCGTTGTTCCCGAAAGGCAATGTAACCGACCGATCGGCGAAACGAAACCAAAGCGTGCCAAGATGTATCTGCGGTGAAAACTAGCTCGGGGGGACGTATGCTCCGTGCTCGCGGATCTCGAGGCGCACCGAGGCGGGGATCGTGGGTGCCGTCTCTTGGGCAACCACGTTGAGCGTGAGCACGTTGTGATCGGCGAGCCGATCGGTGACGTCGAACTCGGCAAGCGCCGAGTCGTTGAGAGCACGCAACGGCTGTTCGTTCAG
>JAGQPT010000173.1 GCA_020426575.1 Planctomycetales bacterium
ATCGAGGCGAAGGCAATTAGGCTCATGCTGACAAGAAACATCCGCCGACGCCCCAGGTGGTCCGATGCCCGTCCCCCCGCCACGGCGCCAATCACCATCCCCACGACGCTCGCGGAACTGACGGCGCCGACCACGATCGGTGACATCGTGTAGGTTTGCTCGATTAGCGGCAATGCGATTCCTAGCGAGGCGACGGTCATGCCGTCAAGTAGCGTCCCTCCCGCCGCGAGGCCCCACATCCCGTAGTGCCATCGTGTCGTCTCGCACGAGTCGAGCGCCTCGTGCATCCGTTCTTGCGCCGTGCGTGGCGGTATGGTACGGCCGCTGTCCGATACGCTCATCACGCGTACGGCCAGCAGTACGACCGCAATGCGCAATCCGCGGCCGACGGTCGGTTGATATGTTCGTGTGTTTGCACTGGCGCATCCCTGTCATGATGCGGCACGGCGGCAGCGTGCGACATGTGCCGAGCCGTCGACATCAGTAGTACGGCAAGCAGGAGAAAGCTGCTAAGCCGCGCAATTTGCCGCTGTTCACAGTTTCCTAAGCTGATCATCCCCAGGTAGTGCATTGCGACGACCACCACTACAACGGCGGCACCGAACACTCCCGTTGCCAGTGGATTTCCTCCTAGGAGTGACCGTTGCGCCGCCGCGGGCAAGACGGTCAACAGCCCAACACCGAGTACGATTTCCCCAACAATTGCCGCGAGGGCCAACCAGCCGACGCGCTGAATTGCGACGGCAATCGTCGCGTCACGATCGACGGCGCCGCAACGGGCCTTCAGGCAAAGCCACATTACCTCAACGGACGTTATCACCACTGCGGCGCCGATAAAGTGCCCCGCACGCACGAGAACTGCTTGCCGCACCAGGTAGTCCGTGAACTTGATCGACGTCGGCTCGCCTCCCTCGAAACCCAATACCGTCACGACGGCAAACAGAACCGGAAAGTGATACAACGTGTTCGTCGCCGCCAGCAGTGGCAAGAGTACGGCCAGCATGCCACGGAACGACCCCAGACGCGGCCGGCCACGTTGGACCAACAAATAAAGCAACATGCATACTATTGAAAATATCCATTCGATCCCCGCATACTTCAACCGCTCAGTGGCAATACGGCTCCACGTCTCAAAGTAGTCCCAATTGCCGGCCAACCAGATCAAGCCGAGCTGCACTCCGCCGAGCGCGGCGCCGCAGAGCAGCATTACAACCGACCACACTGCCTGCCGCCGGGCCAGGCAGTGTGCCCATGCTGTTTCGGCTGCCGAGGATTCGCCTTGCCGCTCGTGGGCCAAACGGACCGTCGTACGGCTGCGCCAATCGAACCAAAGGCAAAACAACGGTCCGACACCGCCAATACTCACGCAAACGATGTGCGCGGTGAAGAGAATGATTTGCAGAAAGTCGATCACGATTCCTTCGCCGAGATGGGGGCTGTACGACACGGAACCGAATACCAGGCGACAGCTGCCACCGCTCCGTCGACCCGCTGACGATTTCGCTGCGGCACGGACGTTCCCTCTCCGTCGTGATTCGTTGTCAGGCGCGCCCCTGGCAGCACGGCTGACCGCACATTATAAGACCCACTCGGCACCTCGCCAGCGGCATCTTCCGTCGAGCCGCATGCCCCAGCCACCACTATGCCCCGCCGACCGAGGCGGCGTTGACATACCACCGCGCCGAGGGTTACCGTATTTTCAGCATGGGCGATTAGCTCAGTTGGCTAGAGCGCCACGTTTACACCGTGGATGTCGGGGGTTCGAGTCCCTCATCGCCCACACGGTAGGGATGCACAGAGATGCAGGGCAGGTTCTAGGGTTGCGCGGCAACTTTGAGTCCAGAGTTCGCCCCTTCGATCACCAGGACGGAACCCACGATTGCCAGTTTCGCCTTTTGCCGGCGACCGGTCGCGTACCTGTCCGAACGCGAATGATGTAACACCGCTGACAAATGCACGCTGGATATGAACGGACGGGCATTGTGGAAATGGGTACATTGGCCGTTGATTGGTATGCCGACACGTAATCGATCACCCCGGACGAATCGATCCGTATCACGCATCTGCGATAAAAGAGACGCCGTCGCGACAAAAGTATGGCGAAGTGGGCGATCCTTGCTTTATCATCTGAGCCGTTGTATTGCTGCGGCTCAAGGCGTGACGCCGCGCCGTGCGTGAGCCTGCTTCATACCCGTCGCTTGAGGCAAACATAAGGAGGGGAAATGGGGTGCTTTCCGATAAAGACGGTCCTGGTGACGGGCGGCGCCGGCTTCATTGGTAGTTGCTTCGTGCGACAACTGATCGGCGACGGCGGCTACCGCGTCGTCAACCTTGACAAGCTCACCTACGCAGGCGACCTGGCGTCACTCGGCGAGGCGCTCGAGCATCCGCGCCACGAATTTGTTCGCGGTGACGTGTGCGATGCCGAACTATGCGCCCGACTACTTGCGAAGCAGCGTCCACAGGCGGTCGTGCACTTAGCGGCTGAGTCACACGTGGATCGGTCGATTGACTCACCTGCCGACTTTGTCCGCACTAACGTGCAGGGAACCTATACGCTGTTGGAGGCCGTACGCGAGTATTGGGCCGCGCTTGGCGAAGCCGAGCGGGAGACGTTCCGCTACATACAGGTGTCCACCGATGAGGTCTACGGATCACTGGGATCGACGGGACAGTTTACCGAATCTTCTCCCTATCGGCCGAACTCGCCGTACGCCGCGACCAAGGCCGCGGCCGACCACCTGGTTCGAGCGTACCATCACACATACGGCCTGCCGACCATCGTGACGAATTGCTCCAACAATTTCGGACCTTATCAGTTTCCCGAGAAGATGATTCCACTGATGATCCTCAATGCATTGGACGGACGTCGCCTTCCGATCTACGGAGATGGCAACAACGTCCGTGACTGGCTGTTTGTGGAGGATCA
>JAGQPT010000174.1 GCA_020426575.1 Planctomycetales bacterium
CGTGCAAGACATCGAGGCCGTCGCGCAACGACTCCGTGAGGTCGTTCCCGAAGCGTCGGTCGAGATCGGACACGGCCAGATGGCCGAGGGCGAGTTGGAACGCGTGATGTGCCGCTTCGTCGAACACCGCTTCGACGTGCTGCTGGCGACGACGATCGTCGAGAGCGGCCTCGACATCCCCAATGCCAACACGATCTTCATCGACGAGGCCGACCGCTACGGCCTGGCCGACCTGCATCAACTGCGCGGGCGCGTCGGCCGCTACCGCCACCGCGCATACTGCTACCTGCTGGTCGACCCGAACAAACACCTCAATCCCACGGCGACGAAGCGCCTCCGCGCGATCGAAGAGTACAGCAACATCGGCGCCGGCTTCTCGTTGGCCATGCGCGATCTGGAAATCCGCGGCGCCGGCAACATCCTCGGTACCGAACAGTCGGGCCACATCGCGGCCGTCGGATATCAGTTCTACTGCGAGCTGCTCGACCAGGCGGTCCGCCGCCTCAAGCACATGCCGCCGGCCGATTCGGTCGACGTCGACGTCGACCTGCCTGGCCGTGCGTTTTTCCCCGACGGCTACGTCACCGACATGCGTTCGAAGATCGATCTGTATCGGCGCCTCACCCGAATCACAACTCCCGCGGGACTTGCCGACCTGCGGACCGAGCTGTCCGACCGGTTTGGACCGCCCCCCGTCGAGGTCGCCTGGCTCATGGAAGTCGCCCTGTTGCGCATCTTCGCCCGGCATCACCACATTCGCGCAATCCGGTTGGAGAATCAGTACGCCGTGCTGGAATTTGCCTCGCTGCCGGCGATCGAGCAGTTAGCCCGCGGCGCCGCTCGGCCGGTGCGCATTGCGGACGACCACTCGGCATACGTGCCTTTGCCGCGAGAACTGAACGACCCTGCTGAGCTGCTAGCAGAGCTGCAATCGCTGTTGCGGCCGTGAACAAGGTCGGCCTATAATCCCGCCCCTCGTCATACTGTCTCCCCGGCTTTTCACCTCGCCGCTCGTGCCATGCCGATGCCGACTCGGTTTTTGCCGTTGCCCCGTTTGCCGGTGACGCTGTTCACCTCGGCAGCGCTCGTCGTTGCCACGTCGTTGAGCGCCACGCCGACGGCCGCACAAGTCGCTCCGTATGACACGGCACAGTATGGCGCTAGTCCGTATGGTGCTGTGCCGTTCGGCGCTACCCCGTATGGCCCTGCTCCGAATGGTACTGCGCCGCTGTCGGATCAACGCGCGGTCACGACGGTTGCCCAACCGCCGGTGTACATTCCCCCACAATCGGCAACCTTCGGCGTGGGCGGCGCACCGCCGGCCATTCCAGCGCAGACGCCGACGGTCGGCCCGGCACCAACTTCCGCCGGCACGGCGCAGCCGGGTCCAACGCCTCAGCCGTTCCCCACCTACCAACCGGTGCCCTTTCCGCAGCCAGTTCCCACACCGCAACAGGCCGGCGCACCGCTGGCGGTCGGTTCGGCGCGTCCCCAGACCTTCGGCCCCGATCGCGTCACTTCCCTGGCGGGTTCGACGATCGTTGCCCGGGTCGGCAGTGAGGTCGTGCTGGCCAGCGAAGTGCTGCCCGCCGTTTACGAGCGGATGATCAAGAACGCCGACCGAATTCCCGCCGGCCAGGAAGCCGAAGTCATGCAGATCGTGATGGCCAACGCCCTCGAGCAGGTGGTCAGCCGCAAGGTGATGTACGTCGCCGCCCTGCAGAAGGTGCCTGCCGAGAGCCTCGATCACGTCGACACGCAGATGCACACCGCCTTTCTGGACGCGCTCGAAGAAAAATTCACTGGCAAGAAGGCAAGCGTGCAGTTGGGAGAGTTGGTCAACGGCGCCGACGTGTCGACGCGCGCTGAGCTCGAAGCGTATCTGATCTCCAAGGGAAGTTACCTCGAACAGGAAGAACGCGCCTTCAAGGAACGCAACCTGGCCGGCTACGCCATGCAGGAACAGATCACCGCCCCGGGCGAAGTCACGCGTCAGGAGATTCTCGCCTACTATCACGACCACATCGCCGACTATCAATTTCCCGCCCGTGCCCGCTGGGAACAACTGACGGTGCGTTTCAGTCGCGTGCCGGACCGCTTTGCCGCCGGCGAGCAGATCCGGGCGATGGGCAACCGCGTGGTCATTCAGGGTGAACCATTCGAAAAAGTCGCCACCGAGGCGTCGCACGGTTCGACGTCCCTGGACGGCGGCAAGCACGACTGGACGGGCCGCGGCAGCTTGCGATCCGACGTGCTCGACCGGGCGCTGTTCAGCCAGCCGGTCGGACAGCTCGGCCCGATCCTCGAAGACGAAGACGGCTTTCACATCATCCGCGTGACCGAGCGGACCGAGGCTGGCGTCACTCCCTTTGAAGACGTCCAGGAAGAGATCAAGGAAGCGATCATCGAATCACGCAAAGAAGGGCAGTTCGACGCGGCGTTCGAGCGGATCAAGGCCAAGGTGCCGGTCTGGACCATCTTCGACGACGAAGCGAGCGCCAAGCAGTTCGTCGCTGTCGCCGCCGACCCGCTGAGACGCTGAACCGCCGGCGGATCGACGTCTTGCCTGCGAACGCACCACAACGCTATGGTGCGTCCCCCTCGCGCAGTCGGCCTAGAGCTTGTCCGCCTCGACGGGAAGTCCGTCGTTTCGCATGCCGATGCGAATCCAGACCTGTGAATCGACGCTGTAGGTGATGCCGTGCACCGAGCCATCACAAAAGACAAAGTTGGCGCCCGCCGGATGCGAACTGCCGAAGAGCCGCAGATCGACAAAGCCAGTCTGGTCCTGCCGAGGGACGACGGTGTAAACATCCGTGTATTGGTATTTGTCGGCCGGCGTTTCACACGTCCAGCGGACAATGTCCCAGTCGTGCCCGGCGAACATCGAATTGTTATCGGCGCCGTCTTTCGACGTACGGTAGAAGTCCGGATTCAGATACTTCTCGCCGACGTACATCGTCGAACTCGTGCCGTCAGAAATCTGGCGAAATCCCACCTCACTGCGCAGAAACGTAAGTCCTCCGCGATCGAGGTTGGGAAAGTCGATCTGGTCCTCAGTCTGTGAGGCCGTGCCCCAACTGCCGACGCGCGTGCCGACGCCGGCGTTGCCCGCGTAGTCAGCATGAGCTAGTAGTGTCGGTACCCCGGCGTTCTGAAGTTTTTCGTTTTGGTAATTCGGGTAGGCAATACTGCTGCGGCGCGAAGGGCAATTGAACGCCGGGATCGGAGTACCACCCAAAGTATTAAGCGCCGTGGCCTTGGCGGCACCGGAGAGCCCCGCGCCGATCTTGCGCACGGGCCCCTGTTCCATGAATTCAAGCGAGTTATATGGCCACCCGCCCGGTTGCGATTTACCGTAGCCCTTGTCCGGATCACCGATCCAGAGAAACCCCCAGCCACTCGAGGGAAAGTGACCATGTACGTCGGCGTGGTTCAATGCCGCCAGGCCAAGCTGCTTGAGGTTATTCTGACACTGCGACCGCCGGGCAGCTTCGCGGGCCGCCTGCACCGCAGGCAGCAACAAGGCGATCAAGATGCCGATGATGGCGATCACAACGAGCAATTCGACGAGTGTGAAACCGACGTGCCGGCCTCTTCCACTGCGTTTCCCGTCCAAAGGTTTTACCACGCGCGAGTCTCCCAACCAATCAAGACGCTCGATAGAACGCCCCAATTCACCCCACTCCATGAATGTTAATACAACTGAGGTTATCACACGGCCCCCACCCGGGCAATTGCCGGGCACGGTCCGTCAGGAGCGGCGCGGCAACAGGGTCCGGCGAATCGCCGTTCACCTGTGCGGACTTTTCCCCGTGCGGCCAGCGGACGTTGGCGAGGATCGCGACTTGTCCGCCGCAGCTAGAGCTTGTCCGCCTCAACTGGGAGACCGTCGTTGCGGATACCGATGCGAATCCACGTCTGGGCGTCGACGCCGTAGGTGATGCTGCGCACTGACCCGTCGCAGAAAACGTAATTGGCAGCAGCCGGATGCGGGCTGCCGAACGACGAAATCGCCGAGAAGCCGGGCCGGTCCTGGTACGACGTAATCAAGGAAACGTTTTTGTAGTCATAGGACGGATCCGTGAAATACTCGGGATTACCCGAGTTGCTTGTCGAGCCATCTACCGATGTCCACCGCAGGACGTCCCAGTCGTGCCCGGCATACATCGTGTTGTTATCGGCGCCGTCTTTTGACGTGCGATAGGCGTCCGGGATCAGATACTTTTCACCAACGTAGATCGTGTTGCTCGTTCCGTCCGATATCTGACGGAACCCCACTTCACTTGCCGCAAACGTCAGGCCGCCACGATCCCAGTTGACTGTCTTCACTTGCGTGGTGGTCAAGTTTCCGATGCGCTGAGCGACACCGGCATTCCCGGCGTAATCCGAGTGCGCCAGCGAGAGGGCGTTCAAGGCGTTTGTGCATTGCTCGTTGGGGGGATACGCAATTGGCGCCCGCCGCGACGGACAGTTGAACACCGGAATCGGTGTGCCATGCAATTGTCCCAACGCGTTTTTCTTGGCCGTTCCCGTGAGCCCGGCGCCGATGCGGCGCACCGCTCCTTGTTCCATGAAGTCGAGTGAATTGTAGATCCAACTGCCGGGCTGCGACTTCCCGTAACCAAGATCCGGGTCGCCCACCCAGAGGTAACCCCAGCCGCTCGACGGGAAGTGCTTATGCACGTCGGCGTGCGTCAGGGCCGCGAGCCCCATCTGCTTGAGGTTGTTCTGGCACTGCGACCGCCGGGCAGCTTCGCGGGCCGCCTGCACGGCCGGCAGCAACAGGGCGATCAAGATGCCGATGATGGCGATCACAACGAGCAACTCGACGAGCGTGAACGCCGCGGTGTTGCGACGCCCCCAGCCTCTCACATTGGAACCCGGTGTCATGACGTATGATTCCTGTCGATGAAGAGAGAATCGCCGACGACGTTACAGAGAAATATTCGACGGCGGCCGTGCTTTCACACGCAGCGGTGCGTGCCGCACAGTCAGTTGAGATTACCACAGCCAGCGGCGGCCGCCAACTTTTTCCCGCCGCCACGCCAAAAACGCCTCAGCAAAACGGCTTGTCGACACGCTGGCATCGGCTTATGTTCGAGGGTTTGGGACGCCGACCCGCCGCCGACGCGCGCCGCCCGGTCGTTGCGTCGGAGAGACGTCGCTGTGGGAGGCTGACCACATGGGGAATTCGTCACCGGGTTTATGTCGCGCCGTCATGGCCCTGGCGGCACTCGCCGTCGCCCTCAGCGGGGCCGGCGGATGCGGAAACAATGCGGTACCGGACGGCACTGCCGCAGGCACGTCGCCGCACGTGTTTCGCATTGCCGTGATCCCCAAGGGCACCAGCCACGACTTCTGGGCGTCGGTGCACGCCGGCGCCGAGAAGGCCGCCGCCGAGTTCGACGACGTCGAGATCACCTGGAAAGGCCCGCTCACTGAGGGCGACACGGCCAAGCAGATCGAAACCGTCGAGGGCTTCATTGCCGACGGTTACGACGGCATTTGCCTGGCGCCTTGTGATGCCGTGGCTCTGCGGCGTCCCGTCGACCAGGCCATCCAGAACGGTGTCCCCGTCGTCATTTTCGACTCCGGCCTGAAAGACATGGACGGCATCGTCAGCTACGTCGCCACGAACAACGAGCGCGGCGGCCGCGTCGCCGGCGAGTACCTCGCCGAGCTACTCGGCGGCAGCGGCAACGTCGTGTTGATGCGTTACGATCTCAACTCCGAAAGCACCGACCTCCGCGAAAAGGGGTTTCTCGGTGCGCTTGAACCGTTCGAGGGCATCACCTTGATCTCGGCTGACAAGTACGCCGGCCCCACCGAAAGTGACGCCATCGAACTCGGCGAAAACCTGCTGGCCAACTTCGGTGGTGACGTCAACGGCATTTTCTGTCCCAACCAGTCGACCGCCTCCGGCATGTTGACCGTGCTGCGCCGCGATCAACGTGGACTGGCGGGCAAGGTGAAATTTGTCGGCTTCGACTCGGGCGAAAACATTGTCAGCGGTTTGGAAAAAGGCGACCTCAACGCCACCGTGTTGCAGGATCCCGTGACCATGGGCTACCAGGCGGTCGAAGCCATGCGCCAACACTTGCTCGGTGACGCCGTGCCGGCACGCGTCGAAACGCAGGAGGTGCTCGCCACGGGCGGCAACCTCGACGACCCCACGGTGCACAAGTTGCTCTACCCCGAGGCCGCCGAATAGTCGCCCCCGCCACGGCACAATCTGCGTTGGCCGACAAATTCTTTGCGGCGCGCGAGCATTGTCAGGAACGGCACGTTGATGGAAACACCGCTGCTGACCATGAACGGCGTGACCAAGCGTTTCGGTGCCACGCTGGCACTCGACGACGTCTCACTGAGCGTTCGGCACGGGCGCGTCCACGCGCTGATTGGCGAGAACGGCGCCGGCAAGAGCACGTTGATGAAGGTGCTCGCCGGTGTGCATCCGCCCGATTGTGGTCACATGACTTTGGGCGGCACACCATACGCCCCATCGGGACCGGCCGCCGCGCTCTCCGCCGGCGTCGCCATGATCCATCAGGAACTCAACCTGGCGCCGCATCTTTCGGTCGCGGCCAACATCGTGCTCGGTCAGGAACCACGCAAGCTCGGCCTGCTCCGTCGGTCGCAGCAAGACGCAACCGCCCGCCGCGCCTTGGCCCGGCTTTCACAACCCGACTTGCCGCTCAAGGTGCCCGTCGGATCGCTGCCCATTGCCATGCAGCAATTGGTCGAGATCGCCCGCGCCATCGCCTCCGATGCACGAGTCGTCGTCTTTGACGAACCGACCAGCGTGCTCGGCGACGACGACACCGAACATCTCTTCGCCGTGATTCGTGA
The DNA here is from genome assembly GCA_020426575.1 of Planctomycetales bacterium. Taxonomy (GTDB): domain Bacteria; phylum Planctomycetota; class Planctomycetia; order Pirellulales; family JAEUIK01; genus JAGQPT01. The sequence goes on from JAGQPT010000174.1 coordinate 6,853, forward strand.
TTTGCGCGCCGCCGGCATCGGCGTCGTCTATATCAGTCACTTTCTCGAAGAGGTTCAACAACTCGCCGACGATTACACCGTGCTCCGCGACGGACGTGTCGTCGGCACTGGCCTGATCGCCGACTCGTCGCTCGATGCTATCGTACGTGCAATGGTCGGCCGCGAAATCGACGAGTTCTTCCCGCACGTCGCGCACCAAATCGGTGAACCGCTTCTAAATATCCGCGGCCTCACGGGCATTGACACGCCCAGCGACGTCGACCTTGACGTACATCGCGGCGAGATCGTCGGCATCGCCGGACTCGTCGGCGCCGGACGCACTGAACTGGTCCGCTGCGTCTACGGTCTCGATCGTGTGCGGCGCGGCGAGGTCACCGTCGCACGCATCGGCAATGTTGGCCAGTCACCACGCCGCAGCATTCGCAGGGGCGTTGGTTTTGTCAGTGAAGACCGCAAGGACGAAGGCCTCGCGGTCGATCTCTCAATCGCCGACAACCTCACGATGTCGCGACTGAGCCCGTATCGCCGCTACGGTTGGCTCAACCTGGCGTCGCGCGATCGGGGCGTCGTGCGTTGGCTCGACCGAGTCGGCTGTAAATACCAGCATCCCGGTCAGCCCGTTGCCGAACTTTCCGGCGGCAATCAACAGAAGGTGGCCATCGGCCGACTGCTGCACCAGGACGCCGACGTATTGCTGCTCGACGAACCGACCCGCGGCATCGACATCAGCGCCAAGGCCGAGATCTATCGACTCGTCGGTCAACTGGCCGCCGCCGGCAAGGCGATCGTGATCGTCAGTTCATACCTACCCGAGTTGCTCAACGTCTGCGACCGCATCGGCGTGATGTGTCGCGGCCGCCTGCGTGAAGTGCGGCCCAGCGTTGATTGGAGCGAAGAGGAAATCATGCACTCAGCCACGGGACAGGAGCAGCCACGATGAGCCGCCCCGGCAGCGAGACGAAACTCGCCACCACGAACCGGCAGCGCGTTCTTCGCCTCGCCTGGCAAGCGCTCGCGCCGTTTGTCGGACTGGGCGTCGTCGTGGCAATTTTTCTCGTTTACCAGGTGCTCGAACGTCCCGATGCGCCGTTCCTTACTTCGTTTCGACTCACACTGATCGCCAAGCAAACCGCCATCGTCGGTATGGGCGCACTGGGCATGACGGTCGTGATCATTGCCGGCGGCATCGACCTGTCAGCCGGCTCGCTGTTGGCACTCACATCGGTGACGCTGGCCGTGGCGCTCAAGGCCGGCACCTCCCCCGTGCTAGCCGTCGCGATTGTGCTCTGTGTCGGCCTGGCCGCCGGTGCACTCAATGGCGTGTTGATCACGGGCCTGCGACTCGTACCGTTCATCGTCACCCTGGGCACGATGCTCGTGTTCCGCGGACTGGCGGAACAAATCAGCGAGCAGCGCAAGGTCAGCGCTGCGGCGCCGGACTGGTTAGGTACTCTGCTCGATCCTCCTGCCGCCGACAGTTGGCAACTCGTTTCCACCGGTGTCTGGCTGGTGATCGTGCTCGGCCTCGTCTTGGCGGCCGTGATGCGCTACACGGTCTTCGGCCGTCACGTCTTCGCCATCGGCTCGAACGAAGCGACGGCGCGACTCTGCGGCATCCACGTGCCGGCCACGAAGATCGCCGTCTACGCCGTGGGGGGACTTTTTGGCGCCGTCGCCGGCATCCTCGACTTCAACGACCTCAATCAACAGGGCAGCCCCACGAGTGGCTACAGCCTCGAACTGGAAATGATTGCAGCCGTCGTCATCGGCGGCGGCAGCCTCACCGGCGGACGCGGCAGCGTGCTGGGCTCGATCATCGGCGCGCTGACGATGACCACGCTGCGCAGCGGCTGCCTCTACGCTGGCGTTTCCGACCCCGTGCAGAAGATCGTGATTGGCGGCATCATCATCAGCGCCGTCGCCATCGATCAGTGGCTACACCGAGGGCAGGGGGGATAACCGGATGGCGACAAGCAACCGGTCTCCCCGCTGCGCCCGCCCCATCACCGTCATCGCCAAAGCAGGAGTTGACGTCCTATGATTCGCATCCTGCTCGCCATCGCGACGCTCGTATTCGCAACGGCCGCGTTGCCACCGACCGGCGCCGACGAACCCCTTCCGGTCATCTTCGACACCGACATTCAGGGCGACGTCGATGACGTTGGCGCGCTGGCCGTCCTCCACGCCCTGGCCGACCGCGGCGAAGTCAAGATCCTCGGCATGGGCGTCTCGGCGCTGCATCCGTCGTCCGCTCCGTGCCTGGACGCCTTCAACACGTTCTTCGGTCGGCCCGACGTGCCGATCGGCGTGAACAAAGGCGACGGCTTCCTCCGCGACTCGAAATACAACGAACAGATCGCTGCCGAGTTCCCGCACAATCTCGCCTCGGCCAACGACGCCCCCGACGCGGCACAACTCTATCGCAAACTGCTGGCCGACGCGGACGACCAGTCCGTCGTGATCATTTCGGTCGGGCAGCTATCCAATCTCAGCACGCTGCTCGACACTCCGCCGGACCAGCACAGCGAGCTAAATGGAAGTGATTTGGTGCATGCCAAAGTACGCGCCTGGGTCTGCATGGGGGGCAAGTTTCCCCAAGGCAAAGAAGCCAACTTCTATCACCACGGACCGGCCGCCCAACACGCCGTCGAACATTGGCCGACACCGATCGTCTTCAGCGGTTTCGAGATCGGCCACCGGGTGATGACCGGCGCCGGCCTCAAAGCGCTTCCCGAAACGAATCCCGTGCGTCGCGCCTACGAATTGTTCAACGGCGCCCAGGACCATTTCAGTTGGGACCAGACCGCCGTGTTGTTCGCGGCCCGAGAGTTGGATGCCCCCCAAGGACAATTCTGGGACAGCGAAGCGACGGGGAGTTGCCGGATCGACGCGGACGGAACGAACCGCTGGGACGCCGAAACCGACCGGCCACACACTTACCTGGTGGAAAAAGCGCCGCCGGCGGAAGTCGCCACCGTGATCGAGCAACTCATGCTGTCCGGGGCCAGCAAGAAGTAGTCGACCGTGAGACGACTCACCCCGTCAGGACTCCAGCATCGCCGTAAGTCATTTTTCTGCGTAGACTTACCGGCACCGCCCTTGTATACGGCGTGCAACGTCCCGCAGAACCGCGACCGACGTGTTGACAGAGACACCGGTCGGCGTCAAAATGTCGTTGTCGCTAATGAGACTCAGTCTCAAGTCGTTCCCCGGCCAAGCCGATACCGATGCTATGGTGGTGATCAGTCCCGAACCCGGCGCATTCACAGCGGATCATTCCCCGCACAACGCTGTGCTTTGCCCGACCGACACAGTGGTCTGTCACTGCTATGGTGTGCGAGAGTCGGAGATTCGCGATGCGATCGACACACTGGGGGCATCGACCGTTGCCGAGGTGACGGCGACGACGCGGGCCGGCGGGGGCTGCAACGGCTGTCACTGCCGCATCCGCCGAATGCTCGCGGGCAAACCGGCCGCCTGCAGCCTGTTTGAAGTCTGTGGCAACTGCGGCTTCAACACCATCGACTGCCAGTGCCACGCCGCCTGACGCGGCGCGGCCCCGCGAATGACTTATTCACCCATCTGCTCGGCCAGGTAGTTCTGGATACCGACCTTCTCGATCAGGTCCAACTGCGCCTCGGCCCAGTCGATGCTCTCCTCGGATTCGACGACCATCCGCTCCATCAGGTCCTTGCTGCCGGCATCCTTCTCGGCGTGGGCGATGTGAATCGCCTCGTTGTAGGTCTTCACGCCTTTGGTCTCGAGCTTCAGCGAGTTTTCGATCATCTCTTGCGCCGAACTACCGACGGTGATCACGTCGTATCGGGCGATCTCCGGCACACCGTCGAGAAACAACACACGGTCGATCACTTCCTCGGCGTGCTTCATCTCTTCGATCGACTCGTCGTAGAAGTGCTTGGCCAGTTTGCCCAACCCCCAGTTGGCGCACATCTTCGAGTTGATGAAGTAAAGATTGATCGCCGTCAGTTCGATCGTCAGTCCGGCGTTGAGCGCCTCGATCACTTTTTCGCTACCCTTCATCGTGTTCCTCCTATTGATGTGCCTGAATACGCTTGATGTGCCTGAAAATGCGTGATGTGCCTGTGTACGCATGGCGTGTGGCGACGCCTATGGCTGCGGCTCGCGCCGCCCTTGTGCAAAGTTGTCGTGTGAATTCTATGCGCTCGGGCGAATCCTTTCCAGCCGCCGCGCACGAATTCACGCCAACGACGCGCACGTCATCTTTAGCGCAGGAATCCTGGGAAACGAGCGAGGCGGCTGCAACGTTGCGATAAGAACACCCGATCTCGCACGCCGTCTCGCAAACGTTGATACTGAGACCGCGTTTCAGCGGGTCACGCGATCCCATCAACGACGGCACACCGGCCCCCCGGGCGCCCACCGCGCGATCACACGCGGCGCCAATGGTGCGTCATCGGCTCGCTGGTTGGAAAGTCACGCCCCCTGCCGACGCCCTCGTCGCGCCCATCACGATCCTGCTGACCGAAGACCGCTCTCCACACGAAAGCCACATCAGCGGCGCCATCTGCGGCAACGCTCGTTTCGGCGACATGCAAATTCGCTGTGACGCTTTCGGTGATTGCTTGCACCCGCGCGAACGCCAGCGCCGTGATACTCGCCTCGAAGTTCTCGCCCCAGACAAGGTAGTCGAGGCCGTCGACGACGCCGTCGTCGTTGTAGTCGCCCCTGAGCGGCGCACCGGGCGGATCGGCTGCCCGATCTTCTTCGTAGAGCTCGGCCCACAACAGATAGTCGAGCCCGTCGACAAAATGGTCGAGGTTGCCGTCACCCGGCAACGGTGCGACCGAGGCATACTCGAATGCACCCATATCGATCCGCGCCGTCATGTCGCCGTCGCCATCGACGACACGGTAATACCCCCGCTGGTCAGCATACGGTGGCCCGACAAACGCCGGATCGCCCGCATCGATCGCCGGACTGCCCGGCAACAGCGCGTGGGTCATGGTAGGACCACCATTGTCCGCCAGCGGCCCCAGCAGCGGATCGACATCGAGCAGGTTGCCAACCCCGGCGTTAATCGCGTCTATCACCACCTGCGCCATGTCACTGGTGTCACCAATCAGCGAGTGGCTGACACTCGCGACGCCGACAAATCGCACATCTGGATAGTCCAGTTCGGCCGTATTGCCGGCGATGATGGATCCGGAAATGGTCAATTCGTGCGCCGAAACACCACCGGCGCGTTCGGCCGTATTGCCGGTAACCGTTGAGTCTTCGATCCTCGCGTTTCGTGCGAAAATGCCTCCGCCCCAGGCGATAATCCCTTCGACCGTGTTGCCACTAACCGTCGTGTTTGTGAGTCTCACCGCGATCTCCATCCCCACCACCGCATAAACTCCTCCACCCGGCGATTGACTTCCCGTAGTCCGATTGCCGCTTATCGTCGAGCCGACAACCGTCACATCGGCGCTGGCGGCAATCCCGCCGCCACTGGCGCGTAAGCCTGTCGTGATATTGTCGCCCACCGTGGAGCCTGTTATCGCTATCGGTCCGCCGACATAAATGCCGCCACCTCTGGCATCGGCGCCGGTGGTGGTGTTGCCCTGGATTGTTGCGTAGGAAATTGCCAGGGCACCCTGCGTATAGATACCGCCTCCCTGGGCCCCGTCGCCCGTGGTGACGCTGTCCGTGATCGCGCACCGATCGATCGTCAAACTCCCGGCCGTTGCTGAGCGAATCGCGCCTCCGGCTTCCGACGCGGACGTCGTGCGCCCCCCCCGTGAACGTGAGGCCGGAAAAGTAGAAGTCGCCCGTCGATGCGCTTATGTTGACGACGCGCGAGGCTGACTGGGCGTCGATGGTCAGGCCCGTGGGCAAATCCGTGGCGTCGATCGCCAGCGTTTCCGTGATCACCAACTCGCCCCAGGACAGTTCAATCGTGCCGCCGTCCAGTGACGGTTCAAACGTGATCGTGTCCATGCCTGCGGTGGCATTCGCCCAACCGATCGCTTCGCGGAGCGAAAAGTCGCCCGGTGAAAAATCGGTATCGACTTCATCGACGAGCGTGCTCACGACCAATTGCGCGGGAACCGTTGCCACTCCCACACCAAAGTTCGCCGCCCAGACAAGGTAGTCGAGCCCGTCGACCACGCCGTCGTTGGTGTAGTCGCCGTTCGCCGGCGAACCTGGTGGGGCTTCGGCCGGACCGTCTCGGAAGTAGCCCACCCAATTCAAATAGTCGAGTCCGTCGACGATGCCGTCGAGGTTACCGTCACCCGAGAGTAGTTCGAACGCGCCAATGTCGGCGCTAAGACCAATCGTGCGCACATAGGGTGCGCCCCTCTGGTCGAAGACGATCCCTGCGGCGACACCCGCGTCAACCGCCGGGCTCCCAGGCAGGAGCGAGTGGGTTTCGGTCGGTCCGCCATTGTCCGCCAGGGGCCCCAACATCGGATCGTGCACACCGACCTGATCGCCGGGCGCAAAGAACTCCTCCGTGGCGTTCCCCCCGCCAACAAGATTGTGGTCGAGTGAAACAAACACGCTCGTTGCGACGTCTCGGCCGACGTCATCCCCGTCCACGTTGCCACTGATGATCGAGGTGCGCACCTGGGTGCCCGGGCCGGTATTCCAGATACCACCGCCACCACCGTTTGTCTCGTTCTGCGTGATCGTGCTCTGTTCGATGAGATTTCCCGTGCCCAACACAAAGATCCCGCCACCGTATTGTGCGGCGTAATTGCCCGAGACGGTGCTACTGGCAATGGTCCAGTTGTTCCCAACGACTGCGCCGCCACCACCCTGTGCCGTCGAGTTACCCGAGACGGTGCTGTAAGAGATCTCTCCTGTGCCATATAGGGCCAGACCACCGCCGTTACCCACCGCCGAATTGTCGGAGATGGTACTCCAGGCGATCGTCGCGTCGCCACCTACAATCGCTACACCGCCGCCTCGGCCAGCCACGTTGCTGGAAACGATGCTGTGTGAAATGGATGCCGTTCCAGCACTAAAAATCCCGCCACCAAGGCTGGTCGTTGCTGAGTTTCGCAGGACCTGGCTGTTGGTGACGTCCAAAAAGTCAATGCTGGAAATGCCACCGCCGGCAACGCTTGCGGTATTATCGGAGACGATACTGTCGATGACTTTGAGAACACTTGGGGAGGGCATGCGGGGGGGATTGCTGCCGATACCACCGCCATGTTCGGCCGAGTTGTTCGATATGGTGCTGCCAACAACCGTCAGCATGCCCGCGTAGTTCCGGATCCCCCCACCATACCGCGCCGAATTGCCGGATATTGTGCTAGTGCCAACCGTAAGATCCTCTCGATTGAAGATCGCACCGCCTCCACCACCAAGAGACGAACCGCCGGGTGCGTCACCCCCAGTCAGCGTCAGCCCGCTGATGGCCACTTCGATCCACACGTCGGCGTTGCCGTCATCGACGTTGAAGACCCGACTACCGTCGTAATTATCGTCGTCCGGCGTAGGGTCATTGCCGCTGGCGTCGATCGTCAACCAGTCCGCCCCGTCGCCGGTGATCGTTAGCGCGTCGGTGATTGCCAGTTCGCCGAGCTTGAGCAGGATCGTCTCCGGCCCGTCGTGGCCGAAATCGAACGTGATCTCGTCCGCCCCGAGCGTGTTGTTGGCTGCTTCGATCGCTTCGCGCAGGGCGATGCCGTCGCCGCCGTCGTCGGCCAGCAGAGCCGCGATCGACGAGGTGTCGCCGTTGACCAGGTCGAGGTTGTTCGTGACCGTCACGGCCGAGAGCACGCGACGGTCTTCCAGCGGTTCGTGACCGAGACTAAAAATTGCCAGCCGTCGCCCAGCTGCCGCCTCAATTCGGCGTCGTGCCACGTGTCGAGAAATGGTTGTGAAATAGCCAAGCGGTCGGAACATGACGGCGCCCCGGTCTTCGTCAGTGATGGTCATACCGTGTCGGCACGCCCCAGCATATCTGGCCGCTCGGCCCGCAACCAGCGTTTTCACCCGAGAGCTTGCTTTCCTGCGCCGCGCCGACGGCTGAAGAGGCCGCTTGGCCACGTCGTTTCAACGTTCCGGACGCAATCGCCGTTCCCACTGCGACTCGTAAAGATCGGGGGGAGTCAGCCGCTCCGGCGCGATCACCTCGAACCAACGGCCGTTCGGCTCGGTCACCGACTCGGCCTCGGACAACACGCCCACGACGTTGATCATGTCGGTCGCCCAGCCGGCGGGAACCTCGACGGGCCGCTCCGTCTTGATGTTCCACCACGTGGTCCACGCTCCGCAGTGTCGGCCGAGCTTCGCCCCTCCACCGGAACGAAAGATGTCGGTCCCCACACCTGCATCGACGTTCGTAAACAGGTTTGCGTGGTTCGCGTAGCAGTGATGATCGAAGGTAAGGTCTTCGCCACGACCGTCGCGGACGACGTTGCCTGCCGACCCGCGCGACATCGTGACGTCATGGATGAATTTGGTGCGGAAATCGAAGTCGCTGAGCAATTGGTCGGAACCGCCGAGTGTGATGCCATGATGCCCCGTGCTGTTCCTGCGGCGGTCGCGTTGCCGCTGTGACGTCCAGCGAACGCCTGTGATCGTGTTGTTCGCGCCGCTGATAAAGATGCCGCTGTCGGCGTGGCGGATTTCGACGTTGCGCACCCAACCGTTGTGGACCCCGCCGAGGGCGATGGCATTGAAGCCAAGTTCTGTGAAGTGGCCGCCGTAGGGTGTCACGGGAAATTCGATGGCCAATTCTTCGATGCCCACTTCTTCGACCGTGCTGCGGGCGGAGTAAAGCACCGGCCGCCATTCCAGGCGCACGTCGGTTCGCAACGCGCGATCGAGAGTCACGTGTTTCGTCACCAGGTCGATTGCGACGATCCGGGCAATCCATTCCTCTCGTACGCGTTTGAGGTTGTCGACGTCGCCCGGGTCGTCTGCATACAGGTGCCTGGTGAGACTGAAAGCCGAGTCGTCCTGCAGCACCAGCCGCACCAGGTCGCCGATTTCGAGCCGGTCCGGGCGGTCCACTTCGAGCGTGTTGTCGCCGCGCCGCGACTGAGCGGTTACCTCCGCCAGCGGCGTATCGTCCCATCGCCCCACCGCGCGAATGATGCCGCCGGACCACGAATAGTTCGACGTCGGCCGGCCAGTGGTCGTTGCGCCCATGTTCGGGCGGATGTGCTCCAACGGCTTTGGCGCGAAGAGCACCGTGTTTTCAGGTCCGGCACCTTGCAAGACCGTACCATTGTGAGTGAGTTCGATAACGTCTGAAATTACGTACCGGCCGGCCGGAATGCCGATGACCTTTCCTGGCGAAGCGCTGACGGCTCGTTGAATGGCTGCCGTATCGTCCTTCGTTCCGTCGCCGACCGCGCCGAAATCCGTCACGCCGACGTCGGTAAGCAGCCGGGGGAGGGGGCGCTCGCCACGGTGATACCCCGCATACGAGAAGTCGGTCAGTCTCCCGCCGCGCACCCACTGCTCGCCCGCCGTTCCCCACAGGCTGGAAACTGTCGTCGCTTCATTCGGCACACCATCACCGCCACCGCAGGTTGCGGCCAGCCAACTGCTAAACACGACGACGCACAGGCCGGCAACGGGAGCACGCAACAATCGATTTGTCGTTACCATCGGCACGGCGCGTCACCTGCTGGACAACATACCCAGATCCTCCGATTCCGGCAGGCCGAAGAGCACTATGAATTCCTGCTGTTTGTCTTCCACGGTCGCAGTTTCGCGGACGTGGGACACGCCATATTTGCGGCAGAGCACGAAGAACTGCCGCACGAGCGGCAACATGCGCTCCTTCAGTTCCGGCGACAGGTCGGCCGGTTCTTTCAAGTCCCAACACGGCTCGATGGCCGCCCGTACGGCGCAAATCGACGCTTTTTCGACCCGCTGCCTCACAGCGTCGCTTTCGGCCAGTCGCATGGCCTCGGCAAAATGCTCCAAGCCGGCTTGTACGACGGCATCCTCGATCGCGTAGTCCTGGGCGGTCCCGAAGCAGTTTTTGTGTACGTCGCGGGCCTTGGCGTTTTCGTGCGGGAGTTCGACGTACCGTTTGATGGGGCGAGCCGCCTTGCCATAGTGCAGGGCGATGAACTCGTCGATCAACTCGTCGCCGCTACGAGTCGGATCCCACAACAGGTTCGATATCACGTAGTTCCGCAGGTCCGAGAACTCGGCTCCCGTCGTGTTACCCGCCGCCTGCATGAAGATGCCCTTCGCCTGGTTCGCCACAAAGTAGCGCACGTTCGGCTCGATCACGTAGAGGTTGGGGCAGGGCAATTGATAGTTGCGAAAATTCGTGTTGTAGTTCCAGATCGCGATGTCGTCGCAGATCCGCCCCCAATTCTTCATGTCTTCGCAAAACTGCACGTTCAACGGACAGTTTGGGTCGTCGATCGCGTGCATCATGCAACACTCGATGCTACAGAGCTGGATCTGCACATTGGCATGCGGTTTGATCGTCTGTGGCGGGCGTCGCGTGTACCAATAACTCAACGTGCCGATCTTCGTGTTGGGAAACTCCTGGGCAGTCCGATCCGCCACCGCGTTGACAAACGTCAGCAGCGACCCCATCGGTGTTCCCTCGCGTTCATCCAGGGCTTTGCACTGCGGGCACTCACAATACTTGTTGTTGTCGTTCTGACTGACCGAGATATTTTCCGCACCAGGGTTCGCCCGGAGATCGGCCAACACGTCCGCCGTCACTATGTCCAACACCGCGGGATTCGTCAGGCACGGCTCGGTGTCGCGCCAGTCGTCCTCCACGTGGCTGAGCCGCTTGCCGTCACGTTCGGCAAAATACTCCGGGTGATCCTTACCGTATTTCGCCGAAGGAATCTGTTTTCCAAAGCTGTGACTGATCAAATTCCTCCCTGTTTTTCCTCCCAATTGCGCGTCTGATGTGATCGTATTCACCCGCAGTCGGGTGGCGAACTCAGGGTGCGCGAAGTTTTCGCCATAGTAACTCCAGCGAAACGACAGCGGCGGATGATAAAAATGATCGACGGGACCCACGTTGCGCGACTGCGCGAGTTTGGGAACGTGCGTGTGATCAAACGTGAGAAAGCGCACACCGAGGTAGTCTTCCAGGAACGAATATACGCCGTACAGCGTCCCCCGGGGCCGGCCACCGGCGATGGCGATATTCCCATCGCGAACGATGATCCGCAGGTCCTCCGGTTCAAAGGTACCGGTCTCGAAACCGACGGCACTCGATCGCATTGCCATACCAGCGCCGATGAACACGTGTCGATCCGGACGGTCAACCTGCTGAACCGTCGGCAACGGTCTGCCAGTCGCCGCCTCCATCAGTCGGCTGAATTCGCCGGCTGCGTAGACTTCGCTCGGCGAGGCGTCGCCGTCGACGACGATATCCCAGCCCTCCAGTGCGTTCAGATCCACACCCGACGGCTCAGCCGCGCGCAGCGGGGCAAAAACGCACAACAAACTCGCCATGACGGCAACGGCGCCAAGCCAATGTTTCGCCTTCTCATTCATCGTCATGTTCCTTTACGTCGAGGACGGTCTTGCCCACTCTGCAGCGCCCTCCGCGGGTGAACAAGCAGCAAACTACAATTGTAACCTGGCAATTTCCTGCGATCGCGCCACACTTTTCCGCTGATTGTGGATCGCCGCGGCACCTGATTCAAGCGGTCAGTCGCACGCACTCGATTGGCGCACATCATCGACCGCGCGAATGCACAGTGAATCACTATGCAAAACTGACGGGTGATCGGCGTGGCGGGGGCATTGTATTTCCCGATGAGCGGCATCCAGGTGAAGTTCTCCGCGCCTGACGACTCTCCGTTCACTGCCAGCGCGCACGGCACCAGCGTCACTTGGATGCTGCGCGCGGACTTCAAACCGACACCCGAGAATGCGCGCCGCTGTTAACCCGACGGCGCAATGGTTTGCATGCCGTGCTGTTCGATTCGAGAACACCTTGCTCGGCGTGAAATCGGCAAACTCGTTGTCGAGCACAACGTGCAAGTATGGGAGGGAACCAGAGAACGGTTGCGAAGCGTGCTCTACACGTAGAGGGTCTTGCCGATCCTTTTCCAGCGCGTTGAGCACCACGATGTCGAGCTCGCCGCGCGGAAATTGTCTTTTTCGTCCCTCGGACCGGTCCTCTGCGCGCTGTGTCCGCCCTAACGTGCGTCGCCTCCGACAACTCTGGCCGACGAAAAGTCGGAAAGCTGTAAGAAACGTCATAGGCGGCGATTGGCGTACCGGCCCCATCCGGCGCGGTTCGAACGATCACGTCAAGGGCGGCCCCCCGATTCGAAGCATTTCGCTTCGACTGGACTATCTATCGAGCGACCAACGTTCGATGCCCGTGGAGGCGGGGAAGGGGTTGCCGTGCGGTGGCGGTCTCCCGTGTCGCCGCGCCTACGGGTCCGTACCACGGCGGTGAAGCTGGTCACACTTTCGAATCGGTTTGCGGCGACGGAGACAGGACCAGCCCGGTCACGTAGACTCGGGTAGGCCCAATACTCAGCAGCCAACAACCAGCGCCGTGCTCCCCCAAGATGCAACTCGTGCGGGCGTGCGGTCTTGCAATGCAACATCGCTCGGGCGGATTGCAAGCTCCTCGGCTCCGGCCGTCGCACGATGTCCGTTCAAGTCATCGACGACACCGGGGCAAGTAAATTGTCCACAGACGGGCAACGGGGGTACAACTTCAAGTTAGTGCGTCGGGCGGCCGATGAAATCGATCATGCAAACGCTCACGCTCACAACCTGTCGGTGTTGTTGCCTTCCGACGGCGTCCGTCCGGCGAGGGAGCTGCTGCATGACGAGATGAGACAGGTCTCAAATATCACGCAGACTATCCTCAAAGGTTTGGAAGCCACACGAGTTTCCAACCCTTTTTTCATAGATTGATCGGAAAAGTCGCCATGGAGTTCTTCGGCTTCATGCCCGTACAAGCGTGGCTCACGCTGGGCGTTGTCTTGCTCTTGTTTGTCGCGCTGCTCAAGAATCTTGCGCCCCCCGACTTGTTATTCTTAGGGGCCACGGCAACGTTGGCACTGTTGGGCGTCATCTCAACGGAGGATGCCTTCGCCGGATTCTCTAACAGCGGAATGCTCACCGTGGCGGTGCTGTTCGTTGTGGCCGGGGGACTTCGCGAAACGGGCGTCTTGGACTTCCTCGGCCATCACGTGTTGGGGCGGTCCAGAACGGAACGAGGCGTGCTCGCTCGTCTCGCCGGCGTCGTGTTGCCGATGTCCGCCTTTCTGAACAACACGCCCATCGTCGCCATGTTCATGCCGATTGTGCTGGACTGGAGCCGACGCAATCAGGTTTCGCCGTCGAAGCTGCTGATTCCTTTGTCCTACTTGGCCATCCTCGGTGGCACCTGCACCCTGATCGGCACCTCCACGAACCTCGTCATCAATGGCCTGATGGTGAAGAGCGGACTGCCGGGAATGCACTTGTTCGAGATCGGCTGGGTGGGCCTGCCTTATGCGCTCATCGGCGTTGCTTACCTCGCCCTGGCGGGACGACTTTTGCCGGAACGAAAGGAATTGCTCGAGCAACTCGGAGATACACGTCGTGAGTACCTCGCAGAGATGCTGGTCCGGCCGGGGTGTCGTTTGATCGGTCAGTCCGTCGAAACGGCGGGACTCCGCCAATTGCCGGGCTTGTTTCTCATCGAAATCGATCGCGAGGGTCAAATCATCGGCCCGGTCAGTCCCGACGACGTGATCCATGCCAATGACCGCTTGGTCTTCACCGGCATCGTCAGCAGCATCATCGAATTGGAGAAGATCGCTGGCCTGGTACCGATCGCCGACCCCGGTTACGAAGTCTCACCAAAGCAGCAGCGCCGCCGACGCCTGTGCGAAGCCGTCATCTCGGAAAACTCGCCTCTCGTCGGCAAGACGATCCGGGATGCGGAGTTCCGCGCCACCTACGGGGCTGCCGTCGTCGCCGTCCACCGTGGCGGCCATCGAGTGGAGAAGAAGCTGGGAGACGTGACGCTGAGGCCCGGCGACACGTTGTTGTTGCAGGTTCGCTCTCACTTTCTCAGGGCGCACCGCAATGACCCCGCCTTCTATCTTGTCAGCAATGTCGACGACTGGCGACCACTGCGGCGCGATCGCGCTTGGATTGCGATGGGCTTGTTTCTCGTGCTGATCGTATTGATGACAACCGGCGTCGTTCCCACGCTCGTGGCCGCAACCTTGTGTGCCGTGGCAATGGTAGCGATGGGCTGCATCTCTTCCGGCGACGCTCGTCGCAGCATCGAGTGGCAGGTGTTGGTCACCATCGCTGCGGCGTTTGGAGTCGGGACAGCGTTGGAAAAGTCGGGAGCCGCAACCGCTATTGCAACGACCCTTGTGAACTCCACTCAAACGTGGGGACCGATTGCAGCGCTGGCTGCGATCTATCTTCTCGGATCGATCCTGACCGAGTTGATCACCAACAATGCCGCGGCCGTCCTCATGTTTCCCTTCTGCCTGGAGACCGCGCGCCTGTACGACGCCGACTCGAGACCATTCCTGATCGCGCTGATTCTGTCCGCCTCCGCAAGTTTCATGACGCCGATCGGCTACCAGACAAACATGATGGTCTACGGTCCGGGAGGCTATCGATTCAACGACTTCCTCAGAATCGGTGGACCGTTGAATCTTGTGTTGGCCATCGTCGCCGTCACGCTGATTCCCTGGATTTGGCCATTCTGAAAACTTCGAGTTCTTCCGGGGCCTGCCGTTCCGCGAACGACCCCTCCGCTTCGTTTCGCAACAGTCAGGTCCCCGATCCGAAAAAACTCTGCACCGGCACAGGGAACGGCTCGGTGCCTGTGCCCGTCCGACGCACAACATCCCTACGGAAACCGCCTTGCCAGACAACGCCTGCTTGGCAGTTTCGCTCAACGCATCCGTTCTTCGAGGAGGCTCGCACGAAGGCCCCCGCACGTCTTCATCACCGATCTGTTTCTAGCAACCATCCTTCAACGAGTGCGTGACGTGGCTGAGAGTGTGCCCGGGAAGTGAAAACGGCATTGTGACAACTTCACGGACGCCCACGTCGTCCAACAAGAACTTTGGCGACGAGTTCCTTCGTTGAATCACTGTTCAACCCCATCGCCGTGAGCGCAACAGGGCGCACGATCGACCGAGCCGGACCGTTTCGCAAGCCAAATGGGAGGTATCCAGCAGCCACTCCACGAACAACAGCAGCGTGCAGAGCCAGGCGCAGGAGGTGGCAACCAACGCGAATCATGCCGTCTGCGTCGCGAATCATGCAACGTGTTGAGTTACCGACCCGCACGATGCCGCCGGCTGTTCGAGACAAAACACCCGCGTCGGCGCACAATGGCCCCAGCCTGCTTGCCAACTGAATTGGTCCCGTAGGATGCCCCTCGCGCGGCAAGGGTGCGTCTGACAAGCCATTGTTTCGACGCGTCTGCCGCGTGTCTCGCCGGCAATGCTACTATGGCCGGCCCAACCGCGATCGCAGCGACAGCATTGCCAGCTATCAGCCGCGGCGTATCTCTTTTTCCTCGTTCCGCAACGCGCATCGGTCATGCGAGCCGCGGCCTGTGATCCCAGGAATCCCAAGAATCTGATAGCAGGTTTTACCTCAGGAGAGTTCTCGTGCCCCTGGCCAAAGTGAAATTGCCCAAAAACCACCGCGTCGCGTATTCTTCTCAGCGTCCTCAATGGGTGAACGCCCCCCTACGCCTGAAAGCACGTCCCGCCTTGGCGAATATGCTCGCACCTCGAACGGCGTACTGACGCACTGCTAAACATCGACGATCGTTTTTCGCGTCCGTCGAGAACGTTCGACTCTGATTTCTTGGGGCCAGAGAACTGGGGCCACGCAAAACGTGTTGACGAGCCGAATGAGTCGGCCTTGGTCCAAACATGCCTAAAGCCCCGTTCCGAAAAGGAAGTGGTTCGTGCCTGATTCCATGCGTCCAGTCGACCGTGAGCGGTCGACCGACGATCAGTTGAGCATTTCGCTCATATTACCGGCGTGGAACGAACGCGACGCGTTGCCACGAGCAATCAAAGAAGCGGATGCCGCCCTGCGAGCGGTCGCCGACGATTATGAAATCGTCGTCGTCGACGATGGCAGCAGCGACGGTTCGGCCCAGTGCGTCCAAGAGCTAGCGTCGACCTATCCGGCATTGCGACTCCTGCGTCACGAAAACAACCAAGGATACGGGGCGGCGCTGAGGACGGGATTCACTGCCGCTCGCTGCGACTTGATCATGTTCACTGATGCGGATGCGCAGTTCGACCTTGGCGAGCTCAGTCGCTTTGTACTGTTGGCGAAAGACTACGACATCGTCTGCGGCTATCGCATTGACCACCAAGGTCCGCCCCTCAGGCGCTTCTATTCACGCGGCTACAACCAACTCGTTCGCCTACTCCTGCGCACACAAGTGCGCGACGTTGATTGTGCGTTCAAAGTGTTTCGTCGAGATGTGCTGAAAAGTCTAGATTTCACCACGAATGGATTTCTCGTGAACGCTGAAATCTTGACGCTCGCCAGGCAACAAGAGTACACGATCGTGGAAGTGGGGGTAACTCATCGGCCCCGGACCGAAGGTCACAGCACGGTGTCGGCCTGGCACATTCCCAGCGTGTTTTCCAGCCTAATTCGCTTCTGGTGGAATCACGTCCTATTTCCCGGACCAAGCAGCAATGACACAGGCGGTCCGGGTGAAGAATCCTCCCGGCCAGTCACGACAGGACGCATTCTTTGGCTGCAGGCCGCTTTGCTTGTCGTGGCGGCGTTCCTGCTTCTCACAGGGCTTTCATATCCGTTGATTGACCGCGACGAAACGCGGTACGGCGAAATCGCACGTGAGATGATTGAAACGGGAGACTGGTTGGTTCCTCACCTAAACTTTCGCACATACTGCGACAAGCCACCACTGTTTTACTGGGCATGTGCAGCCAGCTACAAAGTCTTCGGAACAACCGAGTCATCCGCCAGGCTCATTCCCGCGCTCTGCGGGATGACGACGCTATTCACAACGATGTGGTTCGGAAATCGCCTGTTCAGCCGACGTATCGGCCTGTTGTCCGGGATTGTCTTGCTTTTCTCAGTTGGCTTTCTTGGGACAAGTCGTGTGCTGCTGATCGATGGCCTGCTCACGTCGTGCGTGGCGATATCACTTTTCGCATCGTACGAAGCACTCCGTAGTGGGTCCGTCAGGCTCTCGTGGTGGATATGTGCGGGATTGGCGTGTGGACTGGGCTTCCTGACAAAGGGCCCCGTGGCGCTCGTCCTCTTGGTTCCGCCGGTATTCGCATTCGCCTGGTTATCGAAGCACGTTGCAATGCCGCGCCTCTCGCATTGGCTACTCTTGGGTGGGGTGGTCACGGCCGTCGCGGCACCGTGGTTTATCGCCGTCTGTTTTCGGGCGCCGGACTTCGCGTACGAGTTCTTTTACCATCACAACGTCGAACGCTTTTGGGGTGCGTTTCACGCAAAACCATTTTGGTTCTTCTTACCTGTGCTAATCGTCGGGGCGCACCCATGGTCGTTTGTTGCCCTTCCCCTTCTCAACTACCTCACAACGGATCTGCCAGTGATTCGCCGGCAACGAACGCCCGAAATGGGTTTCTTGACGCTTTGGGCCATCTGGTGCCTGGCATTTTTCACCATGTCCCAATGCAAGCTGGCTCCCTATATCCTGCCGGCCGCCCCTCCTCTGGCTCTCTTGATTGCGCGCTATTTCGACAGTCTTCTTTGGTCACGGGACGAAACCTTCTGGTCCAAACAGGCTGCGCACCAAGCGCCTTGGCTGGCGACAGCAGCGACAGGTATCGCGGGAGCAGCTCTCGCTACCTACGCACTTATCGATCGGTTCGAGACGACACTTTTTGGATGCGCGACCATCCTCGCGTGTCTAGCGATCGCAGTGGGTGGCGTCCTGTTTCATCGGCGCGCCAGCCGCCCCCTCGTCGGTTGGGCTGTATGCTCAGCATCGGTTCTTGCAATCAGTGTGATCGTGTTGCACCGTGAGATGCCACGGTACGCGATGGCCCATACCCTGTTTGGTCCACACTCGGACCTACTCGCCGAGATTCCTGAAGCGAGTACTGCCCCCATTGTGACGGTCGAGGACGAATGGTCGGGCATACCGTATTACTTGAAGCGGAACGACATCTTCAACGTCCCCAAGCTCCATATGGATGCGCTCGTAGACCGCGCTGCTGCGAACGGACCGCTGTTGATGCTTGTTCGTAGCAAGTGTGACACTCATATGTTGGAAAAGAAACTCCCGTCATACGCGCATTTAACCGTACGCGCTGAGCGAGAACGAGCCAGGTTTCTACTGCTGTCAGTCGACGCTCCGACAGCACGCTTAACTCGTACCGATCACGAAGATCGTCGACCGCGCTAGGTAAGTTTGGCCGCCGGTGCACACATTGTGGCAACTGGCAGTCCTCGCACACGTGGACGACGCCTTCACTTGGCAACAGGGCCGTGCAGGACGCGATAGTTGACCGTACGGTCAGCGCGTTTCGACCGGATGTTGCGCGCCACTCGCGTACGACCGACTACACGTGCAATAGAAAGACGCCATGAAAACGACCTTGGGACGAAACGCCTGGCAGCAGGCTTGGTATCGATGGCGGCCCGTCAGGTCATCGGCCTACACCTGCACGGGGTTCGAGGGTTTGCAGGCTATGACGCCGCCGGACGTTCGGGCGTTTGTCGGCGATTCTTATCCGCACAATCACACGTATTTCGTCGGCGATCGTAAGCTCAAGCCGCACCGGCAACTGGCTACCCGCGTCGCACGACTGTCCGAATGCTATCCGAGCCCACTCGAGAGCCTGCTGGATCTGAGCTGCTCGAAGGGGTTCTTCGTATTCGACGCCGTTAGTCGGTTGGGCTGTCGACGCGCGCTTGGCGTCGATCTGGACCTGCAATGCCTGCACGCATGCCAATCCATGAGACGACGGTTCACCGGCGCCTCACACATTCACTTTGTCCGATTCAACCTGCGAGAAATGGCGGAACGAATTGACGATTTTGGCGGACCATTCCAGACCGTACTGTTGATCAACAGCTACCAATACTTTGTGCTCGGAAGCGACATCGCGCCAGGCATCAGTCTGGATCATGCCGAAATCTTCCATCTTTTGCGACGCGTATGTTCAGGCCGCCTGGTCTTTGAAAACCGAATCCAATTGCAGCATTTGCAGCGCAACCTCAAAGAACGAGCAGCGCGGCTCGGCAGCAGATTCGCGTACAATCCTCACGTCATCATTGACGCGGCGTGTCGCTACTTCGACGTGCGCCGAATAGTGACGTGGTCACGGATTCCCACGATCGTAATGGAAGCGCTTTAGCGTCATGTGTGTGGCCGATTTCGTTCATCTCCATCTCGCGGCCTCTGCCATGCGGGGGCTCTACACGACCGCACGACGATTTCCATGCCGGGCGGCGCATATTGACAGCCGTGGCGGTCGCACAGCTCGTTGGGCTATCAGACCCCGGCGGCGTCTGCCGCAGGCTGCTGTTCTTCCACTGGAGCCTACGGCCTAACTCCAAAACAGCAGCGATCCCTAACACCAGATTCTCTCACTCACACTGGGTCATGATCTAGGAGAAGGCCAACGACGTAGGAACGTCGTAACACGCCCAGCGAGGGGGCTGACGACGCGGCACTTGAAGGCCGTCAGCGTCGCCGCGCACTAACAATCCATGGATTTGTAGTGGCCAACGGCGACCGCCGATCACCGCCTCTTTGTGCGTGCTCGTGCGATCGCCGGTTATGAACGACTCAACGAAACACTTCTCACAGATCGAGTCAATTGTTGTGTTGGCCGCCGAACAACTACTGCCGCTGACGTGCGACGAACTGCCTCCCTCGCGCTAGTTTTCGACATCCGCCTTTCTCCGTGCCGGCCAATTGGTTTCGACTTCCAGCACCGAGCACTGGTCGGTGATAGCATCTTCGATGATCATGGTCATCGTTCCGCCTGGCTCATCGAAGGCGAACTGCCAGACAAGCCCATGTGCGACAAGCGGCCACACGACGCCCAGACCCCGATGGGTGCGCAGATCCCAGCAGCGAACCGAATCGGCACCACTCGCCGAAAACAATGTCTCGTTGGCTGGGTCAAACACCAATCGAGCGATTCCTCCGCGATGCCCTTTCATCTGAGCAACCATTTGCCCATTCTCGACGTTCCAAAGTCGGATAGCCGCGTCGATGTGGCCGGTTGCCAGGCAACGACCATCGGTGCTGAAGGCGAGTGTATACGTATCGCTGACGCCGTGAAGTCGGTGTACCACATGCCAAGTTGACGTATCTATCAACAACGTGTCATCAACGCGACCACCAACCGCAAGAAGTTCGTTGTGAGGAGAAAATGCGACGCACGTGCCCCAGGTATCTAGCTTAAGGTTGAGCAGACGTTGTTGCGTTTCCAGGTCCCACACAGCCGTGTAGCCGTCGACTCCTGTTGCCGCCAACCAGCGCCCGTTCGACGAGACGTCAGCGTGTTTGACGTCGTGGTCAAGCATGAAACGGCCCCTACGCGTGCGCGCCTCAACATCCCAGACCTCGACCGTACGGTCGGGCCCGACAACGGACAAAAACACTCCTCCATGTGCCTGCGAGACAAGTGCCGCCATTGGGGCGACAGCCCGCGCCAACTCTGTTTCCTTGCCGTCGTCGTCAACAATTTTTAGCAGGCCGGATTTCGTGATCGTCGCGATCGCATGTTGCCCTGGCAATCGCGCCACTCGGCACATCCGTTCAGGGAGGCGCCTGACGAAACGCGTATTGTCGTCCAATTTCCAGACCTTGACGAATCCGTCTTCGCCGGCCGTGGCAATCTGCGCGGGTCCAACAAAGACACCCGATGTAATCCGTCCCTCGTGTGCCGGGATGACGGCCAGCTGGCCCGCGATGAGATTACCGGCCGACTCACTCGGCTGCGACGCCAACGGCCAGCGCATCAAGAGTCCGTCGTCCCCGGCCATGACGAGCGTGAGACCGTCAGGCGAAAAAAATATGTCCTCCGGGACGCCGCGGACACGCTCGGTCGCACCGACCAGCTGCCAAGTCTCAGTGTCATAGACGCGCACCGGTTCATTGGTGCGGCCACCGCCAATGGCGACGTATCTGCCATCGCGAGTCAAGTCGAAACTTTTGAATCGAAGGTCCGGCGCAATGCAATTATCCAGTGTCAGCTCACCGGTCGACGTGTCCCAGATTCGTAGCACGCGTCGTTTGCCGACCTGACCGACACCGGCAAGGGCGCGCCCTCCGTCGACAAAGGTTAATGACTCGTTGCCGCTGTCGGTCTGAAACTTCTTGGTCTCGCCGGTGTCGAGGTTAATCAGGTGAATGTGCCAACTTCTGGCTGCAGAGGCGACCTGCCGACCGTCAGGGGAAAACGCCGCTTCCTCGATCGTGGTCGAATGCCAGGTGAGCGGCCTGACACGCTCGCCCGTGTCCAGTCGCCAGAGCGCCAGCCCCTGATTACCAGTGACGACGTACTCGCCGTCCGGTGAGACGGCCAAGGCGTTAAGCGGCTTCGCTGATACCGCAATCGTCGCCAGTAGGCGGCCGTCGTCGATGTTCCACGTGCGTATGGTGCCGTCGTCGCCGACGCTCACGAGGCGCTCGCCGTCGGGATGCACGGCCACTTCGCGCACGGCGCCTTCATGGCCCCGCATCACGATCGGCGCCGTCCGCGCCGAGAGCGCTTGGAGCAGATACCAGGGATACGTACGCACGTCGTCATCAGCCGGATCGTCGAAGAGACCGAGGATGCGGTCGACTTCTTCGTTCCAATGCTTGTCCCTGGCGTCGAAGGCGAGCTTCATTTCATGTGCGTAAAGTTCCCGCTGCAGAGAGCGTCGCGCTTCGTTGGCCGCCGCACCTGCGCTGAGCGCCTCTTCGTGTAGTCGATTCGACGTGACGAGCGCCTCAGACAAGCGAGCGTTGTGCCAGATCGTCGTCAATGTTACCCCCACAACGGCCACGCAAGTGACCAGCAGTGAAACGGCAGGAAGCGGATTGCGGCGGCACCAGCGCAGGCCACGTTCCCATGACGTGATCGGTCGGGCCGCTACCTCTCGGCCATCGAGGAAACGTTCCAGGTCATCGGCAAGCTGCCGGGCTGAGGCATATCGCCGCTGGGGCCGTTTTTCAATCGCCTTGTGGCAAATCGCTTCGAGATTTGTCGAGACGTCGGCGCGGCGACGCCGCAATACGGGTTCGTGCTCTCGGACCGCCAACAACGTCTCGGCCACACTGTCTCGCGCAAACGGTGCACCGCCGGACAACAATTCGTATAACAAACAGCCTAGTCCGTACACATCGACTAGACGCTGGTCTTTCACGTTATCATCGCCCGCCAACAGCTCCGGTGCCACATAGACGGGCGTGCCCAGGAGCATACTTGCACGGGTGGTGGACGTGTCGCTTTCGACAAGTTTCGCCAGTCCGAAGTCGGTCAATCGCGGTACGTAGTCATCCAATTCGTCGCCGGATTCGTTGCAGGTTTCGCGCGGTTCGAGCAAAACATTGCTGGGCTTGAGGTCCCGATGAAAGACGCCTCGCTGGTGCGCGTAGTGCACGGCGTCGGCCAGTTGGGCCATGAACCGTGCCGCTTGCCGCTCCGGCACGGGAGCTTGGTGGTCCTGGAGCCAGTCGGCCAAATTGGGGCCGTTGCAGATCGCCGTAGCGATATAGGGCATCGGGCCATCGATCTCGGCCTCGTAGACGGGCACAATCGCCGGGTGCGCCAGCGCAGCTGCCGCAGTGGCCTCGGTTCCAAATCGGCGGCGTTTATCCTCGTCGACAAGTACTTCAATGCGTGGAATCTTCAATGCGCAGTCGCGAACAAGCTGTGGGTCATGTGCCAGGTAGACGATGCCGAATGATCCGCCGCCTAGCACGCCACAGATATGGTATCGGCCCACGGTGCGACCGACGAAGTTCGAAAAGTCGGGCTGCTGCGCTCGATTGGGC
>JAGQPT010000175.1 GCA_020426575.1 Planctomycetales bacterium
AATCTCGAAGGCAGTCTGCTCACACCCGCCAGCCGCGAATGGCGCGACTCGCTGGTGAAACTGGGCAAGATCGAATACGTCCACGCCGGCGACGCGGCCGAGCGGGCCACGGCTATCCGTCACCTCACCGAAGCGGTCGACCGCGCCGAGCTGGACCGTTCGCGTCGGGAAGCTGCGGTGACGCTGCACGAGGTCGAGGCGCGGGCATACTTGGCCCAGGCCTTGCGCGAACAAGCCGCAGCTCAGCTCGCTCAGGCCGACGACGTGCCGCTCCAACACCAGCGTCAACAGTTGAACCGAGACGTGACCGACCTGCTGCACCGCGCCATCGTCCACTACCGCCAAATCGAAGACGCGCTGAACCGGCGGCTCGAAACCACCGAGATCACCCCGTACGAGCAGGCCATCCTCCGCAACGCCTACTTCGGCCATGGCGCCACGTTGTACGCTTTGGCCGACTCGACGGCGGACCTCGAGCGGCGCGAGGAATTGCTCACGGACTCGATCAACGTTTACTCCGAGGCGACGAGCCGCTACCTGCACGAGCCGTCGTCGCTCGAAGGGTTCGTCCGTATCGCGGCAGCCTATCGGCAACTCGGCAAGAGCGGGGAGGCTCGCAGTGCGTTGCAGACAGCCCGCCGCGCACTCGGCCGCATGAGCGACGAACAAGCGTTTGCCCAGACGTCGAACCTTAGCCGTACGCAGTGGGAGGAATACCTCGAATGGTCCGCCCAACTTTGAACCACCTAAACAGCGGCGGGTACTGCCAGCCCGCCACGACCCTTTCACGCGTCTGTTGACACAACTTTCCTGACACACCACGTCACGTCGCCATGGACACCAGCCAGACCGATCAACTCGCCGAGCGGATCGCCGCCAAGCACGAGTGCCTGCGGCAACTCGTCGAGTTGGGTCGCGCGCAGTTCGAGCTTATTGAAGCGAACGACCTGGCGCGATTGCTGCGGCTGTTGGCCGCCAAGCAGGTCTTGATCGGCCGGCTGGAAGCGGTGAGCAAGTCGCTCGAACCGTTTCGCGGTCAGGATCCCGAAGCGCGGGTATGGCGGACGGCCGAGCTGCGCGAGTGCGCCGCGAGACAGCTGCGCGAGTGCGACGAGTTCTTCGCCCTGGTGAGCCAGCAGGAGCAACAGAGCGAAGCACGGCTGCGCACAAAACGCGACGATGCCGGCAGCCGACTTCGCACGATCCACTCAGCCGACCACACGCGGACGGCCTATGGCACGTCCGAATCTCGTTCCCGACACGAACTCGACCTTGCCTCCAGCGAGTGACATGATGCACGACGAATTCGCAGGCAACGATTGCCGACATACAAACGAACCGACGCCGGACAACGAACCGCTCTCGGCCAATACGGACCTGGAAACGGTGCTGGCGGCCTGGCACACCGCCACGGTTCGGTTAGAGCGCACCCACGAATCGTTACGCGGCGAAGTGCAGCGGCTTACCGACGAGTTGGAGGTAAAGAACCGCGAACTCGCCCGCAAAAATCGACTCGCCGATCTCGGGCAGATTGCCGCTCACGTGGCGCATGAGGTCCGCAACGGCCTCGTGCCGGTAACGCTTTACATGAGCCTGCTGCGGCGCCACGTGGATGGCAACACCGCGGCCCTTTCCGTCATCAACAAGCTAGAAACAAGCTTCGGCGCCGTCGACGCCGCCGTCAGCGACCTGCTGCAATTTACCAGCGACCGCGAGCCCAAGCGTGAATCATTCGAACTCGGCGCGGTGATCGACGACGTGGTCGAGTCGCTAGCCCCGCAATTGGCCGCCCAGCACGTGACGACAAACGTTGACGTCGCGGCGCGGACTTTTGTTTGGGCCGACCGTCAAATGTTGCGGCGTGCCCTCTTGAACCTCGTGCTCAACGCCCTCGACGCCATGCCGTCGGGCGGCGAACTCGACGTGATCGTTCACGCCGACCAGAAGTCGGTCGAAATCGAAATCGCCGACAGCGGGCCGGGCATCTCGCCCGAAGTGAAAGCCCGCCTGTTCGATCCCTTCTACACGACAAAACCGACCGGTACGGGCCTCGGCCTGGCAATCGTGCAGCGCATCGCCGAAGCACACGGCGGCATGGTCCGCGTGGCAAATTGCCCTCAGGGTGGCGCCGCACTGACGGTCTGTCTGCCACGCCTGGCGGCCGGCGTCCCGCAACTCACCCAGCAGAGGATCGCGGCATGACCAATACTTGCCAACTCGAAATGCCCCGACGCAACGACAGCGACACGGCCAGCCGCGTGCTGGTTGTCGACGACCACGCGCAGGCGCGAGAATCGATGACCGACATCCTCCGCGAGGCGGGCTACGAGGTCGATTGTCTGTCGAGTGCCATTGAAGCGCTCGAACGCCTCAACGTGGCCGTTTACGACGTGATCGTCACCGACCTGCAAATGCCGGGAATGTCGGGGCTCGACTTTATCCACCACCTCCAGAATCGCCACCACGACACCCAGGTGATCATGGTGACGGCCTATGCCTCCGTTGAATCTGCCGTCGACGCCATGCGTCACGGCGTGTTCGACTACATCGAGAAGCCGTTCGGCGCCGATCAACTCGAATCTCTCGTTGCCCGGGCCGTTGCCCACGCTCGGGCCATTGACGAATCGCCCCAGGCATCCGCCGCGGTTGACCACACGACGCCCGGCGTGATGATCGGTTCAAGCGCGGCGATGAAGGCGCTGCGGGCTCAGATCGCCCAAGTGGCACCCACGCTCGAAACCGTATTGATCACCGGCGAAAGCGGCACTGGCAAGGAACTCGTCGCCCGCACATTGCACGCGGCAAGCACGCGTGCCGAGCAACCACTCGTGAGTCTGAACTGCCCCGTGCTCTCGGCGCAGTTGATGGAAAGTGAACTTTTTGGCCACGAACGCGGCGCATTCACCGGCGCCGAGGCTCCGCGCACGGGCCGGTTCGAACTGGCCGAAGGTGGTACAATCCTGCTCGATGAAGTCACCGAGATCGAACTCGCGTTGCAGGCGAAACTGCTCCGAGTGTTGCAGGAACGGACCTACGAACGGGTCGGTTCGAGCCGCACGGTCAGCTCAGACGTGCGGGTGTTGGCCAGCACGAACCGCGACTTGCAGCAAGAAGTCGACGCGGGCAATTTTCGCGCCGACCTTTACTACCGGCTCAACGTGGTGCCGATCAGCGTGCCGCCGCTGCGTGCTCGGCTGAGTGACGTGCCCGAATTAGTCGACTGTTTCCTGCAGCGGGCCGCCCGTCGGCTGGACCGGTCACCATGTGAACTCGACGACTCGGCGGTCGAACTGTTGTGCGCTTACCACTGGCCTGGCAACGTTCGCGAGCTGGAAAACATTGTCTCCCGTGCCAGTGTGCTCAACGCCGGCCGCCGCGTCACGGCCGACGAGTTGCGGCCCTGGCTGCTCGCCCCGGACGGTACGGACACGAAGTCCAACGATGCGATGCCCGTCGGGCTGAGCCTGCACGAAATGGAACGCCGCCTGATCGAGTCGACGTTTGAACACTTCGACGGCCACCGCGCCAAGACGGCCGAGGCACTCGGCATCGGCATCCGCACACTCTCGGGCAAGCTGCGCTCGTACGGCGTGGCGCCGCGAGCCAAGAGCATGGCAAATACCGCGTAGGCCGCAGCGTTGATCACCTGAATCACACTACCGGAGCATACCGACGCGACAAACAACGACGACGTTGACCGGCAAGGGCTGCCGTATCGATCGGCAGAATCTGCCGATCCGCCACGCCAACGCCACCTGTGATACCGACGGGAAGCGACCCCGACACGCAACAACCCAATTGCCGCTAAATCAGCCACGTTGACTAGTTTGAACAAACCACGGGGGCTCGCGCCGCAGGCCGATTTCCCCTCGTTGCCGGTGATTGGCATCGAGGTTGCATATCGATTGTTCGACGGCAAGCAACCCCGGAACGCGACAGGCGGACCGACAGTTCGCCGACGGAAGTAACAGGGAGACGCACGTCATGTTGACCTCCGCGATGTTCAGCAACACGACGGTCCCGGTGTTGGAACAGTTGGTCAATTTTACCGAATCGAGGCATTCAGTGTTGGCCGGCAACATCGCCAACTTTGACACGCCGGGCTACCGCACCCGTGATTTGTCGGTAGAGAAGTTCCAGGCGCGGCTGTCGCAAGCGATCGAGTTGCGTGACCGCTACCAGGACACCGGCCTGTTTGCCGGCGCGACGACCTACGATCAAGACCCGTTTCACGACGCCAGCGCCGACATGCGAGGCATCCTGTTCCACGACGACAGCGACGGTTCACTGGAAAACCAAGTCTCGGCCATCACCAAGAACCAGATGATGCACAACATGGCTCTGACGATCATGACGAACCAGTTCCGCCAGATCTCGGCCGCCATCAGCGAGAAGGTGTAACGGCACCGGCCCGCGGTGCATGCGCCTCTCCAGGCCATCACGGTAGACGACAGTCACACGAAACCAATCCAGCAAGGATGCGAAACGATGTTCTCCTCATTCGACATCAGCACCAGTGCCTTGGTCGCTCAGCGGGTGCGGCTGAACACGATCTCGCAGAATATCGCCAACATCTCGACCGTCTACGACGCCGCTGGTGAACGCAAGCCATACCAGCCGCGCTACGTCGAGTTTCAGGTCGACACGCACATCCAGGGAGCCGGCGGCGCCAACGGCGTGAAGGTCCAGTCCGTGAGAATCGACGACGTGGCGCCGCGGCTGAAGTACGAACCCGGCAACCCCGACGCCAACGCGGACGGTTACGTCGCTTACCCGAACATCGATCTGACGACGCAATTCGTCGACGCGCTCGAAGCCAGCCGGGCCTACGAAGCCAACGTCGGCGTGATGGACATCAACAAGGACCTTGTCAAACAAACGTTGACGATCCTTGCCTGAACGATGCTGAACCACAACCACCGTGAACGAAACGCCATGACCCGAAACGCGAACACCGCGGCGGCGGAGCGTGCCCCATGAATGCGATACACACCGTCGGCAACTTGCAGCCTCCGCTGCCACCGGGGCCTCCCGCGGCCGCCGGCAACGCACCGACCGACGCTTCGTTCAAAAATATGCTGATCGAGTCGATCCAACAGGTCAATTCGATGCAGCAACAGGCCAACGCGGCAGTCGAAGGCATGGCCACCGGCGCCGAGGTGAACCCGGCCGAGGTCCTCACCGCGGTGCAGAAGGCCGACATGGCGTTCCGCCTCACCATGCAGATCCGCAACAAACTCGTGGCCGCCTACCAGGAAGTGCAGAACATCCGCGTCTGACGCACTCGCGCACAAGCTCGCACCGCCCAAAGCACAAGCCACATCGCAACAACAATCGCACGGTGGACACGGATGTCCGCCCGTAGCGCGTCGGCCCGTTAGCGACCGACCCACCAGGTAAACACATCGACCGACCTCGACTGGAGTCCATGGATGGATTTCATCAACCGCTCTTTCGAGCAACTCAGTGAACTGTTCCGTTCGATGACGCCTGGCGGTCGCATCACGGCCGGCCTGCTGCTGGCCGTCGTCGTCGTCAGCATTGCGTTTCTGATGAATACGAAGGTCGACGGACCCGACGAATACCTGCTCGGCGGACAGAGCTTCAGCACCGAAGAAATCAGCGCGATGCAGGTCGCCTTCGGCAAGTCAGGGCTTTCCAGCTTTGAGGTCGTGGGCGGACAAGTCCGCATTCCCAAGTCGCAGCAGGCCTCCTATCTCGCCGCCCTGGCCGACGGCGACGCCCTGCCCCGCAACTTTGGTGAATACGTCACCCGCGCGCTGGAAAACTCCAGCATGATGACCACCAGCAGCGACCGGCAGCAATTGGTCCACTTCGCCAAGATCCAGGATTACTCGGCCACGATCCGTAAGTTGCCCTTCGTCAAAGGCGCCACGATCGCCTACGATCCGAAACGCCACAGTGGCTTCCGCCGCCAACCGCCCACCAAGGCAACCGCGACCGTGACCCCTCGCGGTGCGGGCCAACTCGACGACCAGCAAGTGCTGGCGATCCGCAGCATCGTTGCCGGCGGCTTTGGGCTCGAACCGCACGACGTGATCGTCGTCGACACCAACGGCCGCATCCACAACGCGACTCGGGCCGGCGACGTTGCCGCCGGCGTGGACAATCCCTATCTCAAAACCCAGGTGGCCCACGAGAATTCTTTCCGCGACAAAATTTACGAAGCGCTCGACTACATCCCGGGTGTGCACGTCACGGTCAACGTCAAACTCGACCCCACGACGAGGAACGTTTCCGAACAGGTCGCGATGGATCCCGACTCGACGATCGTGCTCAACTCCCGCTCCGAGAA
>JAGQPT010000176.1 GCA_020426575.1 Planctomycetales bacterium
ATGGCTTTCGTCATCGGCAGGGCACTGGCAAGGCGGGGAGTGTGCGGCCGTCGCAGGGCAGGACATGCGAGGCGGCTCGCACGAAACGACGTTTAACACTTGCCAAATTGTACCCGCCCGCACCACCCGGGGGCAAATCGCCCCAGTGGGCACGGCCCAACGCGGCGGCCGAATGAAATCCGTCGCCCGGTACGGCCCTGACCGGCTTATTCGCTGCGGTTTGCCTGACCGAGCGCCTCCCGATGCGCCGCCGAATCCCGCTCGATCTGCTTGGGCGACTCAAACGGAGTGTACATCGCTCGCACGACGAAACGGTACAGACGGTCAACTTTCACGTCGTCCACGAGGTATTGGAAATCCCAGGCGGGGTTGCCGTCACCGCCGCCGCTGGGCGACTGAGTGAACCGCACCTCGTCCTGAGGGCGAAACATCAGCACATATGCCATACCATGCGAGACGCCGTAGTACCACGGCTCAATGTACGTGTGCCGCGAATTGTTGAACACGAGCGTGAGCGGAAAGTCGGCGTCGTGCTCGAACGCGCGGCGGTCCTCCACGCCCAGGTGCGTCGACAACTTGCCGTGCGCCGGAGTCACACCGCGAATCCACTCAGCGGTGTCGCCCGCCCCGTCGTTCACGCCGCGAAAAAAGATGTCCTTCGACTCCGGCTGATCGATGTAGCTGGCCCAGAAGAGGCCCATATAGCCGTGGCGAAACGTTGCGCGGCGTGGGATCAGCTCGACGCTCAGCTGCACGGTGCCGTCGGGGAGCAGTTCGTAACGCTGACAGCTCTCGACGCCCCACGTCTCGGTCGGCGGCTGATAGAGCTCGACCGTGTGGTCGTCGATACGACGCAAACGGTTGGGCGAAACGCGCGGCTCAAACAGGATGTCGCGGTCCTGTGTCGTGCCGTCGTGGATGTGCTCGAAGTTGAGCCCGGCGTACTCGGGCACGAACAGGTTGCGGGGCGCGGCGTCGTCTTGGCGATGATCGTCGTCGTGATTGGCGTCGTGGCGAATCGCAGCCACGCCGCTGTACCCCCGGCGATGCTGGGGCAGTTGCGCTGATTTTTCGGCCGCGTTGTCGACCACCACCACTTCGACGGACCCGCGCTTTAGCACGACCACGTGGCCCTCGACTGGTACATATGCCACGTCGGGCCTCGTGAGGCTCGTTGTGCCGGTGGACTCGATCGCAGCAGCGGCGCGGTTTTCAGTGACCGGCCCAGCCGTAACGGCGACCACAGCGATGACGACGCACCTTAACGTCCCGCCCTGTCGGCAAGTCGCACGTTCAGATCGGCTAGGTGCGCGGTCAGTTTTATCGACCATCGGCAACGATACTCCCGCGAGACGGTATTCGGACTCGAACAGTTACGCCTGCCCGGCGACCAGGGTGTGCGCCTCCCCTGACTGATGCGGGGTAGCGATGCGACCAGCGTAACGCCCGCCCACGCGCCGGGCAATTCAACCAAGGCCGCGCCCCGGTTGCATTGGTGAAGCGATCACCTAGAATTTGTCGAGCCGGCGGGTACGTTCCGGCGTGGCACAGCCCCCTGTCAGAACGACAGTCATATGATACGATTTGGGGCTGCTCGGGGGTCGCGTTCGTCCTCACGGATCGGTCCCCGCATTCCGACGACCAGCGTCCGCCGCCAATCGCAGCAGCCAGTCACACGCAGAAGCACTGACATGAACTCAGTTTCCATCGTCGCCTTCATGGCGTTGTTCGTGACCGTGGGCTTCCTTTTCCTGCTGGCAAACCTGCTGGTGGGCAAATTGGTCAGGCCCAAGCTCCCCAACGAAGAAAAGCTCGAAGTGTACGAGTGCGGCGAGCCGACGATTGGCACGTCGTTCGTGCAATTCGACTTGCGGTTCTACGTCGTCGCCCTGCTGTTTCTGATCTTCGACGTTGAAGTCGCGCTCTTTTTTCCCTGGGCGACGGTGTTCGGTAAAGCCACGCAATTGATGGACCCGCAGATGCCGGTCGTCGCCGCCTCGACGGGCGAACTGAGCGAGCCGGCCGTCGGCCTGTTCGAGGAATTGGGCGTGGCCGCTGCCGACGTGCCGCTCGATGCGGCCGGACCGGCGCAGGCGACCGAGAGCGTCCGCCAATTGGGCAATCAGTTGGCCCTGAGCGGCCTGCTCGACGTGCTGGTGTTCTTCGCCGTGTTGATGGTCGGCTTCTTCTACGTCTGGAAACGCGGCGACTTGAACTGGGTCCGCGCCACCAGCGAAGTCGAAGAAGCCGTGGCGATCGACCCCCTGGATATGGAGGCGCCTGCCGAGGCGGACGACCGCCAACCGGTCTTGTCGGCCTGACGCCGACGTGACCCAGCGGCGCATCCCCCGGTGCACCGGCTCAGTCAGCAGTCAATCATCGGATTCAACCACTACGTTGGGGCGCAACAGCTACGGACGATTCATTCATGAGCGGTCAGGCGTTCGTCGACCAATTGAAAAAAGCATTTGCCGACGGCGTGGTCGGCGCCAACCTCGAAGCGCTCGACCCCTGGGTCGAAGTGACGCCCGAGGCACTCATCGACGTGTGTCGGTATCTGAAGAACGACGCGAAACTGCGGTTCGACATGCTCAACTGCATCACGGTGGTTGACTACTTGGAAACCGACCCCAAAAAAGCCGCCAAGGCTGAGTTCGAACCGCACCTGGAGGTCGTGTACCACCTCTGGAGTGTGCCGAACAAGGTCAGCCTCGTGCTCAAGGTCAAGTTGCCCCGCTGGCAGAATGACGAGGAAGGCCAATTGCCCGAGTTGGCGTCGGTCGCGGGCGTGTGGCGGACGGCCGACTGGCACGAACGCGAGGTCTACGACCTCTCGGGTGTGAATTTTGTCGGTCACCCCAATTTGCGGCGGATTCTTTGCCCCGAGGACTGGGTGGGCCATCCCTTGCGCAAGGACTACGAAATGCCGCTGGAGTACCACGGCATCCGCGGCCGCTGAGCCTGGCTGACCACCGGCTTTTCAGTCGATGCAGATTCCAACACACCAGAGAACGTCTGAAATGGCAACTCAAACCGGCACCGCGTTTGCCGACGACCCCCGCATCATCGAGTACGACGTCCGCACGGACGAGATGCTGATCAACATGGGCCCTCAGCATCCCAGCACCCACGGCGTGCTGCGGCTCGTCCTGCGTACCGACGGTGAAATCGTCTCTGAGGCCGTGCCGCACATCGGTTACCTGCACCGCTGTGCCGAAAAGATCGGCGAAAACCTCGCCCCCCGTCAGTTCGTCCCCTACACCGACCGCATGGACTACCTGGCCGGGATGAACATGAATCTCGGCTGGGCCCTGGCGGTCGAAAAGCTGATGAACCTCGAAATCCCCGAAAAGGCCAAGCACCTGCGGGTGATCATTGCCGAGATGAACCGCATCGCCAGCCACCTGGTGGGCATGGGGACCTATGGCCTGGACCTGGGATCGTTCAGCCCGTTTCTTTACGCCTTTCGCGAACGGGAGAAGATCCTCGACCTGTTCGAGGAGGCATGCGGAGCACGGCTCACGTACAGCTACCTGACCGTGGGAGGCGCGACACACGACCTGCCGGCCACCTGGCTCGAGAAATGCGAGGCCTTCCTCGACCAACTGCTACCCGTGATCACTGAGTATCACACGCTGCTGACGACAAACGCGATTTTCGTCCGCCGTGCCGCCAACATCGGCGTGATGTCGGCCGCGACGGCGATCGATTTCGGCTGCACCGGCCCCGTACTACGTGGCAGCGGCGTCGACCAGGATCTGCGCCGCGATGGCGAACAGTGGTACACCGAAATGTATGACGGCTACGCCTTTGAAGTGATCGTCGAAAAGGATGGCCATTACCCGAAGGACCACGAATACCCCGCAATTCCCAAGACCGCGGTGCTGGGTGACTGTTGGCACCGGTTTTACGTGCGGATGCTCGAGGTGATCCAGTCGATCGACCTGGTTCGCCAGGCCATCGATCGCTACCGCACGGCGACTGGTTCGCATTGTGTACCGGTGAAGTTGAACCAGAAGCTGCCCAAGGGTGAAGCCTACCTGGAAACCGAGTGCCCCAAGGGACAGATGGGTTTCTTCATCGTCAGCCGCGGCGAAGCCATCCCCTGGCGGGTCCGTGCCCGCAGCAGTTGTTTCTCCAATTTGTCGGTGACGCACGAATTGTGTCGCGGCTGTTTGCTGGCCGACGTACCGGCGATTGTCGGTTCGTTGGACATCGTGATGGGCGAAATCGATCGCTGAGCCGAGGCGCGGCGCAGGACCGTAGTCCGCGCGACGTCATCGGTGGCCGCTGCGCGCCGGCGCGGCATTTCTCGCGAGGCAATGCCGTCGGAAAACGCGTCGCCGCTCGTCTGGAAACGCCGCGTTCTCGAAAAACAGGTCGCAGGGGCTTGTACGTCCGCATGAGCCTGTGCAATATTTCACGATCTAAAACTCAGACGTTTTTGGCGGTCGGCGTCGCCTGCCGCTTCAACCGCCGCTTGCCCACCCAACGGACCCATTACCCGTGGCCGAGTTCTTTTCGACATACCTGCCGAGCTGGCTCGCCCAACTGGTCACGGGGTTGATTCAGTGCGTGATCCTGCTGCACGTGCCGCTTGTCGGCGCGATGTTTTTTGTCTGGGTCGAGCGCAAGGCCGCCGCACGGATTCAAGACCGACTTGGCCCGACCCGCGTCGGTGGCATGTTCGGCTGGTTGCAGTTGTTGGCCGACGGACTCAAGCTGCTCACCAAAGAAGACCTGCGGCCTCAAGAAGCCGACGCGATGCTGTTCCGGCTCGCGCCCTACGTTGGCTTTTGTGCCTCGTTCACCGTCTTTCTCGCCTTGCCCTTTAGCGACGGCTGGGTCGTGCAGTGGCTCGACGTCGGCGTGTTTTTCATCCTCGCCGTGCTGGGCCTCGAAGTCTTCGGCGTGATCCTCGCCGGCTGGGCCTCGGCGTCGAAGTGGTCGCTGTTCGGCGCGATGCGCGAAGCCGCCCAGGTCGTCAGCTACGAAGTCCCCCTGGGCATGTGCGTTGTCGTCCCCGTGATGATCGCCGGCACGATGGACCTCGTCGCCATTGGCCGCATGCAGGAAGGGCTCTTCACGAATTGGTTCATTTTCCACGATCCCTTCACGTTCGTGATCTTCTTCGTCTACTTCACCTGCGGCATTGCCAGCGTGAATCGGGCGCCGTTCGACCTAGCGGAGGCCGAAAGCGAACTGGTCGCGGGTTTCCATACTGAGTATTCCGGCTTTCGCTGGCTGATCTTCTACATGGCCGAGTATGGCTCGATGTTCATCGTCAGCGGCCTGGCGGCGATCCTGTTTTTCGGCGGTTGGAACGGGCCGATTCCGCTTGCGGACCTGCTCGGACTCACCGACGCCAACGGCGAACTGGCCGGCTACCTCGGTCGCTTTCTCGGCATGCTCAACTTCGTTTTCAAGAGCGTGTTGGGCGTCACCGTGATGATTTGGGTTCGCTGGACCGTGCCGCGGCTGCGGATCGACCAGGTGATGACGATGTGTTTGAAATACTGCACGCCGATTGCCGCCGTGATGTTCCTCGGCGCCACGTTGTGGACTTACACCTTTCCTGGTGGCGTGACCGGCTTGCGGGGCACGCCCTACGGCACGGTGCGCGGCGTGTCGGCCCAACGAGTCGAACTCAGCGACCTCACCCCCGCCACAGAAGATGCTGAAGGCGCCGCCGGAGAAGGTAGCGACAACAAACCGGCCGAAGAACACGCCGGCGACGTCGCTGCTGCTGCCGCTGACGGCGAGGCAGCCGCCGCGTCGACACCGTCCGGACCGCTGTCGATTGCCACGTTCGCCTCGAGCCGGGCAAGGAGTCGTTGACCGTGGACGCAATCAATTGGCACACGTTCTTCTTCCTGCTGTTTTCGCTCGTGGCTTGTGCGTTTGCGATCGCCGTGGTGCTGTCGAGCAACATCGTGCGGATGGCCTTCTACCTGATCCTATCGCTGGCCGCCACGTCAGGGTTGTTCTTCCTCGCTGGTGCCGACTTTGTCGGCGCCATGCAATTGATGATCTACGTCGGCGGCACATTGGTGCTGTTGATCTTCGGCGTGATGCTTACCAACCAGGGGCCCTACACAATGCTCAAGAGCCGCGGCGACAGTTGGCTGTTGGGCGTCGTGGCCGGCGTGGGACTATTGGCCCTGCTCACCTACACCGCGCTGGGCGTGCGTGACTGGATGGGACCGACCGAGGAGCAGCTTGCCGAGACCCAGCTCGCCTTCGCCCAACCGTCGGCCACGGCCACACCGATCGGCAACGCACTGCTCGGCATCCGCGTCGACAAGCTCAACGGCGGCAACGAGCCCGACGCTCAGCAGCAAGTGCTGCAGGGCGGCATGTCGGGGTATCTGTTGCCGTTTGAAATCGTCTCGGTCCACCTGCTCGTCGTGCTCATCGGCGCGGCGCACCTGGCGCGGACGAAAAAACGCAGTGACACGCGATCCACCTGACCACGACCGCTCGCCCGATCGACAACCTCGAGCCGAGCATAACTCGCCATACACGACCCAACCGTCCCGGTACACGTCAGCATGATGCAGTTTCTCGCCCAACCCGTCGGTGCCGCGCACTACCTGCTCGTGGGTGCCGTGCTGTTCGTCTGTGGCGTGATCTGCATGACGACGAAGCGCAACGCACTGGGAGTGCTGATGGGCATCGAACTGGTGCTCAACGGTGCGAACGTCAATTTCATCGCGTTCAGCCAGCCGGCGCTGCGGGCCGACCGGGGCCTGGCCCTGGGGCTCGACGGCCAGGTGGTGGCGATATTCGTGATTGTGCTGGCGGCGGCCGAAGCGGCCGTGGCGCTGGCCATCGTACTGAACTTCTACAACAACCACGGCACCGTGGACGTCGACGAAGCGGATGAACTGAAGGGCTGATGGACGCCAATACCATAATTCCGATACTGCTGGGCGCCGCCTGGCTGCTGCCGCTCGCCTCGTTCGTCACGATCGTTTTGGCCGGTCCTCGTATGGGAAAAGCCGGCTCGGCCGCCGCTGGCGTTGCCACCTCGGCGATCCTCATTGGCTTCGTGCTGTCGGCCACCTCGTTGATGATCTGGTTGGTGGCCAACCCGCTGCCCGAGCCGCACCACCCCGGCGGCCACCACGAAGCTGAGCACCACGACGCCGAGCACGATATTCCCGCCGGCGAGCACGCTACCGGCAATGGGTCGACGCCGTTTCATGCCGTCGCCTTCCTGGCCGACGACTCGGCTGATCCCAGCGACGACGCACACGCTGATGCGGACGGTGCCGAAGCCGGACACCAAAACGACGCCGGCGACCACGCGGCGGCCGAAGCATACACCGCGCCCACGCCCATCGTGGGAACCTGGTACTCGCTGGGCGAGTTCGGCTCGCTACGGATCGACATCGGTTATTACATCGATACCCTCACCGTCGTGATGTTCACGATGGTCACGCTGATCGCCTCGTGCATCCACTTCTACGCGATCGGCTACATGCACGACGAGTTGCACGACTACACCGACCCGTTGGCCCCCACCGCGGATGGCCAGCCGCTGCACCGCCCTGGCCGTTTCCACCGCTTTTTCCAGTATCTCTCGCTGTTCTGCTTCAGCATGTTGGGACTGGTCTACGCGGGCAACATCGCCATGGTGTTCGTCTTC
The DNA here is from genome assembly GCA_020426575.1 of Planctomycetales bacterium. Classification (GTDB taxonomy): domain Bacteria; phylum Planctomycetota; class Planctomycetia; order Pirellulales; family JAEUIK01; genus JAGQPT01. The sequence continues at coordinate 7,652 of JAGQPT010000176.1, forward strand.
TGGGAACTCGTCGGCATCTGTTCGTATTTCCTGATCGGCTTCTACTTCGAGCGGCACTCGGCCTCGACCGCCGCCAACAAGGCGTTCATCGTCAACCGCGTCGGTGACTTCGGCTTCATCATCGGTTTGATGGCGCTGTGGGCCAGCCTCGGCACGTTCGCCTTCGGCGACCAGGTTGTCGACGGGCAGACGCAGCCCGGCATCTTCAGCCTGGTGCGACCAGCCGACCATAGCCACAAACTCATCGTCCCGGCCGGCATGGTCACGGCCGCCGCTGCCGACGAAATCAACGAAGCCGTGCTGTCGGCGCCGCCCACCGAAGCCGCTGCCAGCGCACAGCCCAGCGCCGCGGCAATCGACCAATGGCGCAGCGAAGGCTACGGTTACTGGCTGTTGGTGATCGCCGGGCTCGGCGTGTTCTGTGGCTGCGTGGGCAAAAGCGCCCAGTTCCCCTTGCACGTCTGGCTGCCCGACGCGATGGAAGGGCCCACGCCCGTCTCGGCGTTGGTGCACTCGGCCACGATGGTCGCGGCCGGTGTCTACCTCGTGGGACGCTTCTATCCCGTGTTCACGCCTGAAGTGCTGCTGGTGATCACCTACGTTGGTGCCGTCACGCTGTTCATCGCGGCCACGATCGCGATCACGGCCACCGACATCAAGCGCGTGCTGGCTTATTCGACGGTGAGCCAACTCGGCTACATGATGCTGGCCCTTGGCGTGGGCGGCTGGGTCGCCGGCATGTTCCACCTCGTGACGCACGCCTTTTTCAAGAGCCTGTTGTTCATGTGCTCAGGCTCGGTGATCCACGCCTGCCACACCAACGAGATGACCGAGATGGGTGGCCTGCGCAAGAAGATGCCCTGGACGGCCTACACAATGCTCGTGGGCTGTTTGGCCATCATCGGTGCCGCTATCCCGTTTGTCGTCGGCTTCAGCGGTTACTATTCGAAAGACTCGATCGTCGCCCAGTCGTTGTTGTTCTGGCAGGCAAACCCCTCGCATCCCTGGCCGTTTTACGCGGCAGCCGGCGGCGCGGCGATCACGGCCTTTTACATGTTCCGCCTTTGGTTCATGACGTTCGCCGGCGAGCCGCGCAATCATCACGTCTACGAGCACGCCCACGAGTCGCCCAAGGTCATGTACATGCCGTTGGTCGTGCTGGCCGTGTTCGCAACGATCGTCGCCTGGCCCGTGCCGCTGACGAACCTCAGCCTCAACAACATGCTCGAACAGGCCCGCCCAACAGGCATGTTGCCCGGCGACGGCGAAGTCTGGAGCGGCGTGCTGATGGACAACCTCGTCATTCCCAATGAACTGCTCTCGCACGAACTCGACATCCACGTCCCCGCCACCTTGATCGCCAGCGGCACGGCCATGCTCGGCTTGTTGCTGGCCGTGGCGTTCTACGGCGTCGGCGCGCTCGATCCCAACGAAGTCCGTCAGCGCTTCAAGCTGATCTACTGGTGGTTGTGGAACAAATGGATGTTCGACGAACTGTACGACGCCGTGTTCGTGCGGCCCGTCCATTTCGTCAGCCGCACGATCGCTAACATCGACCGCACGCTGATCGACGGCCTGATCAACAATTTGGCCCTCGGCGTCCGCCGCATCGCCGACATCGACGGCCTGATCGACAAGTACGTCGTCGACGGGTTGGTGAACCGCACCGCCAGTTGCATTTATTCGTCCGGCCTGGCGCCGCGGCGCGTGCAGAACGGCCGGTTGCAGACGTACGTGGTCTGGATCGTCGCCGGCACGGCGGCAATCTTCGTGCTCAGCGAATACCTGGGCTGGTTGAGTTGGGGACTGGGGATCACGACGGCGTTCAAATAGTCATCGGCACGCAAGTAACCGCCGGCCCCCAAGTCGGCCAACCACCGTACCATCCACGTTTCACGACGACACTGAACATACGACGAAACAGGGCGACCCGCTCCGGCGCCGCCCGACTTAGGGAACCAACGAGACATGTCATACGAAGTCGCCATCCTCAGCCTCATCGTTTTCCTCCCCTCACTGGGAGCCCTCGGCCTGCTGCTGGTCCCCCGGGACAAGGTCGAAGCCATCCGGCTGATCACCTTGGCCGTCACCCTGGCCGTGTTCGCGCTGACGGTCTACGTCGCAATACCCGCCGACGATGGCGAAGCGTCGATTCGGTTCGAGATGGGGCAGGCGGCGATGCAGAACGTCTTTAACATCCCCTGGATACCGTCGTTCAACATCTACTACTTCATGGGCATGGACGGCATCAGCTTTCCGCTCGTGATCCTGACGACCTTCCTCAGCGTGCTCTCGTTCTGGGCAAGCTGGTCGGTGAAGACACAGGTCAAAGGCTTCTGCATCCTCTTCCTGCTGCTGGAGACGGGCATGTTGGGCGTGTTCCTGGCGCTCGACTTCTTCCTCTTCTACATCTTCTGGGAAGTGATGCTGCTGCCGATGTACTTTCTCATCGGCGTTTGGGGCGGGCCGCGCCGCGAGTACGCCGCGATCAAGTTCTTCCTCTACACGCTGCTCGGTAGCGTGTTCATGCTGATCGCGATCTTGATGCTCTACTTCGCCAGCGACCTGCGCCAACTCGACGAACCGCAACTCGCCGCGGCCCACGTCGCCAACGTCGACGAGGTCCTCACCGCCAAACAAGCGGCTGCGGAAGGTGCCGAGATGCACACCTTCAACCTGCTCGCCTTGATGCAAATGGGCCAGCACACCGACCTGTTCGACGCGCCGCTGCTTTTCGGCTACTCGCTGCAGTGGTGGGCCTTCCTGCTGCTGTTTATCGGCTTCGTCATCAAGGTGCCGGTCGTGCCGCTGCACACCTGGCTTCCCGACGCCCACGTCGAGGCCCCCACGCCAATTTCGATGATCCTGGCGGGTGTGCTGCTGAAGATGGGCGGCTACGGCATCATCCGCATCTGCTACCCGATCTGTCCGGATGCGGGCTTCGACCTGGCCTACCTGGTGTGCGGCATCGGCGTGCTCAGCATGGTCTACGGTGCCTTTGCCGCCATGGCGCAGACGGACTTCAAACGCCTGGTCGCCTACAGCTCGGTCAGCCACATGGGCTACGTCGTACTCGGCCTCGGCGTCTGGAGCGCCTGGGCACCGACGAATTTTGATTGGCGATACTGGTCGATGGGCGTCAACGGCGCCATGTTCCAGATGATTGGCCACGGTGTCAGCTCCGCCGGCATGTTCTTTATGGTCGGCGTGATTTATGACCGCGTCCATCATCGCAACCTCAACGAATTCGGCGGACTGTTCCGCCGCATGCCGCTCTATGCCGGCCTGGCCGTGCCGATCTTCTTCGCCGGTCTGGGGCTTCCCGGCCTCTGCGGCTTCATCGGTGAAGTCTTCGTCACGCTGAGCGTTTGGAACTACAGCCACGTGTTGGCCGTGATCGCCGCTTCGGTCGTGATCCTCACCGCCGGCTATATCCTTTGGGCCATCCAACGCGTTTACCTCGGCCCCGAGTACAAGGGCCCGCACGGTGACGCCCTCACGCCGATCACCCTCCGTGAACAGGCGATTGCCTGGCCGCTGATCGTGTTTGCCATCCTCTTCGGCGTTTATCCGCGCTGCGTGTTCGACTACATGACGCCGACGATCAATGCCCAGGTGCAGGAGTTGGCCGAGTGGACGCGCGACGTGAAGACGCCGCGGCTGGCAGCGGAAAAGGCAGCCGAAGAAGCGGCGGCAGCAAAATCGGCCGATCAGGATCGCCCGTCCCGACCGGTCGCCGAAAAACAGGACGGCACCGTCGGGCAACTTTCGCTGGTCGCGCCCACCGATACCGGCGCGCCGGCCGCAACGCCCGCCGCGCGTGCTGTGTCCGCTGAACGGGCCGCGCCCCTGGCACTCGCGCGTGCCGTCGACTAATCGCCCCAGGCTGCGGGCCGGCCCCGCAACGGACCACCCGATTCATCGCACAACGCAACATCCGTAACAAATCGAAAGACCTCGCCGGTGACCTTTCCAGAACTGGTAAATTCGTTTTTCGCCAACACGCTCGACCTGAGCATCCCAGTGTTCATGCCGGAAATCGTGCTCTCGGGCACGATCGTGTTGATGCTCCTGGTGCGGATATTTCAACGTGAGCCGCGGTTCGACGTGGCATGGTTGGCGCTGATCGGCTCGGCCGTGGCGCTTTACTACGCCTGTCCGTTGTTCGGGGCTCCGGACCTGAAGCAGTTCATGCAGGACCACCCCACGGCCGAGACCTTTACCGGCCTGTTGATCCACGACGGCATCTCGGCGCACTTCCGCACGCTGCTGCTCGTGTTCCTCGTGCTGTTCATCATTTTCACGAAGTTGTCGGGCATCCCCGATCGCATCGACGCGCCTGACTTTTTCACGCTGGTGCTCGGTGGCGTAGTGGGAATGTGTTTGATGGTGGCTTCGAACCATCTCTTCATGATGTTCCTCGGCATCGAGATGGCCAGCCTGCCGTCGTACGTGCTCTCGGGCCACCTCAAAGGCCGGCGGAAATCAAGCGAAGCGGCTATCAAGTACGCGGTCTTCGGCGCCGGCACCGCCGGTGTGATGCTCTACGGCATCAGCCTCATCGCCGGTGCCACCGGTTCATTGCACCTGCCTACGATCGCCACCCAATTGTCCACGATGCTCGGCGACGGCACACTCGTCGGTGGCCGACTCGCTGCCGTGATTCTCGGCGGACTGATGCTGTCGGTCGGCATCGCGTTCAAGCTGTCGGCCGTGCCGTTCCACTTCTGGTGTCCGGACGTGTTCGAAGGTGCCAGCGCCGAGGTGAATGCCTATTTGTCGATTGCCTCGAAGGCGGCCGCTGCGGCGATCCTCGTCCGTGTCGCCTTTGGCTTTTCGCACCTGCCGCCACCGGTTCCAGAAACGGAACCCGTGGCCGCCCACGCGGTCGAAGTAGCCGATGCACCGAAACTGTTGCTTGTATCGACGGCTGCGGCAAAAAAAGCCCCTGACAGCAACCTCATGCTGGTCGCCGACGGCGACGCAAATGGCGCCGAGGCCGCTAAACCGGCTGACACTCTGGCGCCGGTGCGCGGCTTCATCGCTGGGCTGATCGGTGTGATCGCGGCGCTCACCTGCACGTTCGGCAACCTGGCCGCCTATGGTCAGACGAACATCAAGCGACTAATGGCTTACTCGGCGATTGGGCACGCCGGTTACATGATGATGCCCGTCTCGGCCGGCCTGGTGATGCTGGCCGACTCTCCCACCGACGCCAAGACGGCGGTTGCCTCGGTCGCCTTCTACGCGATCGTCTACCTGTTCATGAACCTGATGGCGTTTTCGCTGATCGCCTTCATCCGCAATTCCATCCGCTCCGAAGAGATTGCCGACTACGCCGGCTTGATCCGTTCCTGCCCGATCCTGGTCGTCTGCTTCACGATGACCCTGATCAGCCTGATCGGCCTGCCGTTCTTTGCCGGCTTCGTGGCAAAGTTCGCCGTGTTCGCCTCGCTGGCGCAGGCCGGGTTGTATGGACTGTTGGTCGTCGCCGGCCTGAACACGGCCGTCAGTCTGTTTTACTACATCCGCGTGGTCAAAGTGATGTGCATCGACCCGGAGCCGGAAAGCCGGCTGCCCGTGTACGTGCCCTTCCTGCCAAGCATGTACGTCGTCGCCGTGACCGTGCCAGTGGTCGTACTTGGGCTCTGGTGGAACGAACTGAACGAATGGGTGCAGATGGCCGCCAACACTTTGGTGTTCTAATTGCTGGCGTGTCGGGGTAAACACTGTTTGGGGTAATCGAGAGCCTTGATCGGACCAATGACGCAAGCCGCCGCCAATACGCTCAACCGTCTGCTGCTGATCGAATATCGGTCGCTCCCCATGTTCGTCGCTGAAACGAGCCCCTGGCGTGGCCCCGGCGCCGAAAAGGCCGCCGAGACGATCGAAAACATCACGCTCGACCAGCGCGAGTACACGGCCCGACTGGTTCAGATGATCCAGCAACTCGGTGACCGTCCCGAGTTCGGCAGTTATCCGATCGCGTTCACCGACATGCAGATGCTCTCGGTCGACTACCTGTTGATCGAACTCGTGCAGCGGCAACGGCGGATCGTACCGGCCGTGGAAGCGTGCGTGGCGGCGCTCGAAACGGGCACGGCGGCGCGAGCACTCGCCGAGGAGATCCTCGGTTCCGAAAAGGCCCACCTCGAGGCGCTCGAGGAACTCGTCGCTCCGGCGGCCGCCTGAACGTGATCGGCGGCGCGAACTCGAGCGTTTCCGCTCAAACAGCCCGCAGGTGCGCCGCTTTCTAAGCCGTGGAGCGACTCGGCATGGAGTTCTTCGACACCCACGCCCATCTCGACCAGGGGGAGTTCGACGAAGACCGCGACGACGTGATCGCCCGGGCGCAGGCAGCGGGCGTTACGAACATTGTCGCCGTGGGCGTCACTGCCACTTCGAGCCGCGCCTGTGTCGACCTGGCCTCTCGTTACGAAGGCGTCTACGCCGCCGTCGGCATTCAGCCGAACTACACCGGCGAAGTCGCCGTGGACGACTGGGACGCGATCGTGGCGCTTGCCCGGGCGGGCGACGCCGCCGAACGAGGCATCGTGGCCATCGGCGAAACCGGGCTGGACCGCTACTGGGACCATGCTCCCTGGGACGTGCAACAGGACTACTTCGATCGGCACGTCCGCTTGTCGCAAGAAACGGGCCTGCCCTTTATCGTTCATCTGCGCGACTGCGAAGCCGACATCCTCGCCATGCTCCGCGATGCCCGCTGTCGCGGTCCACTGGTCGGGATCATGCATTCATACACCGGCACGGCGGCCGGAGCGGCCGAAAGCGTCGAACTCGGCCTGTACGTGAGCTTCGCGGGCATGGTGACGTTCAAAAAGTCGGACGAACTGCGCAGAGTGGCTGCCACGATTCCCGATGACCGCATCCTGATCGAAACCGATGCACCATATCTAGCGCCGCACCCGCGGCGGGGCCGCCGCAACGAACCGGCGTTGGTCGAGCACACGGCCGAGTGCCTGGCCGAGTTGCGCGGCATGACGCTTGAGGATTTTGCCGCGCAAACGACGCGCAATGCCAAGCGGTTGTTCCGCCTGGGCAATTGATCGTGCGTCGCGCCGTCTGTTAGGATGCGCATCGAACCGTCCGCTCGTGGATTTTTGCAGGAGGGAAAGCTCATGGTACTCACCCCCAGCACGATGTTGCCCCTGGGAACGTCGGCACCCGACTTTTCATTGCCGAACGTTGACGGCCAGACCGTCTCGTTGGCCGATTTCGCCGACGCCCCGACCCTGCTGGTTGTCTTCATGTGCAACCATTGCCCGTATGTCAAACACGTTGCGGCGGGCCTAGCCGCGCTGGCGCGCGACTACCAGGCCAAGGGGGTCGCGGTCGTGGGGATCAATTCCAACGACGCGGACAACTACCCCGACGACTCGCCGGCGGCGATGGCCGACGAGGCCCGGTCGCGCGGCTACACGTTCCCCTACCTGTACGACGAAACGCAGGAAACGGCCAAGGCTTATAAAGCCGCTTGCACGCCCGACTTCTTCGTCTTTGACGGTCAGCAGCAGCTCGTCTACCGCGGCCAGATGGACGGCAGCCGCCCCGATAGCGGACTGCCGGTCAACGGTGCCGATCTCCGCGCGGCGCTCGACGCCGTGCTGGCCGGTGACGAAGTCCCCGCGGACCAGACGCCCAGCATCGGCTGCAACATCAAGTGGAAGCCGGGCAACGCGCCGGAGTATTTCGGCTGAACGCCCAAGACGTGTTTGAACGTCGGTACGTCGGTCAAGCTTCCGCACAGTGGCGAAGGCGTTCAAGAGTCGGGCAGCCGCGACGCGCCTGCCGCGAAATCATTCGGGTGCGTCGGTTGCCGAGCTGGGCCCCGCTTGAGTTTGTCCGTCGGCCAGCCTTTCTTCGGCCTCGACGTCGCGGCGGATTATGTTGCCGAGCCACCATCCCCAGGTGACGTAATGCAACAACACGAGCGTGCACAATCCGCCGACGAAGACGACAATGGCCGAGGCCATGACGGGCCCCAGCACGGCCACCACGACTGACATCAGCACGATCAACATCAACACGCCGGCCACGGCGGCCAACAGCAACGTGCTGATCCTGCCGGATCGGAAACCGCGGGTTCGCATCGGCAGCGTGTTCACACTGGTTCGCCTTTGCTGTTGGTTGCAGAGGTTTCGACGCAGTCTATGCCGACGTGCGCGCCCGTCAGTCGACGAACTCGGGCTCGACGTCGTGGGGAATCACGCCCGCCTCGTGGCCCCGCTTCAACAGCAGACGGACCGCCTCGCGGCCCCGCTCGCCGAAATCGAGTGTCCAGTCGTTCACGTACATGCCCACGAAGGTGTCGGCCCGGTCAGGGTTCAAGTCGCGACCGAACTGCATTGCATAGTCGAGCGCTTCCAGGCGATGCGCCAGTGCGTACTCGATGCTCTGCTTCAGCAGACGATTGACCTCGTGGCAGGCCTCGGGCCCCAGGTCGCGACGCAGCGCGTTGGCACCCAGCGGCAGCGGATAGCCGGTCTCCTCCAGCCACCACTTGCCCAGGTCGATGATCAGCTCGAGCCCGCGGTCGGCGTACGTCAGTTGTCCCTCGTGGATGATCAAGCCCGCGTCGATCGGCTGGCCTTGCCACGCCCCGGCCTCCACGGCCGCGATGATCTCGTCGAACGGTACGACGACGTACCGGAAGTCGTGGTCCAGACACAGTCGCAGCGCGAGGTACGCCGTGGTCCGCGTCCCCGGCACGGCGATCGTCCCCGTGCGCACCTGGTCGAGCGATTGCGGCGCGCGGGCGATCACCATCGGGCCGTACCCGTCGCCCATGCTCGCACCGCATGGGCACAGCACGTACTTGTCCGTCAGGTAGGCATAGCCGTGCAGGCTGACGGCCGTGAGTTCCAACTCGCCTTCCAGGGCGCGGCGGTTGAGCGTTTCGATATCGACGAGTTCATGCTCGAAAGTGTATTCGCCCGTGTCGATCTTGTCGTTCGCCAGGGCGTGGAACATGAAGGCGTCGTCGGGGTCGGGACTGTGTCCCACGCGAATCAACTGTCGAGTCGTCGTCACCGGTCGGCTCCGGGGCGCTGAAGTGTTCGGGGCGCGTCGCACGTTGGCCACGCGGAAACCGTCATGATAGGGCCGAGCCGTGCGACCCGTCAAAGGGGCGGTCCTTCACCGACGTCGTGCCACGCAGGGAATCGTCCCGGACACCCAGCGGACAAAGTTATCCCCAAAAAGAAAGCGGACGGCTCGACCATCGTCGGTCGGGCCGTCCGCTGAAGGTCACCGTGGACGCCGGATACATCTGCCGCGATCACACTGTCTGCCCGGCACCGGGGTCGACGACCAACGACGCAATCGGTGCCGCGACGTGGGGACGCGGAACCGCTCGGCTCCGAGCCGCCTTCATCTCGTCGCGCATCGCGTACCAGACGTCGGCGTGTGGGTGGTCACGATATTCCTCGAACCAGGGGCCGCCGTTCGTGTAGTGGATCAGCTTCGTCGAGGCGTCCATCCAGTCGAGCGTGTTCCAGGTCTTGGGCAAGTCGCCGATCTGCTCGTCCGGAATGTCCTCGAAGCGATGCAAATACGCGCCGCTGGCCACCTCGATGACCTGCTTGGCCCAGAGACGCAGCTTGCCGCAGTCCATCAACATCATGCTCGACCAGTTCTTCCGCGGATAGACCGTCTGCGGACAGCCGTACATCTTCGTCGCGTTGGTTGGTTGATAGTCGTGCTTGACGACCCGCAGGGCGTACTCGTCCATCGGCAGCGCTGCCAGTTCAGCGACGTCGCCGAGGCAAAGCATGTCGTTGTCCAAGAACAAGGCCGTCCCTGCGAATTCACACAAGTGCGGCACCAGGAACCGCGTGTAGGTGAACTCGGTCGACGCCAACGGATCGACGGCGCGGTCGAAGTTCAAGTCCGTCAGCCGTAGGTAGCGAATCTCCAGCGGAATCGTCGAGTGTTTTTCCAGGCTGTACTTGAGCACGTCGGCGGGCTCGGGAAACCGGGAGTCCCAGCCGATGAAGATTCTCAACATTGTGGTGTCCTTTCTGTTGTCGCCCTCAGGTGTCGTCGTTTTGGCCGCGATCGCGTCTTCGCTTGGGGTCGCCCCGCCGTCGGCACACGAACTGGGCGGATGCGTTAGCGTTGTGCGGGACGCAGGCGTTCCTTCTCGACGCCCGCGCGACCGTCGGGCAGCGTCGTGGGCGTGCTCAATGTGATTTCGTAAAAGACGGCCGGATGGTCGGCGGCAATCTGGCTGACCAACTCGCGCCACCACGTCCGCGACTTCACCGTGCAGTGGGCGTTCTCGCCGTTGGGCAGCCGTTTCTGTGCCGGATAGCAGGCGACGTTGCAGAACACCAGTTTGCGGGCAAACGCGAAAATCTCGCCCAGAATCCAGGGGACGTCGTCCTCGGGACAGTGCTCGAGCACGTCAGTACAAATCACGCCGTCGAACCTTCCCACGGGCAGTTGACGAAACGGCGCGTAGCC